>NZ_JBHXMA010000002.1:0-194149 GCF_042721035.1 Streptomyces sp. NPDC058464
CTCAAGGTCACGTACAAGGTCGAGGCGACCCGTGTCGAGCAGCGCACCGACTTCGACAAGCTGATCGTCGACGTCGAGACCAAGCAGGCGATGCGTCCCCGTGACGCCATGGCCTCCGCCGGCAAGACCCTGGTCGAGCTGTTCGGTCTCGCCCGCGAGCTGAACATCGACGCCGAGGGCATCGACATGGGCCCGTCCCCGACGGACGCCGCCCTCGCCGCCGACCTGGCGCTGCCGATCGAGGAGCTGGAGCTCACGGTCCGTTCCTACAACTGCCTCAAGCGTGAGGGCATCCACTCCGTGGGTGAGCTCGTTGCGCGCTCCGAGGCGGACCTCCTGGACATCCGCAACTTCGGTGCGAAGTCCATCGACGAGGTCAAGGCGAAGCTGGCCGGCATGGGCCTGGCGCTCAAGGACAGCCCGCCCGGATTCGACCCGACGGCTGCGGCTGACGCCTTCGGGGCCGATGACGACGCGGACGCCGGGTTCGTCGAGACCGAGCAGTACTAAGAGCTCGGGACCGACTGCCCGTTCTTGGCTGCGGGACCGTTGTGGCTGGTCGCGCAGTTCCCCGCGCCCCTTGGGGCGCGGGGTCTCCGACAGACAACCGTCTGCTCGGATACTGACTCCGGTACCTGATACGGCCGGGGCAGACACACAGGAGAAGAACCATGCCGAAGCCCACCAAGGGTGCCCGTCTGGGCGGCAGCGCCGCGCACGAGAAGCTGCTCCTCGCGAACCTCGCGAAGTCGCTCTTCGAGCACGGCCGTATCACCACCACCGAGGCGAAGGCGCGCCGTCTGCGCCCGTACGCCGAGCGTCTGGTCACCAAGGCGAAGAAGGGCGACCTTCACAACCGTCGTCAGGTGCTCCAGGTCATCACGGACAAGAGCATCGTGCACACGCTCTTCACCGAGATCGGCCCGCGGTACGAGAACCGTCCCGGTGGCTACACCCGCATCACCAAGATCGGTAACCGTCGCGGCGACAACGCGCCCATGGCTGTCATCGAGCTGGTCGAGGCGCTGACGGTTGCCCAGCAGGCGACCGGTGAGGCCGAGGCCGCGACGAAGCGTGCGGTCAAGGAGGCCGAGGAGACCAAGGTCGAGGAGACCAAGGTCGACGAGGTCGTTGAGGACGCGAAGCCGGAGGCCGAGGAGGCGTAAGCCGTCCTTTGGCTGCCGGTCCGTTGTGGCTGGTCGCGCCCGCGCGGCGGAGCCGCATATCGATGCAGTCCCGCGCCCCTGACGGGGCGCGTCAGTGGGCCCGTCCCTTCCCAGGGGCGGGCCCGCTTTTCTTGCCCTGAGAGGATTCTCCTGTGAGTGACGACGTTCAGCCCGGCCAGGTGCGTATCCGTCTCGACCTGTCCTACGACGGGACCCACTTCCACGGCTGGGCCAAGCAGGCCGGTGGGAAGCGGACCGTGCAGGGGGAGATCGAGGACGCGCTGCGGGTCGTCACGCGGTCGCAGGACACGGTCTACGAGCTGACCGTGGCCGGGCGGACGGATGCCGGGGTGCACGCGCGGGGGCAGGTGGCGCATGTCGACCTGCCGGCCGGGGTGTGGGAGGAGCAGCGGGAGAAGCTGCTGAAGCGGCTCGCGGGGCGGCTGCCGAAGGACGTGCGGGTGTGGTCGGTCGGCGAGGCGCCGGCCGGGTTCAACGCGCGGTTCGCGGCGCTGTGGCGGCGGTACGTGTACCGGGTCGGGGACCGGCCGGGAGGCGTGGACCCGCTGCTGCGCAACCACGTGCTGTGGCACGACTGGGAGCTGGACGTCGAGGTCATGGACGCCGCTGCCAAGTCGCTGGTCGGAGAGCACGACTTCGCCGCCTACGCCAAGAAGCGCGAAGGGGCGACGACGATCCGGGAGATCCTCGGCTTCGGGGTGGGCCGGCGCGGCGACGGGGTCGTCGAGATCGAGGTCAGGGCCGACGCCTTCTGCCACAACCAGGTGCGGTCGATGGTCGGCGCGCTGCTGTTCGTGGGCGACGGGCACCGGGGCGTGGAGTGGCCGCGGAAGGTGCTGGACGCGGGGGTGCGGGACAGCGCCGTGCACGTCGTACGGCCGCACGGGCTGACCCTGGAGGAGGTCGCGTACCCGGCGGCCGACCAGCTGCTGGAACGGCAGCGGCAGGCTCGCCGGGTACGGGTGCGGACGGTCTGAGGCTCAGCCGGCCAGGGCTTTCTTGACGGTCGGCTTGAGGAAGGGCGCCAGCGACTTGGCGTAGCTGCCGGTCATGTGGCTGTTGTCGAAGTAGACGATCTGGTCGGCGATCACCGTCGGGCAGACGTCGTCCGCGCAGAACGCGGGCAGTGAGTCGACGACCGTGGCCCCGTGGCGTTCGGCCACCTTCTGCTCGATGACGCGGAAGTCGGGGTACTCGACGGCCGTCTTCTCGTCGGGGCTGCAGGCCGTGACGTCGTGGATGTGGGTGGCGAGGCAGTCCGGGACGTTCCGGCCGGGCTGCGGGGTGTCGGTGATGTAGACGAGCTTGGCGCCGGAGGCCTCGAACTTCTTGAACGCCTTCTCGGCGCCGGCCTCGGTCACCTCGCGCCGGATGCGGCTGGTGACGACGATGACGTCCGGCTTGAGGTCCGCGATGCTCTTGAACGCCGATTCCCGCCAGCTGTCGCACTCGGAGTACTCGCGGTTCAGCTCGGGGTTCTTGATGGCGTAGACCTCGGGGGAGCAGCCGCCCTTCGCCATGGTCACGACCTTGGTGTGCAGGGACTGCCCGAGTTCGTTGAAGGCGTCGCCCCACTGCCAGGCGTGCGAGTCGCCGATGACGACGATCGTGCGCTTCCCGGTCTTGTCGCCGATGACGCAGTTGTCGCGCATGACGAACTTCTCGACGTCGGTGTTGTCGATGCAGCCGTAGTGGGTGGCGTCCTTGGGGGCGGTCGCCAGCGCGTTCAGCGCGGTCGCCGACAGCTCGCCCTGGGTCACGGCCTTGCGTACCGACGCCTCGCCGGCGTATCCGGTGGCGCCCCCGTTCACGGCGGCGGCCGAGGTGGCGAGGTTGAGCGGGACGAACAGGGCGCACGCCGTGGCCGCGGCGGCGCCGGCGGTGGCCGTGCCGCCGGCGAAGATGCCCTTCCAGGGGGTCGCCACCAGCTGCGGGTTGTTCCGGAACCGGGCCTCGACGACGTAGTACATGAGGACGGCCAGGATGAAGGACAGGGAGAGCACCCGGAAGCGGTCCGAGTAGGTGATGTCCCGGCCCACGACGTCGGGCCACAGGACCAGGATCGGCCAGTGCCAGAGGTACCAGCCGTAGCTCACGTTGCCGACGTAGTCGGTCACCGGGTTGTGCAGGATCCGCTCCACGCCGAGGCGGGGGTTGGCGCAGCCGCCGGCGATGATCATGCACGCGCCCAGTACGGGGCCGGCCACCGCGTAGCCCGGCAGGGGGGTCTCCTTGGTGATGAGGAGCGCGGTGCCGATGGTGGTCACCAGGCCCAGCCAGGAGATCACCGCCGCCAGCCCCTGGTTCATGCGGGAGAGCAGCGGGGCGCCGAGGGCCAGCAGGATGCCGGAGGCGAGCTCCCAGATACGGGTCTGGGTGCCGAAGTAGGCGAGGGGCTGGTTCTCGGCGGTCTGCTTGACCGACAGGTACAGCGACCCGGCGATCGCGGTCATCAGGAACAGTGCCACCAGGGCGCGGTTCCGGAAGATCTTGCGGGACAGCCAGGCCGTGACGACGAGGACGATCGGGGCGGCCACATAGAACTGCTCCTCGATGCCCAGCGACCAGAAGTGCTGGTACGGGGACTGCGTCCCGTCGTTCGCGAAGTAGTCCGTGCCGGTCTCCACGAGGCGCCAGTTCATGAAGCTGAGCGCCGCGCTGAGACCGTCCTTCATGGTCTCGCGGAACCTGAGCGGGCTGGCGTAGAGCCAGGCCACGGCCGCCGTGGTGATCACGACGACGGCCATGCCAGGGGCGAGCCGCCGCATCCGGCGCGCCCAGAACTTGCTCAGCGACACCTTGCCGGTCTTCTCGATCTCCGCGAGGAGCTGGCTGCCGATGAGGAAGCCGCTCAGCACGAAGCTGACGTCCACGCCGCCGTGGATGTCGAGCAGGCCGACGTGCATCGTGACCACCATCATGATGGCGACGGCGCGCAGGCCCTGGATGTCCGGCCGGTACTTGCGCAGGCGTTCCGTCTGCGTGGCCGGGGAGCGATGGCGGGTCAACGGTTCTCCAGTAACTGTGTCCGGTCGGACCGGCGACTTCAGTGGGCCGTCAGGCAGGCGGCAGCCGTACCGCTGACGCGCACCCCTTGGCTGGGAATGCGGATGCCGCACGACAACCGCAGCTGGGCGGGCAGCTCGTTCTCGGCGCCGACGTGGGCGTGGCAGCCCACCACGACCTCGCGGAGAAACGATTCGTTGCCGATCGAGGAGTCGTGGTCGACCACGGACTCGTGGATCCTGGTGCCCTCGGCCACGGTGACGTGCGCGCCGATGATGGAGCGGTCGACGACCACGCGCGGGCCGATGACCGCGTGCGGGCCGACCGTCGAGCCGCCCGTGACGCGGGCGCTCGGGTGCACGGTGGCCGTGGGGTGGATCAATGCCTCGGCCGGCGGTCCCACCAGCGGCGAGGTGGTCCGCCCTGTGACCAGGTCGGCCGACCCCTGGACGAAGGCCAGCGGGGTGCCGAGGTCGCGCCAGTAGTCGTCCGTGGTGTGGCCGAAGACCCGCCCGCCGCCCGCGACGAGCCGGGGGAAGGTCTCCTGCTCGACGCTGACCTCCCGGTCGCCGGGGATGGCGTCCAGGACGGACCGGCGGAAGACGTAGCAGCCGGCGTTGATCTGGTCGGTGACGCACTCCTCCTGGGTCTTCGGCTTCTCCAGGAAGGACAGCACCCGGCCGGACCGGTCGGTGGGCACCAGGCCGAAGGCCCGGGGGTCGGCGACGCGGGTGAGGTGCAGCGTCACGTCGGCCGCGTTGGCCTCGTGGTACGCCAGGACGCCGCGCAGGTCCACGCCGGAGAGGATGTCGCCGTTGAGGACGAGCACCGGGGCGTCGGCCGGGACGCGCAGCAGCCGTCCGGCGTTGCGGATCGCCCCGCCCGTGCCGAGCGGGACCTCCTCGACGGCGTAGGAGATGTCCAGGTCCCGGGAGAAGCCCCGGAACTCCTCCTCGAAGAGGCCGGCGAGGTAGGACGTGGCGAACACCAGGTGCTCGACACCGGCGTCCATCAGCTTGGCCACCTGGTGGCGGATGAAGGAGGAGCCCGCGACGCCGAGCAGCGGCTTCGGGGTGTGGTTGGTCAGTGGGCGCAGGCGGGTTCCCTTGCCGCCCACCAGAATGATGGCTTCCTGCATGAGTGCCTCGCTGGTCAGCTGGTGGTGGTTCCGGGGCCTGCGTAGTCCGAGGTGAAGCAGGTCTTGATCGCCTTCTCGGACTGGGGGCGGCCGGCGAAGTCGAGCCGGGAGGCGACCTTGTCGTCGGGCTTGGTGTCGGGGTCGTCGTCGAAGTAGATCGACCACCAGTAGACGCCGCTCATCTTCCGTTCCTGGACGACCTTGCAGACGGCGGTGTACCAGTTGGCCTGCACCTTCGGGTTGACCGCCCGCTTGGTGTAGAAGTCGCCCGGGGCGTGGTAGGCGCCGTTCATGGCGCCGATGCCGGCCTCGGCGACGGTGATCTTGGGGAGGGGGCCGGTGGCCTTCCTGTCCAGCCACTTGTTCCAGCCGTCGACCAGGGTCTGCACCGAGGCGTCGTCGTCGACCTTGACCGGGAAGTAGGCGTCGATGCCGAGGTGGGTCACCGGCATGGTGATCGGGCCCTCGACGTAGTTGTCCCAGTTCGCGTCGTAGGCGACCTCGCCGCTGAACAGCTTCTCGGCGTCGTCCACGACGGTCTCCCAGTGCGCGTCGCCCTCCAGGGAGTTCAGCTCGGTGCCGATGACGAACGTGGCCGCCTTCTCGCTCTCCGCCGCCTTCAGGTACGGGGTGACGAACTTCTCGTACGAGGCGAACCAGGCGCTGCGGTCGGCGGGCTTGATGGAGCCGCGCCAGCCCTTCTCGGACTTCAGGGAGTGCTCGTCCATCAGCGGCCGGATCGTGGTGCGCAGCCCGGCCTCGTGGAAGATCTCCAGGACGCGCGCGAGCCGGTCGGGGGTCGGGGTCTTGTCACCCCGGCTGACCGCCGTCGAGGCGAGCTTCCCGGTGAAGAACGGGAAGGAGACGCTGACCGAGTTGGCGTGCAGTCCGACCAGGTAGTTCGCGTGCAGGCGGGCCTGCTTCTCGATGTAGGCGAGGGAGTGCTTGGGGTTGTCCTCCCAGTAGAGCTGGGCGCCCCACTGCGGCATCCCCTCCTTCCACTCCTTGTCCACCGTGGCGACCTCGGTGGTCGGCGAGGTGGCCGCGGAGGTCTTGCCGTCGCCGCTCGTGGAGCCGGCCGGCCCGCTGGGCTCCTTGCCGTCGAGCACCAGGTGGGGCATGAACGAGCCGGACGACCACTGCAGCGGGTGGTCGCCGACCACGAAGGGGGTCGCCACCACGAGGGCGATGACGGTGACGGGGAGCACGGCGAGCAAGGGCAGGCGTGCGCGCTTCATGAGTGTGGGGTCTCTTCCGGGTCAGGCGGGCTTGGCGATGACGACGAACTTGTTCTCCTCGCGGCGGATGAACTTCCACAGGCCCTTGATGCCGCCGATGCCCTCGATGAGGGAGAAGAAGGGGAGCATGACCAGGACGGCCATGGGCTCCCACCACCTGCGCTTGCCGTTGACGGAGGCGATCGCGTTGAGCCGGAGACCTTCCCAGTACGCCCAGATCACGTAGGCGAAGCTGACCGACCAGAGGATGACCACGGACTGGGTCACGGGTGAGGTGTTCATGTCGCCGATGAACCAGGCCACGAACAGGATCGTGCCGACGTGCTGCAGCGGACCGAGGATCCAGCTCGTCACGCAGATGGTCAGGAACCAGCGGTAGCGCAGCGGCACCTTGCGGTTGAAGCAGAGGGCGACCAGGCCCCAGGCCCAGCGCTCGCGCTGCTTGATGAAGTCCTGGGTGTTGGCGGGCGAGGCGCCGTAGCAGCGGCCGTTGAACCAGTCGCTGCGGCCCGGGTAGAGGCGGCAGAAGGTCAGGGCCAGCCGGGCGTCCTCGACGATCTCCTTGGGGCCGAAGTCCCAGCCGATCTCCGCCTCGATGGAGGCGCGGATGACGAGCAGCTCGCCGTGCACACCGGCGGCCGGGGTGCCGAGGCCGGTGAAGGCGCGGAACCGGGCGATGTCGTCGGCGGGGCGGATCGCGTCGGCGAACCAGGTGAGCAGGGACACCGCGTTCTCGCGCGGGTACGTCAGGATGCCCTGCGCCATGTGCTTGACCTCTTCGGGGGCCGCACGGCGCTGCCGGTTGATGAACTGGGCGAGGGACGCGGAGGTGTCGGGACCCACCCCGGTGTCGTCGTCCATGTGCAGCACCCACACGTGCTCGAGGGCCTCGCCCTCCTCGATGCGCAGCTCGTGGGCGTAGTTGTTGGCGCGGGCCTTGAAGCGGGTGCCGTTCTTGGTCTGGTAGGCCTTCGGGACCGTGACCACGCGGATCAGGTGGCTGGTCGCGGCCAGCGCGTCGATGCGCTCGGCGGCCTCGCAGCCCTCCTCGGTGAGCACGTCCACGCGCATGTACGGGAACCACTCCGGCAGGTGCTCCACGTAGGAGAGGACCGAGCGTTCCAGGGCCGGGTAGGTGTCGTGGCGCCCGATGGTCGGCACCAGCACGGTCAGGAAGTCCTGCTCGACCAGGGCCGGCGGGGTCATCAGATGGGCCTTGCGGATCCGGCGGCGGATCAGCAGGAAGCCCTGGATCGACACGAGTACCCCGGGCACCGGCAGTGCCCAGCAGATGGTGATCAGCCAGGCCAGCGGCGAGTCGCTGGGCGTGTAGGACCACAGGCTGAAGAGAGTCAGGAACACGAGCGGGATCAGGAACGGCAGGATGCCCGGTTTCCACTCGGCAGTGCGTTTGGCCAGCTTCGCGTTGTGTCGCGAATGCGGGGCTCCCCCGTCGACCACTGTCGATGCCATACGGCTACATGCTCTTCCGTGAGTTCGGCGGCGGCCGAGCGGGCATGGCTCGGTGACGGGTGTCGGTGACACGAGAAACCTCGTCTCATCCGTCCCGCTCCGGGCCGTTTGTGTTGCCCCCCGGCGCCTTCTTCGGCGTTCTGCGGCCGGCTCAGATGCCCCCCCGGGCTTCCTGCGCCCCGGCCGTACAAGAAATCAAATCCTGCCACGTAAGAATCAGCCAAGAAGCACTGGTGAGCAAGATGTAGTGGGAAAGTAATAAACCTATGTCTTGTGCAACCAAGTCCAGTCGAAACTCGTCCGGCCGCCCCCGGCGCCGGTGATGACCTGCGAAGACGCATAAGTCGCTTTTACGTCTTCCAGAGTGTTCTTTCCGCTTGTGCCGGAGACATTGGCGTATGTCAGAGCCTGTCCCCATACCGTCCAGAGCACCCAGGGCGTGTCCGAAAGTGTGCTGCGCTGAGCGGAGCCGAGCGGGACGTGGAAGGACTCGGCCATGACGCGGGGCCGGTCGTAGCGCTCCAGGCCCCGGTACCAGACCTCGGTCCAGCGCTTGCCCCCGAACGGCCGCTGCGGGGTGTCGCTGTAGTCGTCCACGCCCACGACGTCGACGTACCGCCCGCCCGGGTAGTAGTCGCCGGGCTCGCGTGCGAAGGTGCCCTCCCAGGCGCTGGGGGACCAGACGAAGAGGAGGTTGTGCAGACCGCGGCCGCCCACGAGGTGGTCGTATGTGACATGCCACAGCTTCCGGTAGGCGGCCGGATCCTGCCCCGCCCACCAGAATCCGTGCCCCGGCCTGGCGTTCATCTCGTGGTACGGCCGCAGCAGGACCGGCACCCCGTGCTCCGCGAGGTACCCCAGGTGGTCGGCCAGATAGTCCAGGTTCAGCAGCAGGGCCTGGTGCTCGGCGGTGCCCGGGGTGACCACCCGGCCGAACCAGCCGCTGTCCCGGGCCGCCGGGGAGTTCTGGTACCGGGTCTGCTCGAAGCCCTTGACGGTGCTGCCCGGGTAGGGCTGGTGGAAGGAGAAGCCGACGATGCCCGCCGGGCCGCCCCCGTTCTGTGGCAGGCTCACCCGGGTCCCGGAGGCGCAGTCGACGTGCGTGCCCGAGGGGTGGTACGACCCGTCCGCCGGCCGCGGCAGCCCGGCCCACACCCCGAGCGCCAGGTCCACCGCGTCGTCGACGTACCCCCAGTACCTGCGGCAGCTCGGCCACGACGAGCGGGAGTAGGAGCGCGGCTCGCCCACCGCCCAGCCCGGCTGCCCGTACCCGGGCCCCAGGTCCATCTCCACGAACCCCGGGAGCCTGCCGGTGATGTCGCGGGCCTTCTTGTAGTAGTAGCCGGGCTGCTTGGTGCCCCGGTAGTCGCCGTACGACGCGTTGTAGCGCTCGTTCTGCAGCTCGACGTGCTGGCCGATGACCGTCCGGGACGGCTCGCCGCGCCGCGCCCGGTTCTCCAGTCCGGCGAGCAGGGCGTAGACCCGGCGGGCGGCGGGGGTCGCGTGCGGGTCCCGTGCGCGCAGGTCCGCGGGGACCGGACGCGGGCCGCCGTCGTCACCGGTGGCCTCGGGCCGGGTGGCCCACCATGTCAGGGGCGCGAGCAGCCCCGCCGCCACCCCGGCCCCCACGAGCCGAACCCGGCCGCGCATGTCCATCTCCCCGACCCCTCCCCGGTGCACCCCGAGGAGATTCTGCCTCGAAGGGGACGGGGTCCGGCGATTCGCCCCCGGGCGGAGGGGCGCGGTGACCCGCTAGTTCTGGGCCGCCGCCGACGCCTGGGCCTCGCCGCGGCGGTGGATCTGGCGGAAGGTGAACTCGGCCAGGTCGTCGCCGGCCTGGAAGACCTTGGTGTCCTTGGTGGTGACGTCCTTGCCGTTGAGGAAACCGGCGGTGGTGAAGTAGGCGTAGCGGCCGTACGAATTGGTCGTCGTGCGGCAGACGCCGGAGTCGCAGAAGGCCTTCACGCCGGAGCCGGCCAGGGCGGTGACGAAGCCCTTCTTGTCGGCCTCGGTCTTGGCCTTGCTCGCCTGTGCCTCGGTGTCGAAGACGGCCACGCCGACCGTGACCGCGACGCCGTCCTTGTAGTAGGTGACACGCAGCAGGCGGGTGCAGTCGTTCTTGGTGAAGACGCTCGGGAGGGTGCCCTTGGCGGCCGTCGCGCACTTCTTGGTGTCGGCCGTGGGGCCCTTCTTGTACACCGTCTCGCCCATGGTCAGCTGGGTGCCCGGGAAGAGGGTCTCGGCGCTGAGCGGCGCCGTGTCCTTCTTCACGTTGCCTATGAACTCCTCCGGGTCCAGCGGCGGCGGCGCGCTGGTCGGCGCGAAGGACGGCGTCGAGTCGGCCGAGTCGCTGGGCAGCGAGGCGCTCGCGGGCAGGTTGGTGGGCGTGCCGGAGGCGTTGTCGTCGCCGTTCGCGGACACCACGGCCATGGCGACGGCGGTGCCGATCGCCAGCGTGGCGACCACGCCGCCGCCGATGAAGAACACCCTGCGCCGCTTGTTCCGGGTTTCCGAGGCCTCGGCGAGCGATGCCCAGTCCGGAGTCTGGCCGGTCCCGCTGCTCCAGGGCTGCTGAGACTGCGGTTTCCACGGATCCCACTGGGACTGAGGTCCCCCCTGCCCATAACTCATGGGGCGCATCTTAGACGGGGGGAGGGGGGTGCCGGTGCGACTGTACGAACGGTGATAGGGGACCTTTGGGGGCAGGACGGCGCATCCCGGTGCGGCCGCGCGCCACAGGTTTCCGCCAATGTCGACGATCGCTCGTCCCGCAGGGTCGCGCGAGCTCGTTTTGACCCTTCCGGGGGCACCCCGGTACGCTAGCTCTTCGTTGTGTATTGGCTCGCTCATTCTCACGGGAGTGGCCTCTACCTAGGTTCCCTGGAGCAGTTACCAGTGGGCGGCATACGGGCAGCGTCCCGGCATTGTCGTCCCCAGCTGCACGATCGCTTCAGTGATGCCATGTGTCAGCACCCATCCACTGAAGAAGAAGGCTGCGAAGTGCGTACGTACAGCCCCAAGCCCGGCGATGTGACTCGCCAGTGGCACGTCATTGACGCCCAGGACGTCGTCCTGGGCCGTCTCGCCACCACCGCCGCGTCCCTTCTCCGCGGCAAGCACAAGCCGATCTACGCCCCCCACGTCGACACCGGTGACTTCGTCATCATCATCAACGCCGACAAGGTGCACCTGTCCGGCAACAAGCGGACCCAGAAGATGGCGTACCGCCACTCCGGCTACCCGGGTGGTCTGCGCTCCGTCCGTTACGACGAGCTGCTGGACAAGAACCCCGAGAAGGCCATCGAGAAGGCCGTCAAGGGCATGCTCCCCAAGAACACGCTGGGCCGTCAGATGCTCTCGAAGCTGAAGGTCTACAAGGGTGACGTGCACCCCCACGCTGCGCAGCAGCCGGTGCCGTTCGAGATCACCCAGGTCGCGCAGTAGTTCCGGCCACCCCCTAAGACTGAAGAGAATCTGAGGAGCATCGTGGCCGAGACCACTGCCGAGCAGCCGCTCGAAGAGCTTGACATCGACAGCTACACCACGGAGTCGGACGTCCCCGTCGAGGGCGAGTACACCTCCGAGTCCCTCGCGTCCCGCTTCGGCGACCCGCAGCCGGCCGCCGGCCTGGGCCGTCGCAAGAACGCCATCGCCCGCGTCCGGATCGTCCCGGGCACCGGCAAGTGGAAGATCAACGGTCGCACCCTTGAGGACTACTTCCCCAACAAGGTGCACCAGCAGGAAGTCAACGAGCCCTTCAAGGTGCTGGAGCTCGAGGGCCGTTACGACGTCGTCGCCCGCATCGCCGGTGGCGGTGTCTCCGGTCAGGCCGGTGCGCTCCGTCTCGGTGTCGCCCGCGCGCTGAACGAGGCCGACGTCGACAACAACCGCGGCCCGCTCAAGAAGGCCGGCTTCCTCAAGCGCGACGACCGTGCGGTCGAGCGCAAGAAGGCCGGTCTCAAGAAGGCCCGCAAGGCCCCGCAGTACAGCAAGCGCTAATCACCAGCTGCCTGCACGTACTCCGAACGCCCCGGCGGCACGCCACATGTGCCGTCGGGGCGTTCGTTTATCCCAGCCAAGGGCGTATAACGACACAAGACGCTCAAAGGCTGGTGTGATCGAGTGACCAAGCGCCTGCCATCATTCCCTGGCAGCAAGGACGCTTCTTCAGGAGGACAAGTGGGACGACTCTTCGGCACGGACGGCGTGCGCGGTGTCGCCAACGCGGACCTGACCGCCGAAATGGCGCTCGGCCTGTCCGTCGCGGCGGCGCACGTGCTGGCCGAGTCGGGCACGTTCGAGGGCCACCGGCCGACGGCGGTCGTCGGACGGGATCCGCGGGCGTCCGGGGAGTTCCTGGAGGCGGCCGTGGTCGCCGGCCTGGCCAGCGCCGGCGTCGACGTCCTGACCGTGGGGGTCCTCCCGACGCCGGCCGTCGCGTTCCTGACCGGCGCGCTCGGCGCCGACCTCGGCGTCATGCTCTCCGCCAGCCACAACGCCATGCCCGACAACGGGATCAAGTTCTTCGCCCGCGGCGGCCACAAGCTCGCCGACGAGCTGGAGGACAAGATCGAGGCGGTGTACGAGTCCCACCGGCACGGCGAGCCCTGGGAGCGGCCCACCGGATCGGGCGTCGGCCGGATCCGGCCGTACGACGAGGGCTTCGAGCAGTACGTCGGCCATCTCCTCGGCGCGCTCCCGAACCGGCTCGACGGACTGAAGATCGTCCTGGACGAGGCGCACGGCGCGGCCGCGGGGGTCTCGCCGGAGGCGTTCCGCCGGGCCGGTGCCGAGCTCGTCACCATCGGCGCGGAGCCGGACGGGCTCAACATCAACGACGGCTGCGGGTCCACCCACCTCGGCAAGCTCAAGGCCGCGGTCGTCGAGCACGGCGCCGCCTTCGGCATCGCGCACGACGGGGACGCGGACCGGTGCCTGGCCGTCGACCACACCGGCGAGGAGGTCGACGGCGACCAGATCCTCGCGGTGCTCGCGCTCGCCATGCGGGAGCGGGGCGAGCTGCGCTCCGACACCGTCGTCGCCACCGTCATGTCCAACCTCGGCTTCAAGCTGGCGCTGGAGCGGGCGGGGCTGCACCTCGTGCAGACCGCGGTCGGCGACCGGTACGTGCTGGAGGAGATGAAGGAGCACGGCTACGCCCTCGGCGGCGAGCAGTCCGGCCACGTCATCATCCTCGACCACGCGACGACCGGCGACGGCACGCTGACCGGGCTGCTGCTGGCGGCGCGGGTCGCCGAGACCGGGCGGTCGCTGCGGGAGCTGGCCGGCGTGATGGAGCGGCTGCCGCAGGTGCTGATCAATGTGCCCGACGTGGACAGGTCGCGGGTGCGGACCTCGGCCGACCTTGCTGCCGCCGTCGCCGAGGCGGAGCGGGAGCTGGGGGAGACGGGCCGGGTCCTGCTTCGTCCCTCGGGGACCGAGCCGCTGGTGCGGGTGATGGTCGAGGCTGCTGATATCGAGCAGGCGCGGTCGGTGGCGGGGCGGCTGGCTGACGCCGTCAAGTCTGCGCTGGGGTAGTTCGGGGTTCGAGGTTCCGGGTTCCGGGGTCGGGGTGCCGGGGAGTGTGCGTTGCGGGCCGCGGGTTCGCGGTGGCTGGTCGCGCAGTTCCCCGCGCCCCTAAAGGGGCGCTGACCCTCGGGCCGGCTTCTTCCAGAGCCATTTCTGGGTCACCAGTGTCGCCGTGCCTGCCAGGATGATGCCCAGCAGGTTCAGCAGCAGTTGTTCCGCCGAACCCCACGCCTGCCGGTACTCCGTGAAGGCGAAGGCCACTGCCGCGTTCGCGGCTGCCGGGACCGTGGTCACCGAGATGGCCACGCCCACCAGGGCGCCGGACTTCGCCGAGGTCAGGGAGAGTATGCCGGCGATGCCGGCCAGCACCGCGACCACGAACGAGAAGGCGTCGGGGCGGTAGATGAAGTTGGTGTTCGGGCGTTCCGCCGCCAACTGCACCTTGGTGAACAGGCCGAGGCCGTCCATGAGGTAGGTGAACCCGACCGTCACGAGCATGGCCGCCGCGAAGCCGACCAGGAGCGCGGTCAGGGAGCGCAGCGCCAGGCGGGGGTGGCGTTGCACGAGTGCCGTGCAGATGCCCGCCAGCGGGCCGAACTCCGGGCCCACCGCCATCGCCCCCACGATCAGGATCGCGTTGTCCAGGACGACACCGCAGGCCGCGATCATCGTGGCCAGCGTGATGAAGGCGAGGTAGGTGGCCGACAGCGTCGACTCCTCGTGGGTCGCCTCGGTCAGCCCCTCCCACAGCACCGCGTCCGCGCCCTCGCCGGGGGCCTCCGCCTCGGCCTTGTCGGCGCGGTGGGAGAGGCTCAGGTCGATGTCCTCGACGGCGATCGAGCCGGTGCGGTCGAGGTCCAACGCCCGCAGCCCGCTGATGAGTTCGTCACCGGCCTCGCGGGCCACGTCGCACATCACCACGTCCCCGGCCGGATTGCGGGCGGCGCCCGGCAGTACGACCAGGTGCGTGGTGCCCACGGTCGTCTCGATCAGCCGGACCACCTCGTCCGTCAGTCCGGCCGGGGTGATCAGGCGCAGATGCAGCATGACGCCTTTTTAACAGGCGGCTTTTGACGGGCTGCCTTCAACGGGCGCTCTAGAGCTTGCGGAGCCGCAGCCGCTGCACCTTGTGGTCCGGGCCCTTGCGGACGACGAGGGTGGCGCGGCCGCGGGTCGGGGCGATGTTCTCCACCAGGTTGGGCTTGTTGATGGTGCGCCAGAGGCCGCGGGCGTAGTCGACGGCCTCGTCCTCGGAGACCTGGGTGTACTTCCTGAAGTACGAGTCCGGGTTCTGGAAGGCGGTCGCGCGCAGCTTGCGGAACCGGTTGAGGTACCAGCGTTCGATGTCCTCGGTGCTCGCGTCGACGTACACGCTGAAGTCGAAGTAGTCGGCGAGACCGACCCGGGTGCGGCCGTCCTGGCCGGGCAGGGCGGGCTGGAGGACGTTGAGGCCCTCGACGATCAGGATGTCCGGGCGGCGGACGGTGAGCTTCCGGTCCGGGACGATGTCGTAGATGAGGTGGGAGTAGACGGGGGCGGTGACCTCGTCCTTGCCGGCCTTGATGTCGGCGACGAAGCGGGTCAGGGCCCGGCGGTCGTACGACTCGGGGAAGCCCTTGCGGGACATCAGGCCGCGGGTTTCGAGCTCCTTGGTCGGCAGCAGGAAGCCGTCCGTGGTGACCAGCTCGACGCGGGGGTGCTCGGGCCAGCGGGAGAGCAGGGCCTGCAGCAGCCGGGCGACGGTGGACTTCCCGACGGCCACCGAGCCGGCGACGCCTATGACGAACGGGGTGCCGGCCTGGGAGCCCTGCTCGCCCAGGAAGGTGTTCAGGGCGCTTCTCAGGCCGTCCGTGGCACCGACGTACAGGTTGAGCAGGCGTGACAGCGGGAGATAGATGTCCCGCACCTCGTCGAGGTCGATGACGTCGCCGAGACCGCGCAGCTTCTCGACCTCCTCGGCGGTGAGCGGCAACGGCGTCTTGTCGCGCAGCGCGCTCCACTCGGAGCGGGTGAGGTCGACGTAGGGAGTCGCCTCCGGCCTGTGCCGGTGGGCGCTCCGGGGCATCGGGGAGACCGGAGAGATCACATTCCATTGTTAACGGAGTTTGAACGGGGTGGGAGGTGGGGTCGGTCACGTGGACGCCGTGGGCCCTCGGCCCGCGCTGTCCGGCACGGCTCCGGAGGCGCCGCGCAGGGCGAGACTCCGGCCCGCCATCCGCGCGAGCGCCTTCGCGCGCGCGACGAAGATCTCCGGGTCGGCCATCCCGGCGGTCACCTGCGGCGGATAGATCTCGGAATCGACGTGACCGGGAAACACGTCGCGCAGTGCGGTCAGGACATTCGTCTGATCCGGCTCCGGGAGGTCACCGACGAACACATGGCCCGATGCGGCACCCGCGGCGATGTCGCGCCTGGCCCGGTCGTCCGTCACATACCGGAGGACAAAGGCGGCCACGTCGTCGAAGAGGGCGGAAGTGGCGAACCAGTCGAGGTCCTCTCCCGGACCGTTCGACGGGAAGGACACGAGCTTTGTCATTGCTCCCCATTCCTTCTGTCGCGGGCAGTGCGCCCGGTGGACGCGGTACCGGACCTGTCACAGCCGGGCCCCGCGGTGGTGCGACGCCGGCCGGTCTCGAATGCCGGTTTAATTTCCGATTTCGGGCACGCTGCGCCGTGTTCGGGCGAGGGTCGGCACCTAGGCTGCCGCTCATGTGTGGAATCGTGGGATACGTGGGGGCGCAGTCTGCGCTCGATGTGGTGGTCGCCGGGCTCAAGCGGCTGGAGTACCGGGGGTACGACTCGGCGGGCGTCGCGGTGCTCGCGGACGGCGGGCTGGCCTCGGCGAAGAAGGCCGGGAAGCTCGTGAACCTGGAGAAGGAACTGACGGAGCGGCCGCTGCCGACGGGTGCCACCGGCATCGGGCACACCCGCTGGGCCACCCACGGCGGGCCGACGGACGCCAACGCGCATCCGCACCTCGACAACGCCGGCCGGGTCGCCGTCGTCCACAACGGGATCATCGAGAACTTCGCCGCGCTGCGGGGCGAACTGGCCGAGCGCGGCCACGACCTGGGCTCCGAGACGGACACCGAGGTGGTCGCGCACCTGCTCGCGGAGGAGTTCTCCGGCACCGCCGACCTCGCCGAGGCGATGCGGCTGGTGTGCCGGCGCCTGGAGGGCGCGTTCACGCTGGTCGCCGTGCACGCCGACGAGCCGGACGTGGTCGTCGGCGCGCGCCGGAACTCCCCGCTGGTGGTGGGCGTCGGAGAGGGCGAGGCCTTCCTCGCCTCGGACGTCGCCGCGTTCATCGCGCACACGCGGTCGGCGGTCGAGCTGGGCCAGGACCAGGTGGTGGAGCTGCGCCGGGACGGCGTGAGGGTGACGGGCTTCGACGGCGCCCCGGCGGACGTCCGCTCGTACCACGTCGACTGGGACGCGTCGGCGGCGGAAAAGGGCGGCTATGACTACTTCATGCTCAAGGAGATCGCCGAGCAGCCCAAGGCGGTCGCCGACACCCTCCTGGGCCGCATCGACGCGAACGGCTCGCTGACGCTCGACGAGGTCCGGATCAGCGCCGCCGAACTGCGCGAGGTCGACAAGGTCGTCATCGTCGCCTGCGGTACGGCCTTCCACGCCGGCCTGATCGCCAAGTACGCCATCGAGCACTGGACGCGCATCCCGTGCGAGGTGGAGCTGGCCAGCGAGTTCCGGTACCGGGACCCGATCCTGGACTCGCGTTCGCTGGTCATCGCCATCTCCCAGTCCGGCGAGACCATGGACACCCTGATGGCCCTCCGGCACGCCCGCGAGCAGGGCTCGAAGGTCCTCGCCATCTGCAACACCAACGGCTCCACGATCCCGCGCGAGTCGGACGCCGTGCTGTACACGCACGCCGGGCCGGAGGTCGCGGTCGCCTCCACGAAGGCGTTCCTGACCCAGCTGGTGGCCTGCTACCTGGTGGCGCTGTACCTCGGCCAGGTGCGGGGCACCAAGTGGGGCGACGAGATCAGCGCGGTGATCCGGGACCTCTCGCACATCTCCGGCGAGGTCGAGCGGGTCCTGGAGACCATGGAGCCGGTACGGGCGCTGGCCCGGTCGCTGGCGGACAAGAAGACCGTGCTGTTCCTCGGCAGGCACGTCGGCTACCCGGTCGCCCTCGAAGGCGCCCTGAAGCTCAAGGAGTTGGCGTACATGCACGCCGAGGGCTTCGCGGCGGGCGAGCTGAAGCACGGGCCGATCGCACTGATCGAGGCGGACCTGCCGGTGGTGGTCGTGGTCCCGTCGCCGCGCGGCCGCTCGGTGCTGCACGACAAGATCGTGTCCAACATCCAGGAGATCCGGGCCCGGGGCGCCCGCACCATCGTCATCGCGGAGGAGGGTGACGAGGCGGTCGTACCGTACGCCGACCACCTGATCCGGATCCCCGCCACCCCGACCCTGCTCCAGCCGCTGGTCGCGACGGTCCCGCTGCAGGTCTTCGCCTGCGAACTGGCCACCGCCCGGGGCAACGAGGTGGACCAGCCGAGGAACCTCGCCAAGTCGGTGACGGTGGAGTAGAGGAGAGGAGAGCGGGCCCGTCCCGACGGCGGGCCCGGTGGGGGTCACAGCCGGGTGGCCGTGCGGACCAGGGCGGCGAGGGCCAGGGAGCGGCTGTGCGCGGGCCAGGCGATGTGGGTGACCACGGGAGGCGCGTCGGTCAGCGGGACAGCGGCGTGCTCGGCCCACAGCCAGGCGCGGGCCGAGTCGGGCAGGACGGTCACGGTGCGCCCGAGGGCGATCAGCTGGGCCAGCTGTGTCTGGTCGCGGATCTCCGGGCCCGGGCCGGGCGGGTACGTGCCGTGCCGGGGCCAGCGGGCGAGCGGCAGCCCGGGGATGTCGCCGACATCGGCCAGGGACAGCGTCCGGTGGGCCGCGAGGGGGTGACCGGCGGGCAGGACGGCGATCTGCCCCTCGGTCGTCAGCTCCTCGCTGTCGAACCCGGCGAGGGAGTTGAACGGCGCGTGCATGAGCGCCACGTCGGCGCGGCCGTCGCGCAGCATTCCCTCCTGCTCGCACATGCCCGTCGGCAGCACCTCGATCTCGGCGGCGCCGGGCTCGGCCGCGTAGGCGTCGAGGAGCTTGTGCAGCAGTTCGTGGGACGCACCGGCCTTCACCGCCAGCACCAGGCGGTCGCGGGGGCCGTCCGGACGGTCGGCGCCACCGGCACGACGGGTGCGGCGGACGGCGGCGGTGGTCGCGTCGAGGGCCGCGCGGCCCTCGTGCAGCAGCACCTCCCCGGCGCCGGTCAGGGAGACACCGCGGCGGTCGCGGTCCAGCAGGCGGACGCCGAGGCGCCGTTCCAGCTGCTGGATCGCCCGGGACAGCGGTGGCTGCGCCATGCCGAGGCGCTCGGCGGCGCGGCCGAAGTGCAACTCCTCGGCGACCGCCAGGAAGTACCTCAGCTCGCGGGTCTCCAAGGTGTCCATCGCCACAGCGTACGTCGGTGATACCCGACGGGTATGACAGGACACTGCGGCGGTATTGGATGCGCGGCGGGTCCGCGCGTGAGCATCGACGGCATGAACACACCCTCCGCTTCACTGCCCGGCGGCACCTGGGCCCTCGGCGATCTGACCGTCACCCGTCTCGGCTACGGCGCCATGCAGCTCGCCGGCCCCGGGGTCATGGGCCCGCCCACCGACCGCGACGGCGCGCTCGCCGTCCTGCGCGAGGCCGTCGCCCTCGGGATCACCCACATCGACACCGCCGGCGCGTACGGGCCGCGCGTCACCAACCGGCTGATCCACGAGGCGCTGCACCCGTACCCCGCGTCGCTGCACGTCGTGACCAAGGTCGGCGCGGTCCGCGACCGGCAGGGCGGCTGGATCCCCGCCCGGCGGCCCGAGGACCTGCGCCGCGCCGTCCGGGAGAACCTCGACGACCTCGGCCTCGACTCGCTCGACGTGGTCAACCTCCGGCTCGGCGACGCCCAGGGGTTCCGGCCCGGCTCGCTCGCCGAGCCCTTCGAGGCCCTCGCCGAACTCCGGCGGCAGGGCCTGGTCCGGCACCTCGGAGTGAGCAACGTGACGCCGGAACAGGTCGCCGAGGCGCAGACGATCGCGCCGGTCGTGTGCGTGCAGAACATGTACAACCTCGCCCACCGCCAGGACGACGAGCTGGTCGACGACCTCGCCGCCCAGGGCATCGCCTACGTGCCCTTCTTCCCGCTGGGCGGCTTCACCCCGCTGCAGTCCACGGCACTGTCCGCCGTGGCCGCCCGGCTGGACGCGACGCCGATGTCGGTCGCCCTGGCCTGGCTGCTGCGCCGGTCGCCGAACATCCTGCTCATTCCCGGCACCTCGTCGGTGGCGCACCTGCGCGAGAACGTCGCAGGCGCGGGACTCCCGCTCTCCGACGAGGACCTTGCCGAGCTGGACGGGATCGGCAGTCGGCACCGGTAGGGGCGCCGGGCCCGCGATCGTCTGACGGGCCGTAAGGTGCTCTGGTGAGCATCATCGGGGTTGGCATCGACGTCGCCGAGATCGACCGGTTCCGGGAGTCGCTGGAGCGGACTCCGGGGCTGGCCGGGCGGCTCTTCGTCGAGCGGGAGTTGTTCCTGCCGAGCGGGGAGCGGCGCGGTGTCGCCTCGCTCGCGGCGCGGTTCGCGGCCAAGGAGGCGCTGGCCAAGGCGCTCGGCGCGCCGCCGGGGCTGCTCTGGACGGACGCGGAGGTCGTCGTCGAGGACAACGGGCGGCCGCGCCTGCAGGTGAAGGGGAGCGTGGCCGCCTGCGCGGCGGAACTCGGCGTCCGGTCCTGGCATGTGTCGCTCAGTCACGACGCCGGGGTGGCGTCGGCGGTGGTGATCGCCGAGGGGTGAGCGGGGTGACACGGGCGGGGCGGGGCGGATGCGCGTCCCGCCGGTTCCGGGGGAGACTCGGGGCATGCGGACTGCTTACAGCGTGGAGACGGTACGGGCGGCCGAGCGGGAGCTGATGGCGCGGCTGCCGGAAGGGGCGCTGATGCAGCGGGCCGTCGCCGGGTTGGCCGCCGCCTGCGCCGACCTGCTCGGACGGGTGTACGGCAGCCGGGTGGTGCTGCTGGTCGGCAGCGGGGACAACGGCGGGGACGCGCTGTACGCCGGGGCGCGGCTGGCGCGGCGAGGGGCGGGGGTCGCGGCGGTGCTGCTCGCGCCGGAGCGCGTGCACGGGGGTGGGCTGGCGGCGCTGCGCCGGGCCGGGGGGACCGTCGTACGCGACGGTGGCGCCGAGGAGTTGATCCTGCGGGCCGATCTCGTCGTCGACGGGATCGTGGGGATCGGCGGGAAGGGCGGGCTGCGGCCCGAGGCGGCGGAACTGGCGGCGGTCGTGGCGCGGTCGCACGCCGCCGTCGTCGCCGTGGACCTGCCGAGCGGGGTGGAGGCGGACACCGGCGAGGTGCGGGGGGCCGCCGTACGGGCGGATCTGACCGTGACCTTCGGGACGCACAAGCCGGGACTGCTGATCGATCCGGCGCGGGAGTACGCCGGTTCGGTACGACTGGTCGACATCGGCCTCGAACTGCCCGCGGCGGCCGAGCTGGAGGCGCTGCAGGACGTGGACGTGGCACGGCTGCTGCCGGAGCCGTCGGCGGAGAGCGACAAGTACCGGCGGGGGGTGGTGGGCATCGTCGCCGGCTCGGCGCGTTATCCGGGGGCCGCGGTGCTGGCCGTCGCGGGGGCGTTGCGGGGCGGGGCCGGGGCCGTACGGTACGTCGGGCCGGCCAAGGACGAGGTGCTGGCCCGCTTTCCCGAGACGCTGGTGTCGGACGGGGGGCCGCGGAAGGCCGGGCGGGTGCAGGCCTGGGTGGCCGGGCCGGGGGTCGGGGACGACGCCGACGCCGTCGCCGAGGCGCTGGAGGCGGACGTGCCGGTGCTGATCGACGCGGACGGGCTGCGGCACGCCGACCGGGACGCGGTGCGCGGTCGTACGGCGCCGACCCTGATGACGCCGCACGCCGGGGAGGCGGCGGCCCTGTTGGGGGTACGGCGGGAGGAGGTCGAGGCCGGGCGGCTCGCGGCGGTGCGGGAGCTGGCGGCGGCCTACGGGGCGACGGTGCTGCTGAAGGGGTCGACGACGCTGGTGGCGGAGGCGGGGGGAGGGGCGCCGGTCCGGGTGAACGCGACGGGGACGCCCTGGCTCGCCACCGCCGGGAGCGGGGATGTGCTGTCGGGGCTGGCGGGGTCGTTGCTGGCGTCGGGGCTGGACGGGAGGGACGCGGGGAGTGTGGCGGCGTATCTGCACGGGCTCGCGGGGCGGTTCGCGGCGGAGGGGGCGCCCACGGTGGCCCACGAGGTCGCTGCGCAGCTGAGGTCGGCCTGGCAGGGGGTTTTCCCACCCACCCGCCAGACTCGGTAGGCCAGGGCCGCACCGTCACGGGGCGCTGCCCCGCGCCTTCTTACGGGGCCCCTGCATCCCCCGGGTGACCTCACCGCGCGGCACCCCTGAATCCCGGGTCCTGCCGGGTTGTCTGATCACGTGATCAGTGGACGAATCGTGTGCAAGCGGGGTGGTCCTGCGCGGCGTGCCGCGGGGACCCTCGTGGCCGCCGTGGCCGTTCTCTCGCTCGGTGCCGGAACGGGGGTCGCGGACACCGGCGCGCCCGAACCGACCTCCGCCGTGCCCGAGTCGGACCTGGTGCCGGGGGTCGCGCCCGGCCCCTCGCAGCCCTGGCAGATCGACACCCCCGACCAGGTGTTGGCGCCCAAGGTGTACACGCCCAGCGCCAAGGAGGACGCCGTCGAGCCGAAGGCGGCGGCGCCGGGGACGTACGACCTCATCGAGTACGTGCCGCTCAGCGACGCCGTCTCCAAGGTGAGCTGCTCCAAGCTGACCGGGCCGTACCAGAAGCAGATCGAGCAGTGGCTGAAGCTGAAGGCGGACGGGAAGCAGTCCACCGCCGACTGCAAGGCCATCCAGAAGTTCCAGAAGCAGTACAAGATCAAGCCGGCGATCGGGTTCGCGGGACCCGTGACCTGGTACCAGATGATGCTGCTCTCGGCGAAGAAGAACCCGAACGCCAAGAAGAACTGCCCCGTGAAGTCGTACCGGGTCGCCTGTGTCGATCTCAACCGGCAGGTCACCTGGGTGCAGAAGGGCGGCAAGGTGGTCTACGGGCCCGTGCAGATGCGGAGCGGGAGGAAGGGGTACGCGACCCGGGCGGGCTGGCACACCGTCTACTGGCGGCACAAGAACCACTGGTCGACGCTGTACAACTCGCCCATGCCGTACGCCCAGTTCTTCGACGGCGGACAGGCCTTCCACGCCGTCTACGGCTCCATCTACACCACCATCGGCTCCTGGGGCTGCGTGAACCTCAAGCTCGGCGATGCGAAGAAGCTGTGGAGCGTGCTGAAGAAGGGCGACAAGGTGTACGTGTGGGGCCACCGGACCGGCACCTGAGCCCGGTACCAGGGGCTGTGCCGAAGGGCTGTCCGAGGCCTCTGAGACACTGGGGGCGCGATGAGTGATACACCGACTGCGCAGACTGCACCGACGGCGCCCCTGCGCGCCCGCGCCGAGATCGATCTGGCCGCCCTGCGGGCCAACGCGCGGACCCTGCGTGCCCTCGCGCCGGACGCGGCCCTGATGGCCGTGGTGAAGTCCGACGCGTACGGCCACGGGGCCCTGCGGTGCGCCCGCGCGGCCGTCGAGGCGGGCGCGAGCTGGCTCGGTACGGCCACCCCGGAGGAGGCCCTGGCGCTGCGCGCGGACCCCGGGCTGCCGGCGGACGTGCGGATCATGTGCTGGCTGTGGACGCCGGGCGGGCCCTGGCGGGAGGCCGTCGAGGCCGACCTCGACGTGTCGGTGAGCGACCTGTGGGCCCTGCGCGAGGTGACCGAGGCGGCCAGGGCGGTCGGCCGTCCGGCACGCGTGCAGCTCAAGGCCGACACCGGGCTCGGGCGCAACGGCTGTCAGCCCGCCGACTGGCCCGAGCTGGTCCGCGAGGCGCTGCGCGCCGAGGCGGCGGGGCTGGTCCGGATCACCGGACTGTGGTCGCACTTCGCCTGCGCCGACGAGCCCGGCCACCCCTCCATCGCCGCCCAGCTCACCCTCTTCCGCGAGCTGCTCGGGTACGCCGAGGAGCAGGGCGTGCGCCCCGAGGTGCGGCACATCGCCAACTCGCCGGCCACCCTCACCCTCCCCGAGACCCACTTCGACCTGGTCCGCACGGGCATCGCGCTGTACGGCCTCTCGCCCAGCCCCGAGCTGGGCAGCGCGGCCGACTTCGGCCTGCGCCCCGTGATGACGCTGTCCGCCTCCCTCGCCCTGGTGAAGCACGTACCGGGCGGGCACGGGGTCAGCTATGGGCACCACTACGTCACGCCCGGCGAGACCACCCTCGGACTGGTCCCCGTCGGCTACGCGGACGGCATCCCGCGCCACGCCTCCGGTACCGGGCCCGTGCTGGTCGGCGGCAAGTGGCGGACGGCCGCCGGGCGCATCGCCATGGACCAGTTCGTCGTGGACCTGGGTGGCGACGAGCCCGAAGTCGGTGCGGAGGCCGTGCTGTTCGGTCCGGGCGACCGGGGCGAGCCCACCGCCGAGGACTGGGCCCAGGCCGCGGGCACGATCGCATACGAAATCGTCACCCGCATCGGAACCCGGGTTCCCCGCGTCTATGTGAACGAGGAACCGAGTGGGCAAGAACCAGGGGACGGCGCCTGACCCTCGGGGTTCGACGGCGGCACAACCCGGTTACACCTGTAACAGCAGTGACACAGGCAACAGCCATCACGTTGGCATCACCCGTGTCACCGAACATGTCACCGAAGCAGCGAACTGCAGTACGGCGAAGAGGAGCGGTACGTGAGCGAGAGCAGTGCGGGGGCCGTAGCGGACGCCGCCGCGGCGGCCGTCGTCGCCTCGGCCACGGGGACGGCCTCCGGCAGCTGGCGCAAGGTGACGGGCGTCGCCGGAGCCGCCATAGGAGTGCTCGCCGCCGGCGCGGCAGCCGGGGTCGCCGTGGAGCGGATGACCGTCGGCCGCGGGATGCGCCGCAAGGCCCGCCTCGCGCTGGACTCGGCGGGCCCGTACGGCACCCTGCGCGGCACGCCCGGCAAGGCGTACGCCGACGACGGCACCGAGCTGTACTACGAGGTCGACGAGGTGGTACCCGACCTCGGCCCCGCCGTCTCGCCGCGCCGCCGCCGGCTCTTCGGCCGCAAGGCGCCCGCGCCCGTCACCGTCGTCTTCAGCCACGGCTACTGCCTCAACCAGGACTCCTGGCACTTCCAGCGGGCGGCCCTGCGCGGGGTCGTCCGCACCGTGCACTGGGACCAGCGCAGCCACGGCCGCTCCGGGCGGGGCGTCGCCCAGCACGAGGACGGCGTGGAGCTCACCATCGACCAGCTGGGCCGGGACCTGAAGGCCGTCCTGGACGCGGCCGTGCCGGAGGGGCCGATCGTGCTGGTCGGGCACTCCATGGGCGGCATGACCGTGATGGCGCTGGCCGCGCAGTATCCCGAGCTGATCCGGGACCGGGTGGTCGCCACCGCCTTCGTCGGTACGTCGTCCGGGCGGCTCGGCGAGGTCAACTTCGGGCTGCCGATGGCCGGCGTCAACGCGGTGCGCCGGGTGCTGCCCGGGGTGCTGAAGGCCCTGGGGACGCAGGCCGCGCTGGTGGAGAAGGGGCGGCGGGTCACCGCCGATCTCTTCGCCGGGATCATCAAGCGGTACTCGTTCGCGTCCAAGGACGTCGACCCGGCCGTGGAGCGGTTCGCGGAGCGGATGATCGAGTCGACGCCGATCGACGTGGTCGCCGAGTTCTACCCGGCCTTCGTCGACCACGACAAGACGGCCGCGCTCGCCTACTTCCAGGATCTGCCGGTGCTGGTGCTGGCCGGGGTCCAGGATCTCGTCACGCCCAGCGAGCACAGCGAGGTCATCGCCGACCTGCTGCCCGACGCCGAACTGGTGCTCGTCCCGGACGCCGGGCACCTCGTCATGCTGGAACACCCGGAAGTGGTCACCGACCGCCTCGCCGACCTGCTCACCCGCGCGGGTGCCGTGCCGGCAGGGGCTACGGTAAGTGGCTATGGAAGCACCAGCAGCACGGCACAGCCAGGCTGAGACCGAGTTGATCGTCACCTCCCCCGAGCAGATGGGGGAGCTGGGCCGCCGACTGGCTAAGTTGCTGCGCGCCGGTGACCTCGTGATGCTCAGCGGGGAGCTCGGCGCCGGCAAGACGACGCTGGCCCGGGGACTGGGCGAGGGGCTCGGTGTGCGCGGGGCCGTCACGTCGCCGACGTTCGTCATCGCCCGCGTGCATCCGTCCCTGGGGGGCGGGCCGCCGCTCGTCCACGTCGACGCGTACCGCCTGGGCGGCGGGCTCGACGAGATGGAGGACCTGGACCTCGACGTCTCGCTGCCCGAGTCCGTGGTCGTCGTGGAGTGGGGCGACGGCAAGGTCGAGGAGCTGACCGACGACCGGCTCATGGTCCGCATCCACCGGGCGGTCGGGGACACCACGGACGAGGTGCGGCACGTGACCCTGGCGGGGCTGGGGGAGCGGTGGGGCACGGTGGATCTCGGGGTGCTGTCGGCCTGAGGACCGTGTGAACGTTCCGACAAGGCGTCGGCAAGATATTGCGCCGGACGTATCGGGCGTGGTCACATGGTACCCAGTCCGTAGTTAGGTCTACCTAACTACGTCCGCCCCCGCACCTCAGGAGGCGCCCGTGTCCGTGTCCCAGTCCGAGGAGCGGCGACCGGTCGTGGTCGCCGGGGTTTCGATGCGTGAGCTTCTGGCGTCGTGTGCGGCCGCTGACGCGGTGTCCCGGCCGCCAAAAGCGCCGGAGCTGCCTGCGAAGCCGATTTCGGCAGCGCCCCGAAGGGGCGCGGGGAACTGCGCGACCAGCCACGACGGCGCGGCAGTCGAAAGGTCGCAGCGCTTGCGGCGGAGCGCTTAGGCCGGCTCGGCCGGCGGGTCGCTGCAGGTCGGTGGGGGCTGGTCGCGCCCACGCGGCGGTAGCCGCATATCAAACACAGCCCCGCGCCCCCAGACGGCGGCTGCGCCGCCGATCGGGGCGCGTCAGCGGATCACGATCACCTTCACGCCGATCGTCGCGAAGTTCCACATCGCGGTGCCGTCCGGGCGGGTCTCGCGGATGCCGCCGGTCTTCACCGTGGGGTCGGGCGGCGCGGCGGGGCGTTGCGCGGTGACCGCGCTGAAGCCGATGGCCGAGCCGTCCTTCGTGGTGGCGAAGCGGACCACGTGCTCGATGGGGAGGCCGTCCGTGCCCGTGATCGCCTTCGAGCGGGACGTCACCCAGTAGGCGCCCGTGGTCGGGTCGACGGTGCCGGGGTTCACCTTGAAGGTGCGCTCGACGCGGCCCCGCTCGTTGACGAGCCAGACCCGGTCGTCGTCCACCGAGTACACCACCCGTTCACCCGTGCCGGAACTGTTCGGCAGGGCGGTGGGGTGGCGGTGGTCCCGGGGGGCCTTGGAGGCCGGCGCGCCGGGCGCGGGGCTCGCCGCCGGCCTGCCGCCGAGGCCGGGCGGGACGGTGGCCGAGGCCTGGTAGGCGAGGAGACCGACCACCCCGACGGCGGCCGCGGTGAGGCCGGCCACGACTCCCGAGCTGGTCCCTGCCACGTGCGCCACCTCTGCCTGCCGTAGAGCCCCACGGCGAGCCTCGGAGGGGGCCTCGCCGTATATGTCGTACTTCGTACAGACCGTAGCAGCCAGTGACCGTCGGTCCCCGGCGGCCGTGCTCGCGGCGCCGGAGCCGTAGGCTGTTCGCGTGCTCTTGCTCGCTCTGGATACCGCCACCCCCGCCGTCACCGTCGCCCTGCACGACGGTTCGGCCGTCATCGCCTCGTCGAGCCAGGTGGACGCGCGCCGGCACGGCGAGCTGCTGCTGCCGGCCGTGGACCGCGTCCTCGCCGAGGCGGGGGTCAGGCTGGACGCCGTCACCGGGATCGTCACAGGCATCGGTCCCGGCCCCTACACCGGCCTGCGGGTCGGTCTGATGACCGCGGACACCTTCGGGCTCGCGCTCGGCGTGCCCGTCCACGGCCTGTGCACGCTCGACGGGCTCGCCTACGCGGCCGACATCGAGAAGGGCCCGTTCGTCGTCGCGACCGACGCCCGCCGCAAAGAGGTCTACTGGGCGGTGTACGAGGACTCGCGCACCCGGCGCACGGATCCCGCGGTGGACCGGCCCGCCGACATCGCCGAGCAGGTGGCCGGGCTGCCCGCCGTCGGCGCCGGGGCGCTGCTCTACCCCGGCACCTTCCCGGTCGCGCACGAGCCCGAGCACGTCTCCGCCGCGGCCCTGGCGTCGCTGGCCGCCGAGAAGCTGGCCGCCGGGGAGGAGCTGCCCGAGCCCCGGCCGCTGTACCTGCGCCGGCCGGACGCCCAGGTGCCCAAGAACTACAAGGTGGTCACGCCCAAGTGACCGCACAGCTGCGCGAGATGCGCTGGTGGGACATCGACCCGGTCCTTGAGCTGGAGAAGGACCTGTTCCCCGAGGACGCCTGGTCGCGGGGGATGTTCTGGTCCGAACTGGCGCACGCCAGGGGCCCCGAGGCGACCCGCCGGTACCTGGTGGCCCTGGAGGGCGACCGGGTCGTCGGGTACGGGGGGCTCGCCGCCCAGGGCGGCACCGCCTCCGACACCGGCACCGCCGCGGTGGGCGACATCCAGACCATCGCCGTACGCCGTGACCAGTGGGGCACCGGGCTCGGCGGGGAGCTGCTCACCGAGTTGCTGCGGGCCGCGACCGCCTTCGAGTGTGCCGAGGTCCTGCTCGAATGCCGGGTCGACAACATCCGCGCCCAGAAGCTCTACGAGCGGTTCGGCTTCGAGCCCATCGGGTTCAGACGCGGCTACTACCAGCCGGGGAACGTGGACGCCCTGGTGATGCGCCTGACGACCGGGCAGCCCGGCAGTGGCTCCGCCACCGGGCCCACCTCCGAAGAAGGAACCGAGACCAATGGCTGACGAACCCCTGGTGCTGGGGATCGAGACCTCCTGCGACGAGACCGGCGTCGGCATCGTCCGGGGTACCACCCTGCTGGCCGACGCCGTCGCCTCGTCCGTCGACGAGCACGCCCGCTTCGGCGGGGTCGTCCCCGAGGTGGCGTCCAGGGCGCATCTGGAGGCGATGGTCCCGACCATCGAGCGGGCCCTGAAGGACGCCGGGGTGAGCGCCAGGGACCTCGACGGCATCGCGGTCACGGCAGGACCCGGCCTGGCCGGCGCGCTGCTGGTCGGCGTCTCGGCGGCGAAGGCGTACGCGTACGCGCTCGGCAAGCCGCTCTACGGCGTCAACCACCTCGCCTCCCACATCTGCGTCGACCAGCTGGAACACGGTCCGCTGCCCGAGCCGACGATGGCCCTGCTGGTCTCCGGGGGCCACTCCTCGCTGCTGCTCTCCTCGGACATCACCTCCGACGTGCGGCCGCTCGGCGCGACCATCGACGACGCGGCCGGCGAGGCCTTCGACAAGATCGCGCGCGTGCTGAACCTGGGCTTCCCGGGCGGCCCGGTCATCGACCGGTACGCGAAGGAGGGGGACCCCTCGGCGATCGCCTTCCCGCGCGGCCTCACCGGCCCGCGCGATCCGGCGTACGACTTCTCCTTCTCGGGTCTCAAGACGGCGGTGGCCCGCTGGATCGAGGCCAAGCGGGCGGCGGGCGAGGAGGTCCCGGTCCGCGACGTGTCCGCCTCCTTCCAGGAGGCGGTCGTGGACGTCCTGACCCGCAAGGCCGTCCGGGCCTGCCGTGACGAGGGTGTCGACCACCTGATGATCGGCGGCGGGGTCGCCGCCAACTCGCGGCTGCGCGCCCTCGCGCAGGAGCGCTGCGAGGCGGCCGGCATCCGGCTCCGGGTGCCGCGCATGAAGTTGTGCACGGACAACGGCGCGATGGTGGCGGCGCTGGGCGCGGAGATGGTCGCCCGCAACCGGACCCCGTCCGGCTGGGACCTCTCGGCGGACAGTTCCCTGCCGGTGACGGACCCGCACGTCCCCGGCACCCATCACCACGACCATGTGCACGAGGTCAGCAAGGAGAACCTCTACTCGTGACGGTCGCGTTGATGTGGGAGGCGCGGGCGGAGGAGGGCCGGGGCGAGGAGCTGGTCGCGTGGGCGCGCGAGCAGAAGCTCCCCGAGGCCCCGTTGCGCCGGGAGACCTTCCGGGCACCGCAGGACCGGGTGCTGGTCATCACGTGGTGGGAGGCGTCGTACGACGACCCTGACCTCCCCGAACTCGCCGATCCGCCCGGTGACTTGGTCGCCCGGCCGGTACACCGCTGGCGGTTCGAGTCGGTGGGCGACACCCCCTAGAGGCTCCTGGAGGGCAGCGACGGGTTCTCGGACGGCTGTCACGCGGGCAGCGCCAAAAGGCTGAGCCGCACCCGACACGACGTCGGTCGGCCGAGCGCCGGACGGGCGAGGTGGATAACTGGATTTCCACACCATCAGTGAGCCGCCCGCCCTCGTAGTGTGGCTTCGCGACTTGGCCGAACGGGTCGGCTCACCGACCCGTTCGGAGGGTAGATGCACGTACCCCGCGCCTTGCGTTCGATCGTCGCCGTCGCCTCGGTGGGAGCGGCTCTGCTGGCCTCCCCGGCGTGGTCCGCCACGCCCGCCGCCGGCACCGTACCCAAGCCCACCGCTCCTACGGGGGCCACCCGGTCCCCCGACTCCGGCCCCGCGGTGCACCATGACACCTCGCCACCGCTGCGAGAGCTGTGGCAGAGATCCAGGTCGTTTCGGTCCACCCCTCAGGTCGTGCCCCGCGGCAAGGCGTCGCGTCCGCCCCTCGCCAGGGCCGGCGGCCGGGACCGGATCCGGCTGGGCGTCAATTTCGAGGGCATCCGGGAAGGCGGCGGCACCCCACCCGACCCCAACGCCTCGGTGGGCTCCCGTCAGCTCGTGGAGATCACCAACTTCGAACTCGCCGTGTACTCCAAGTCCGGTGCCACGCTGCTGGGACCGCTCACGACCCAGACCCTGTTCAAAGGGTTCGGCGGACCGTGCGAGACCGCTCAGGCCGACTTCCTCGGGGACCCCGAGGTCCGCTGGGACTCCCTGGCTCACCGCTGGGTCATCAGCCAGTTCGCCAGCGACGACGGAACCACCACGAACCGGCTGTGCGTGGCCGTGTCCCGTACCGAGGACGCGACCGGCCGGTACTACCGCTACGCCTACGGGTACCGGAACCTCCCCGACCACCCGAAGTTCGCGGTCTGGCCGGACGCCTACTACATGAACGCCACTGCGGCCGGTCCGCTCTTCGAGTCGTGCGCCTGGGACCGGACGCGGATGCTGCGCGGAGCCGACGCCGACCAGCAGTGCTTCGACGTCCCGGCGGCGACCATCCCGATCGGCTCGGACCTCGACGGCACGACCCCGCCCCCGCGGGGCGGCGCGCCCAACCTGCTGATCAACCTCGGCCCCACCCACGACAGCCTGCAGTACTGGCGGTTCCACGCGGACTGGAAGAATCACAGCCGCACCACCCTCGCGGGACCGTTCCGGCTGCGGGTGGCCCCCTACACCCCGGCCTGCGCGAGCACCGATCCCACCCAGTGCGTCCCCCAGGCCGGCACCACCCAGAAACTGGACTCGCTCTCCTACTCGCCCATGTACCGGTTCGCGTACCGCAACTTCGGCGACCACGAGTCCCTGGTCGTCAACCACGCGGTCGACGCCCGCGGCGGCGTCGGCGTGCGCTGGTACGAACTGGGACTGCGCAACGGCCGGCCGGTCGTCCGCCAGCAGAACACCTACGCCCCGGACTCCACCTACCGGTGGATGGGCTCCGCGGCCATGAACGGGAACGGCGACATCGCGCTCGGATACTCGCAGTCGTCCTCCCGGACCCGTCCCTCGATCCGCATCACCGGACGCCTGGCGAACGACCCGCCGAACCTGATGACGTTCCGTGAGACCACCGTGTGGACCGGCGCGGGCTCCCAGACCGGGAGCAACCGCTGGGGCGACTACACCTCCATGGCGATCGACCCGGTGGACGACTGTACGTTCTGGTACACCAACCAGTACCAACCGGCCGACGGTACCGGAAACTGGAACACCAGGATCGCTTCCTTCCGGCTCTCCGGCTGCCACGCCCACAGCCGCCTGCACGGCCACGGGTGACAACCCCCTAGTCGGCCGGGGGCCGGGCCGAAGGCCTGGGCCAGGTCAGGCGGAGCTGGGCGTCGGTCATCGCGGACGTCCGGGCCGTCGGGGCCTGTTCCAGGCCGAAGCCGACCATCAGGACCTCGGCGTAGCGGCGCCAGGCGTCGGGGGCGATGTCGTGGGTGCGGTCGACGACGGCGCCGACCATGTACAGGTAGGCGTACACGTCGGCGCTGGCGAAGTCCTCGCGCACCGCACCCGCGACCACGGCCCGCTCCACCAGGCCGTCCACATGACGCCCGAGTTCGTCGCGCATCCCGGCGAGCGGGCGGGCGTCCAGGTCGGCATGGGCGAGGATGACGTCCAGCGCCCGGTCCCCGGCCCGCCACCGCGCCGCCTCCAACAGGTAGTGGCGCAGCGCCATGCCGGGGTCCGCGTGCTCCTCGGCCGCCGCCGCGAGCGCGAGGAACGTGGTGAACCGCTCCGTGAACAGCGCGTCGACCAGCGCCTGGAGGTCGGGAAAGCGGCGGTACACGGTGCCGACCCCGACGCCCGCCTCGCGTGCGATCTCGTTGAGGGTGGCGACGGCCCCCCGCTCCGCGAACAACCGGTCGGCGGTGTCCATGACGAGCCGACGGTTTCGTTCCGCGTCCGCGCGCAGCGGGCGTTGCTTGTCCGGGGTCACACCGGGACATTCTCCAGCACGGCCGGGCGGGGCAGTCGCCCGGCCAGCAGCAGGATGCCGGTCACGGCGCTCCACAGCAGCCAGGAGTAGACCCCGCCGCGCTCGAACGCCCCGGCGGTGCTCGTCGATATCCCCACGAGGGTTTCGCTCGCCAGGCCCAGCACACCGACCGCCACGCTGAAGACGCGGTACGGCCGCGGCAGGCCGAGGCTCCGCAGGCGTCCCGCCATGATCACCACCGTGTTGGCGCACAGGATGCCGACCATGGCCGCGCCGACATGGATGACCAGGTTGTACTTCGGCCCCTCCGCGGAGCCGTGGAAGATGCCGACGAGCACGAACGCGACTCCGTGCGCGACCGCGAGGACCGTCACTACGCGCCGCGCACGCCCCTCGATCAGGCCGGCCAGCAGTACGACCCCTGTCGCGAACAGGATCCCCTGGAGCGCGAACGCCGTGTCCATCAGCGTGTGCGCGGGGGAGCAGATCTCCCGCCCCTGGAACCGCGTACCGCAGTCGGGCACGCCGAGGTCGCTGATGTAGTTCCGGGCGTAGCTGTACGGCGGATCGCTCCAGGCGGCGGCCGTGACGGCTTCGGCGATCACCCACTGGAGGGCGTTCACCACCAGGATGACGGCGCCCAACGACACTCGGCGACTGCGTGACATGGGGACTCCTCAGGTTTCGGACCACGTCGGCGGGCACCACCGTAACACTAAGCGGATAGATTTATCCGCTTGTGCGATAGGGCTGCGGGCTGTACCGGCATCGGTCACTCTGAGTGCATGACTGGTGACGTTGAGGTGGGCCGCGAGCCCGAGTCGTCGGACAGCATGAAGACGTTCGGGGCGTTCGTGCAGGGGCTGCGGGAGCACGCGGGGCTGAGCAGGGAGGAGTTCGGAGCGAGGGTTCACATGTCCAAGCACTCCGTCGCTTCGATCGAGCTGGGGAGGAGGCTGGCGGACCAGAGTTTCGTGGATGCGGCGGAGGGGGAGCTGGGGAACACCGGCGCGTTGCGGAAAGCGTTCGGGCGGGTGGCGCGGCAGCCGGGGTTCGCGGTGTGGTTCCGGAAGTGGGCCGCGCTGGAACAGGAGGCGGTGAGCCTGGCCACGTATGAATGCCGGCTGGTTCCGGGGCTGTTGCAGTCCGAGCTGTACGCGCGGGCGGTGTTCGGCAACAGCATTCCGCCCTTGTCCGACGACCAAGTGGAGGCGCAGGCCGAGGCTCGGATGGAGCGGCAGTTGATGCTTCGGGAGCGGCCCAACACCTCCTTCAGCTTCGTCATGGACGAGCACATCGTGCGGCGCCGTCTTGGTGGCGACGAGGTGGCCCGCGCCCAACTCGATCACATGCTGGGATACGCCCAACTTCGCAATGTGGAGATCCAGATCATGCCGCTCGACTGCCAGGTTCATGCGGGCCTGGACGGTCCTCTTGCCTTGCTGGAGACGCCGGAAAGCGCTCGTCTCGCCTACTCGGAAGGTCAGCAGACCGGCCAGCTAATCGTCGACCCGAAAGAGGCAGCCATCCTCCACCGTCGGTATGCGACACTCCGCGCACAGGCTCTCACCCCTCTGGACTCCGTGAGCCTGCTGAAGCGCATCAGAGGAGAGCTATGAGCGACACCAACGAGTTGGCGTGGTTCAAGTCCAGCTACAGCGGCACTCAGGGCGACAACTGCATAGAAGTAGCCGTCGCCCCGACCGCCATCCATATCCGCGACTCCAAGGACCGCACGCGCCCCGGTCTCGCCCTCCACCCCGCCGCCTGGGCCTCGTTCGTCGCGCACGCGGCGGGGTGATGGGCTAGGAGCGGGCTAGGAGTGGTCCGCCCGCTGCGGCTGGACCGCTGCCGCCTCCGGGCCCTCGGTCTCCGGGCCCGGCGTGGTGGCCTTGCGTTCCTGCAGGTGCGCGTACGCCATCAGGCCGAACAGGATGGCGAGCAGCACCGCCGACGAGCCCGCTGTGCCCAGGTCCAGGCCGCCCTTGGCGGTCGGCTTGGTCAGGAAGTCACCGGCGGTGGCGCCGAGCGGTCGGGTCAGTACGAAGGCGATCCAGAACAGCAGGACGTTGGGCACGGCCGGGGCCCGCATCAGCAGGACCAGGACCAGGAGGGCGCCGCTGACCAGGGCGGCGCCGCCGAGGTAGCCGAGACCTGAGCTGTCGGAGAGGAAATCGCCCATCGAGGTGCCGAGGGTGTTGGAGACCAGGATCGCGGCCCAGAACAGGGCCTCGCCCTTGAACGTCACGATGTCCTGGATCTGGAAGGTCATCCCGCTCAGCTTCCAGGCCAGGAAGATGGCCAGCAGGATGGAGATCAGGATGGCCGCGCCGACCGGGTAGCCGAGGCCCAGACCTTGCGGGCCCCAGCCCAGTTTGTCGGCTCCGTTCGACAGGTACTTGGCGCTCGCGTCCCGGTTCATGAAGTCGGACATGGTGGTGCCGGCCATGCTGGTCGACAGGATCACCGTCCAGTAGAAGAACGGGTTGTAGCGGGACGAACGCAGCTGGATCACGAGTGTCACGACGAAGATCGCGAACAGCATGACCGTGGTGAGGAAGTAGCCGAGCTTGAGCGTCTGGGCGAACAGGTCGCCCGCCGTCTCGCCCAGGGTCGTCGCCGCGATCTTCATGATCCAGAACGCCAGCGTGGCTTCGGGCAGCTTCTTCATGACCGACTTGGCCGTGGTCAAGGTTTCTCCTGTGGGGGTGTGGAGATTTCGTGATCACGACCCTGGCACGGGGAACCTGAACGCATCCTGAACGCGGCTGTCGCGCCTCTTGTGAAAGCGGCCCTGCTATGCATTTGCCATGAATGTGCTGCTCACGACACCTTCGTGTCGCAACGCAACACTCGGTCCGGCCCCAACGTCCGGACCGGCCCGGTCAGTTGCAGCCGTACCGTGTGCCGCACCGCCGCGCTCGACGCCGCCACCCGCAGCTCCAGGGCCCCCGGCTCCACCACCCGTGCCCCCTCCCGGTCCGTGAACGCCGAGAGGTCCGCGTGGAAGCGGAAGGCGAGGCTTCGGGATTCGCCGGGGGCGAGGACCACGCGCCGGTAGCCGATCAGGCGGACGTCAGGGCGGGTCACCGAGGCCACCGGGTCGTGCAGGTAGAGCTGGACGACCTCCGTACCCTCGCGGTCGCCCGTGTTGCGGACCGTCAGTGTCACGTCGTGGGAACCGTCCGTCGGAAGCTCGACCGACGGGGGTGACGTCGGCTCCCACGCGAAGCTCGTGTACGAGCGGCCGTGCCCGAACGGGTACAGCGGGGTCGGGTCCAGGTTGCTGACCTCGCCCGCGAGGCCCAGCGGGGGCTGGAGGTAGGTCCAGGGCTGGCCGCCCGGCACGCGCGGGACGCTGACCGGGAGGCGGCCCGACGGGTTGACGCGGCCCGACAGCACTCCCGCCACCGCCGGGCCGCCCTCCTCCCCGGGGAAGAACGCCTGCACCACCGCGCCGAGCCGGCCCTGCCAGCGGCCCAGCGCGTAGGGGCGCCCGGTGAGGAGGACCAGCACCACCGGGACGCCCGTCGTGAGCAGTGCGTCCAGCAGGTCGGCCTGAACGCCGGGCAGGTCGAGGTCCGTGACGTCGCAGCCCTCGCCCGACGTGCCCCGGCCGAACAGGCCCGCCCGGTCGCCCAGGACCGCCACGCACACGTCCGCCTCCGCGGCCCGGGCCACCGCCTCCTCGAAGCCGGAGGTGTCGGGGTCCGAGACGTCGCAGCCCTCGGCGAACGTGACCTTCGCGTCCGGGAGTTCGGCACGGAGGGCGTCGAGGACGGTCGGGATGGCGATGCCCAGGTCGACCTCGGGGTGGTGGGTCAGGACGTGGGACGGGAAGGAGTAGCAGCCGAGCATCGCGAGGGCGTCCGCGGCGCGCGGGCCCACCACCGCGACACGGGTGTCGGGGGCGAGGGGGAGGGTTCCGTCCGGGTTGTCGAGGAGCACCACGGACTCCTCGGCCAGGCGGCGGGCCAGCGCGCGGTTCGCCGCCGAGTCGAGGTCGATCGGGCCCTCCTGCGCGGGCTCCGGGGTCCAGTCCTCGTCCAGCATCCCCAGTTCGCACTTCTGGAGCAGGACCCGGCGGGCCGCGCGGTCGACCAGCGACTCCGGGATCGTGCCTGCCCTGACCGCCGCCACCAGCGGACGGCCGTAGCACTTCAGCGTCGGCAGTTCGACGTCGATGCCGGCCGTGAGGGCGAGATGGGCCGCCTCCGCCTCCGTGCCGGCGACGCGGTGGAGGGTCTGGAGGAAGCCGATGCCGAAGTAGTCGGCGACGACCGTGCCGTCGAAGTCCCAGTCGCCACGGAGGAGTTCGGTCAGGAGGCGGGGGTCGGCGGACGCGGGGACGCCGTCCGTCTCGTTGTACGCCGCCATCACCGAGCGGGCCCCGCCCTCGCGCAGCGCCATCTCGAACGGCGGGAGGGTGACGTCCGCCAGCTCCCGCACGCCCGCCCGGACCGGCGCCTGGTTGCGGGCGCCGGCCGAGGAGGCATAGCCCGCGAAGTGTTTGAGCGTGGCGATGATCCCGGCCGACTCCAGGCCCCGGACGTACGCGGAGCCGACCGTGCCGACCAGGTACGGGTCCTCGCCGATCGTCTCCTCGACCCGCCCCCAGCGCGGGTCGCGGACCACGTCCAGGACGGGGGCCAGGCCCTGGTGGACGCCGACCGAGCGGAGGTCGTGGCCGATGCGCCGGCCCAGCTCCTCGACCAGCGGCGGGTCGAAGGCGGCTCCCCAGGCGAGCGGGACCGGGTAGGCCGTCGCCTGCCAGGCGGTGAAGCCGGCCAGGCACTCCTCGTGGGCGATCGCCGGGATGCCGAAGCGGCCGGCCGCGGTGATGCGGCGCTGGGCGCGGGCCAGCGCCCGCGCGCCCAGCGCCGGGTCCACCGGGGCGGTGCCGAAGGAGCGGGTCAGCTGGCCGAGCCCCAGGGTGATCAGCTCGTCCCACTCGTAGTCGGCGGTCATCTCGCGTTGCAGCGGGGCGACCCCGTCGCCGTCCGTGGCGGCGCCCACCCACACCCCGTACAGCTGGGCGGTCTTCTCCTCCAGCGTCATCCGGGTGAGCAGGTCGTCGACACGGGTGGCGGCGGGCAGTGCGGGGTCGCGCCAAGGAGCGGTGGTCATGAAACTCCCGTCTCTGCTCTCTGCGGGCTTCTCTGCTACGAACGCTGCTACGAATGTTTCGCACTACGCACCGAATGTTCCGGGAACCTATGGCGCGCGAAGGTCTTCGTCAAGGGGGAGCGCGGGGATACGATCGCGGGCATGACGCCTCCGAAGCCCGCAGAACCGCAGACGGCGACGCTCGCCGAAATCGCCCGTGAGGCCGGCGTGTCCGCTCCGACTGTTTCGAAGGTCCTGAACGGGCGTGCCGACGTCGCCCCGGCGACCCGCACCCGGGTCGAGGAGCTGCTGCGCGCCTACGGCTACCGGCGCCGCCGCGCCGAGGCCTCCCGGTCGCCGCTGATCGACCTGGTCTTCCACGAACTGGAGAGCGCGTGGGCGATGGAGGTCATCCGGGGGGTGGAGAACGTGGCCAGGGACGCCGGGCTGAGTGTCGTGCTCAGCGAGAGCGCCGGGCGGCTCACCCCGGGGCGGACCTGGGCCGACCAGGTGGCGGCGCGCCGCCCGCACGGGGTGGTGCTGGTGCTGTCGGGTCTCGACGAGTCGCAGCGGGCGCTGCTGCTGAGCCGGTCCATCCCGTTCGTGGTGATGGACCCGGCGGGGGACCCGGGGCCGGACGTGCCGTCGATCGGGGCGACGAACTGGCAGGGCGGGCTGGCCGCCACCCGGCACCTGGTGGAGCTGGGGCACCGGCGCATCGGGGCGATCAGCGGGCCGTCCCGGATGATGTGCAGCCGGGCCCGGGTGGACGGCTACCGGGCCGCGCTGGAGACCGCCGGGCTCCCCGTCGACCAGGGCCTGATCAAGGCCGGCGACTTCCACCACGACGCCGGCTACCGGCTCGGCCTGGAGCTGCTGCGCATGCCCGAGCGGCCCACCGCGATCTTCACCGGCAACGACCTCCAGGCGCTCGGGCTCTACGAGGCCGCGCGCGAGCTGGGGCTGCGCATCCCGGAGGACGTGAGCATCGTCGGGTTCGACGATCTGCCGGTGGCCCGCTGGGTGGGGCCGCCGCTGACGACCGTACGGCAGCCGCTGACCGAGATGGCCGAGGCGGCGGCGCGGCTGGTGCTCGAGATGGGCCGGGCGGAGGAGGCGACGACCGCCACCCGGGTGGAGCTCGCGACCAGCCTGGTGGTGCGCAGCAGCACGGCGGCGCCCCCGGCTCCGTGAGACTCCGTAAGGGGAGTGGCCGGATGTTGACGTATTGACGGGTGGTGCGGGCGTCTCCACACTCCTCCGAAGCCAGTCGGTTGCATGACCGAAACTTTCGGAGGCACCCGCAATGAGATCTCTGAGAACAGGCTTACCCGCAGGCTTGTCCACGGGCTTGTCCACGGGCCTGTCCCTGGCGGCGGCACTCGTCACCGGCGCCGCCCTGCTGTTCACGGCGCCCGCGGCGCACGCCGCCGACACCCCGCTGCGCGACCTCGCCGCCGCCAAGGGGAAGGTCATCGGCACCGCGGTCACCGGCTCCAAGCTCACCGGCACCTACGGCGACCTGGCCGGCAGCCAGTTCAGCTCGCTGACCCCGGGCAACGCCATGAAGTGGGGGACGGTCGAGCCCACCCAGGGCTCCTTCAACTGGACCGAGGCCGACCAGATCGTCGCCTTCGCCCAGGCCCACAACCAGCAGGTGCGCGGCCACACCCTGGTCTGGCACAGCCAGAACCCCAGCTGGCTGACGAACGGCACCTGGACCTCCGCCCAGCTGAGCAGCCTGCTGCAGAACCACATCAGCACCGAGGTCGGCCGCTACAAGGGGAGGATCGCGGCCTGGGACGTCGTCAACGAACCCTTCAACGAGGACGGCACCTACCGCTCGACGCTCTGGTACAACGGCCTCGGCTCCGACTACATCGCCAACGCCCTGACCTGGGCCCACGCGGCCGACCCGGACGCCAAGCTGTACATCAACGACTACAACGTCGAGGGCGTCAACGCGAAGAGCACCGCCCTGTACAACCTGGTGAAGTCGCTGAAGGCGGCCGGTGTCCCGATCGACGGGGTCGGGCTGCAGGCCCACCTCGTCCTCGGCCAGGTGCCGGCCACCCTCCAGCAGAACATCCAGCGCTTCGCCGACCTGGGCGTCGACGTGGCGGTCACCGAGCTGGACATCCGGATGGCACTGCCCTCCGACAGCACCGAACTCGCCCAGCAGAAGGCCGACTTCAAGTCGGTGGTGGCCGCGTGCGTGGCGGTGAGCCGCTGCGTCAACGTCACCGTGTGGGGCTTCACCGACTCCGACTCCTGGGTGGACAGCACCTTCCCGGGGTACGGCGCGGCGACCCCGTACGACGCGAACTACGCGCCCAAACCGGCGTACTACGGCATCTCGGAGGCGCTCGGCGGGACCACGACCACCCCGCCGCCGACCGGTGCCTGCACCGCCGCCTACGGCGTGAGCAGCCAGTGGAACACCGGGTTCACCGGCCAGGTGACCATCTCCTGCTCGGGTGCCTCGCTGTCGTCCTGGCGGGTGAGCTGGACGTACGGCGCCGGTCAGCAGATCACGCAGGCGTGGAACGCGGTCTGCACCCAGTCGGGCGCGGCCGTGTCCTGTGCCAACGCCTCCTACAACGGGACGGTGGCGGACGGGAGTTCGGTGAGCTTCGGGTTCAACGCGTCCTGGAGCGGGAGCAATCCGGTGCCCGCCGTCACCCTGGGCTGAACCCGGACTGAGAAGGGTGAGATTTTCCGAAGAAAACCCCTTCGCGGCGCCCGCGCTAACAGTCCCCTAATAATTCGGACTTACGTTCCTGCCTTGTGACGGGACACGAGGAGCAAGGCGACGCGGGCAGACGGGTGGGCCGGCGGTCGAGAGTGCTGAAGATCGTCGGCCTCACCCTGGCGGGGGTCATGACGCTCGGCATCGCGGGCGCGGGGTGGGTCTACTGGCACCTCAACGACAACATCAAGAGCGTCGACATCAACAGCGCGCTCGGGGACGACCGCCCGGCGAAGGCGGTGACGACGCCGACGGCCACGGCGTCCGCGTCCGCCTCCCCGAGCCCGCTGCCCACCGGCTCGGTGAACATCCTGGTGCTGGGCTCGGACTCGCGCAGCGGCAAGGCGAACAAGAAGCTCGGCGGCGGCAGCAGCTCGGGCGCCCGCTCCGACACCGCGATGGTGGTCCACATCGACGCCGGCCGGACCTCGGCCACCGTCGTCAGCATCCCGCGCGACACCCTGGTCACCCGGCCCTCCTGCCCGCTGTCCTCCGGCGGCTCGACGTCCGTCGCCTACAACGCGATGTTCAACAGCGCCTACTCGGTGGGCGGGGCGGTGTGCGCGGTCAAGACGGTCGAGTCGATCACCGGTGTGCGCATGGACCACTACCTGGAGATCGACTTCTCGGGCTTCGCGAAGCTGGTCGACGCGCTCGGCGGGGTGACCGTGACCACCGACCAGGACATCGACGACGACGACAGCCACCTGCACCTGAAGAAGGGCACCCACCACCTGGACGGCACCCAGGCCCTGGCACTCGCCCGTACCCGGCACGGCATAGGCGACGGCAGCGACCTGGGCCGGATAGGCCTCCAGCAGAAGCTGGTGAAGGCCCTCCTCGACCAGATGGCCTCCAGCAGCCTGCTGACCAACCCGGCCAAGCTCTACGAGGTCGCCGACGCGGTCACCTCCAGCCTCACCACCGACACCGGCCTGGACTCGCTCAGCGAGCTGATGCGGCTGGGCCAGAGCCTGAAGGGCCTGACCTCCGACAACGTCAAGACGGTGATGATGCCCGTGGTGACCGCACCCTCCGACCACAACCGGGTGATCGCGAAGGAACCGGCGGCGAGCGACCTGTGGGAGTCCCTGCGGTAGCGGGTGGCCTTGAGAGCCGCCGACGTGCCTGATCCGGCGACACGCCATGGAGGGAGAGACCGGGGCGCCTTGCGCGAAGGTGGCATCCGGGTTTCGCCCTGAGATGAGGAGACACCGGAAGGAGGATGGTTCTACCACGGCCGACGACCGAGGGGATCGGTATATCCGCAGGTCACTCGGTCGTCTGTAGGTGGGCGAGACGAGTTCCGGGACTGCTCGGCAGCATGTTGCCGTGCTCCTGGGACCTCGGCGCCCCGCACGGCGCCGCCTTGTTCGTGACGTGTCGCTGGCCGGTGTGGGACTGGCCTCCGTCGGCCTGGCGGTCTGCATGCTGGTCGACCGGCAGAGCGCGATCAACGTGGCCACCATCGCCGGCCTGTTCCTGGGCATCCGGTGAGAACAGGAGCTTTCCACCCGCGCAAGCCTTTCCTCGCCGTGGCCGACAGCCATGGCGGTGACATCCGCATCCTCCGCACCAGCGAGCCCATGGCTCCCCGCGAGGTGACGCTACTCACCGGTCACAACGACTCGGTACTCTCCCTCGACTTCGACTCGCACGGCAGCCGACTGGCAAGCGCCAGTGCCGATGGGACCGTTCGGCTGTGGGATGTCAGTGGCCTGCGGTGACTTCCCGTCCACGTCCGTGACTCGAAGCTCAACCCTCGGGGCGACGCCTCCGAGTTGACCGCCCGCCGACTCCGCCCGGACGGAGTCCGTCGCTCACATCGTCGCTTGAGCTTCGGGGGTCGGGATCCGAGACCCTTTTTGTAAGGAATGGGTGGGTGGGCTCAACCCACCCACCCTCCCAAGTCGCCCGCTGACCAGGCGAGATGACTTTTCGTGATCAGGTCGCGCCGCAGCGTCGCGAGCGTGTAGCGTGCGCCACGAAAGCATCGACCCCCGTGGGTGTTACCAGCACCACGCGGGGGTCTGACCACCAGATCGAATGAGGTCGTCGATCCATGGCTACCGCCCAGCCTAGTGCTGCCCCGCGCCCGTCCGCGCACCCGAAGGCCAATCCCGGCTACGGAAAGAAGTCCGCCCCGGGCCAGGAGCCCCGCACCGGACGGGACTTCGCCCACCTGCCCGTCCGCGAGGCGTCGATCGCCACGTATCTCGACCGGCTGGACGACGAGGCGGACATCTCCATCAAGACACTGGCCAAGCACCTCCCGTACGGCCAGTGCGCCATCGGGACCGCCCTCAACAACCTCTCCGTGGCGGGCCATCTGCGCCGCGTGCGCCGACCCGTCACCGTCGACGGCAACCCGCGCTGGGTCTGGCACACCTTCTTCTCCCGCACCGTCCGTGACGACGCGTGGTGGGACGCCTTCCTCGCCGGCGAGGTGCCACCGGCCGCCGAGCCTTCCCAGGCGGCGCGCTCGGTGGCGTACGACGTGCTCGCCCGCCTCGGTCGCATCGAGCCCCGGTTGACGCTGTCGGCCGGGGAGTGCGGCGCACTGGAGGAGAGCGCGGCGGAATGGTTCGCGAGGGGCGCGAACGAGGCGCAGCTCGTGCAGGCGATGACCGCCGGGCTGCCGGAACACGTGGCGCATGCCTACGGGTTCGTACGCGCCCGCCTCGTCGCGAAACTTCCGCCGGAGCCGCAGCCTCAGCCGCCCACCCGGTACGAGGTCGTGTGCACCGCGTGCGCCGAACCGGCGTTCGAGGCTTCGCTGCGCGGCGGGCTCTGCGAGGGCTGCCGGGGAGGTCGGTCCGACCTCACCGCCGACCAGGTCCACGCGCACGTGGGGCGACTGCGTGCCGCCCTGCGCACCCGGCCTCGTACACGGAAAGGAGCAGACGCATGACGACCTTGCAGCACAGGCCGCCCGCGGTCGGGGCAGGATGGAGGGGAGGAGGCGACACCATGACCCCCAGCACTGCCGACCGGCCCCAGATGCTCGTCGAGGAATTCGAGGAGCTCGCCCGCCATGCGCCGGAGTCGGCGCGCCTGGAGTTCCTGAACGGAAAGATCGGGGTCAAGCCCATGCCCGACGGCAACCACGGCGAGATCGTCGCCTGGCTCCTCAAACGGTGCATGCAGTACCGGCCAGAGTTGTTCCTCTATCCGGAACAGGGGCTGAAGGTCGAGGCCTACCGCAAGGGGAGGGCCAAGCCGGACGGTTCTCTGGCTCCCGAGGAGTACTTCGTCGGCAAGGGCGAGTGGGCCGAGCCGGACGGTGTCCTGATGGTCGTCGAGGTCACCTCCCACGACCGGGACGCCGACAAGCGGGACCGGGTCGAGAAGCCCGACGGCTACGCGGCCGCCGGCATCCCCGTGTATCTCCTCGTCGACCGGGACCTGACGAGCGTGATCGTCTACGCCGACCCGGAGGGCGGCGTCTATCGTTCCGTCACCAGCCGGGCCTTCGGTGCCGTGATCGAGCTACCGGATCCCGTCGGCTTCACCCTGGAGACGGAGAAGCTCAAGGACTTCGCCGACTGATCTGACCTTGTCTGATCTTGGCTGACCTGCGGAAACGCTCCTCGGAAAATAATCTTCGAAGAGATTTCGCGAACGTGTCGATCCGCCCGTCCCCCGTTCGACGCAGGGGTGAGCGGCGAGGAAAAGCCCCGCCGCACCGGAACGAGACCGAGGAGTCACCATGCCCCGTTACCTGTCGCTCGTGCGGATCGACGAGACCACCGCCCCCGCCGAGGGGCCCAGCCAGGAGCTGATGCAGCGGATGGGCGAGCTGATCGAGGAGATCACCAAGGCCGGCGTGATGCTGGACACCGCGGGGCTCACGCCGACCTCGCAGGGGACGCGGGTGCACTGGGAGGGCGGCAGGATCTCCGTCACCGACGGCCCCTTCACCGAGTCCAAGGAGGTCATCGGCGGTTACGCGATCATGCAGTGCAAGGACAAGGCCGAGGCCCTGGAGTGGACCAAGCGGTTCCTCAAGGTGCACGAGGAGTACTGGACCGTGACCTGCGAGGTCCGGGAGATCGCGGAGGGCTGACCCTCCTGGCGTACGTCCGGTGGTGGGTGTTGCATGGGGGGCTGTGAGCACACAGCCCCCCGCCGACGCCCCCGCGGGCGCCGGGGCCGAGGCCCGGCACGCCATCGAGACGGTCTTCCGGCTCGAATCGCCCCGCGTGATCGCAGGGGTCGCCCGGATCGTCCGGGACGTCGGCATCGCGGAGGAGCTGGCGCAGGACGCGCTGGTCGCCGCCCTGGAACAGTGGCCCCGGGACGGCGTGCCCGACAACCCGGGCGCCTGGCTGACGGCCACCGCCCGGCACCGCGCCGTCGATCTGGTCCGGCGCCGGGAGAACTACGCCCGCAAGCTCGCGGAGATCGGCCGCAGCACGGAGACGACGGCCCCGCCCGAGGAACCCGCCGACCCGGACGACATCGACGACGACCTGCTCCGCCTGGTCTTCACCACCTGCCATCCGGTGCTGTCGCCCGAGGCCCGCACGGCCCTCACCCTGCGCCTCCTCGGCGGCCTGACCACGGCCGAGATCGCCCGCGCCTTCCTGGTCCCCGAGCCGACCGTCGCCCAGCGCATCGTCCGCGCCAAGCGCACCCTCGCCACGAGGAACATCGCCTTCGAGGTGCCGTACGGCCCCGACCGCGAGGCCCGGCTCGGCTCGGTCCTGGACGTCATCTACCTGATCTACAACGAGGGTTACGCGGCCACGGCGGGCGACGACTGGCTGCGCCCGTCGCTGTGCGAGGACGCGCTGCGGCTGGCCCGCGTGCTCTCGGGGCTGATGCCGAAGGAGCCGGAGGTGCACGCCCTCGCCGCCCTCCTGGAGTTCCAGTCCTCCCGCACGGCCGCCCGCACCGGCCCCGACGGCGCACCGGTCCTCCTCCGGGACCAGAACCGCCGCCGCTGGAACCGCATGCTCGTCGCCCGCGGGATCAGGGCCCTCGCCCGCGCGGACGCCACGGCGGCCGGCGCCCCGGGGCCGTACGCCCTGCAGGCGGCCATCGCGGCCTGCCACGCGCACGCGTACACGTACGAGGAGACCGACTGGAAGGCCATCGCCACCCTCTACGGCCTGCTGGCCGCCCGCTCCCCGTCCCCCGTCGTCGAGCTGAACCGGGCGGTGGCCGTGTCGATGGCGGACGGCCCGGCGGCGGCCCTGGCGCTCGTGGACCCGCTGACCGCCGAACCCGCCCTGCGCGACTACCACCTGCTGCCGAGCGTCCGCGGCGACCTGCTGGCCCGCCTCGGGCGGACGGCCGAGGCCCGCGCGGAGTTCGAGCGGGCGGCGGCCCTGGCCCGCAACGAGCGGGAACGGGAGCTGCTGCTGCGGCGGGCGCGAGAGCTCTAGGCACGTCGGGGGGAGCGCCCCGAAGGGGCGCGGGGCCGTCCTCGATGTGCGGCTGCCGCCGCGTGGACGCGACCAGCCACGACGGCGCGGCGGGAAGCTCGACGGCACCTCCGGCGGAGCGCTCAGGGACGTGCCGGGCGGCCCAGCAGCATGGTCGGGGCGCCCGCCACCCGGGTCAGGAAGACGGTCGCCGTGTTGCGTCCCTGCGGCTTCGGCAGGGCCTTCCTGCGCAGCTCCTCGGGCTCCACCGCCGACCCGCGCTTCTTCACGGTCAGGTTCCCGACCTCGCGCTCGCGCAGCAGTGCCTTCAGCTTCTTCACGTTGAAGGGGAGTTCGTCGGTGATCTCGTACGCCGTCGCGTAGGGCGTGGCCCTGAGCGTGTCGGCCGTGATGTACGCGATCGTCGGGTCGACCAGACCGCCGGCGAGTTCCTCGGCCACCTCGGCGACCAGGTGGGCGCGGATGACGGCGCCGTCGGGCTCGTACAGGTAACGGCCGACCGGCCGGACCGCGGGGTCGGGGAGGCCGCGGCCGAGCAGGGTGCGCGGGCCCGGGAGGAGGGTGGCGCGGACGGCTCCCGGGGCACCGGTGCCGAACCAGAGGACGGCCTCCTTCACGTCGCCTGCGTCCGAGATCCACTCCGCCTCGGCGGCCGCCGGGACCGCCTCGTGCGGGATGCCGGGGGCGATCTTCAGCGCGGCGGTCCGTGCCCGGTGGGCCGTCTCGACCGCCCAGGACAGGGGCGGTGAGTAGGCCTCCGGGTCGAAGATGCGGCCGCGGCCGCCGCGCCGGGCCGGGTCGACGAAGACGGCGTCGTGGCCGGCCGTGTCCACCTCCTGGACGTCCGCCTCCCGGACCTCGATCAGGGAGGCGAGCCCGAGCGCCTCGGCGTTCGCCCGCGCGGTGGCCGCCGTCACCGGGTCCCGGTCCACGGCGAGGACGCGGATCCCGGCCCGCGCCAGCGCGATCGCGTCGCCCCCGATGCCGCAGCACAGGTCGGCGACCGAGGTGACCCCCAGCGCCTTCATCCGCTCCGCCCGGTACGTGGCGACACTCGCCCGCGTCGACTGCTCGACCCCGTTCGGCGTGAAGAACATGCGGCCCGCGTCCGCGTCCCCGAACTTCGCCGCCGCCCGCTGCCGCAGCCGGGCCTGGGCCAGCGCCGCCGACACCAGTTCGGCGGGGTGCTCGCGGCGCAGCCGGGTGGCCACGGCGAGCTCGTCGGCGGGCGCGGTGCCGCGCACCTCGTCGAGGAGGGCGCGGCCCTCGGGGGTGAGGAGGGGGGAGAGGTGGTCGTTCACCGGGTCATTGTCGGCCAGTCGGTGGATGGTTCGCCTCCGGCCGCGGTGTCTGCCCGGGTTCCGGGAAGGTGCCTGGAAGGATCCGACGCCATGCGAGCAGTCGTACAAAATGACAAAAATAGGGCAGTACTCGCCGTTGCCGCCCTCGCCACGGCCGCTGCCGCCGTCGTCTCCGGCTGTGCCGGACCGGGGGACGGGGCCGACGTCCGCCCCGCCGCGGGCCAGCAGGCCCACCGGGGCGCCGCTCCCGACTCCCGCGCCGCCCTGGTCGCCGCCGCCCGGCGCTGGGACCTGGACGCGGTCCCGCTGCAACCCCCGGCCCCGCCCAGGCTCAAGCCGAGGATCACCGCTCGCGACGGCTTCGAGGTGGACGGCCAGGAGGAGGACGACCTGCCCCCGGTCTTCACCACCATCCCGACCAGGAAGAAGGTCGTCTTCCTCACCATCGACGACGGCGCCGAGAAGGATCCGGACTTCCTGCGGATGATGAGCGAGCTGCGGATCCCCTACAGCGCGTTCCTCAGCAACTACCTGGTCAAGGACGACTACGGCTACTTCCGCCGGATGCAGGCCGAGGGCCACACCCTCAACAACCACACCCTCACCCACCCCTACCTGCCGGGCCTGACCTACGAGGAGCAGAAGCACGAGATCTGCGGCATGCAGGAGATCATGGAGAGGGAGTTCGGCAAGGCGCCGACGGTCTTCCGCCCGCCCTACGGCAACTACAACGGCGACACCCTGCGCGCCGCCAAGGCCTGCGGCATCAAGTACGCGCCGATCTGGGACGAGGAGGTGTTCGTCGACCACTGGGAGTACCGGGAGTGGGACCGCGGACTGCACCCCGGTGACATCGTCCTCACGCACTTCCGGGGCCGGAACGACTGGGACGGCACCATGGTCGACGACATGCGCCGCTTCCTGAACAAGGTCACCCGCGACGGCTACGCGGTGGCGCGCCTGGAGGACTACCTGTGAGCCGACCGGGGGCGACGGCCGCGCTGCCGGCCGCCGCCCTCCTGGTCGTCCCCCTCCTGGCCGTCTCCCTCCTCCTGTCGGCCTGTGCCCCGTCCGTCGACCCCATCGAACGGCTCGGCAGGAAGGCGGCCGACCGGGTGCACCCGCAGGGCCCGGCCGGCGAGCCGGCGTACCGCAGATGGGGCCTGGCCGCGCCCCTCTCCCCGGCCCCCCGCCCGCCGCTGCACCCGCTGTCCTTCCGTACCGCCCTCCCCCCGGTCGTCGACCACGTCCCCACGTCCGACCGGGTCGTCTTCCTCACCTACGACGACGGCGCCGAGAAGGACCCCCGCTTCGTCGACATGGTCCGCGAACTGCGGCTGCCGGTGAGCATGTTCCTCACGGACAGCGTGGTCGGCCCCGGCTACGGCCACTTCGCCCGCCTCCAGTCGGTCGGCGCGAGCGTCCAGAACCACACCCTCGACCACCCGGCCATGCCCGGTCTGCCGTACGCCGGCCAGCGCGCCGAGATCTGCGGCCAGCAGGAGAAGCTGAAGTCCCGCTTCGGCATCCGCCCCCGCCTCTTCCGCCCGCCCTACGGCACCTACGACCGCACCACCCTCCGCGCCGCCGCCGACTGCGGTGTCACGGCGGTGGTCCTGTGGCGGGCGGCGATGACCCCCGACGGCATCACCTACCGGGGCGGGGACAAGCAGCTCCGCCCCGGCGACATCATCCTGGTGGGCCCCGACGAGGCCCTCGGCCCGACCCTCAGGGAGCGCACCGCCCGGCTGCTGCGCCGGGTGCAGGCGAGCGGGCTGACGGTGGGCCGGCTCGAGGACTACCTCTAGCCCACTATGACCTTGCAGCTTTAATGGTCAAGTCAATATCGGTGCTCTCTGCTGCCTATTACCGGCACTGTGGATCCATGTTAACTTGAATATTCACGTCAATGGATCCTCGCGCGGAGCAGGGGGCACAACATGAGCGCACTACTGACACCCGGCGTGGAGGTGCGGCGCGGTGACGCGCGGCTCGCGAGCCGGCTGTCCTGGCTCGACTCGAAGCACTCGTTCTCCCTCGGCACCCACCGGCCGGACCCGGCCAACACGCACCACGGGGTGCTGCTGGTCCACAACGAGGACCTGGTGCAGCCGGGCACGGGCTTCGACACCCACCCGCACCGGGACATGGAGATCGTCACCTGGGTGCTCAAGGGCTCGCTGGTCCACCAGGACTCCGGCGGCCACTCCGGCGTGATCTACCCGGGCCTGGCCCAGCGGATGAGCGCCGGCACCGGCATCCTGCACTCGGAGAAGAACGACACCTACCGGGCCGCCGGCGGGCCCCCGGTCGACCCCGTGCACTTCGTCCAGATGTGGGTCGTGCCCGACGAGGCCGGCGTCACCCCTGGCTACGAACAGCTGGAGATCGACGCCGAGCTGCTGTCCGGCGGGCTGGTCACGGTGGCGTCCGGCATGGACCGGCACAGGGACGCGAGCGCCATCCGGATCCGGAACCGGCACGCCGCGCTGTACGCGGCACGGCTGCGCCCCGGCGGGCAGGCAACCCTGCCCGAGGCGCCGTACCTGCACCTGTTCGTCGCCCGTGGCGCGGTGGACCTGGAGGGCGTCGGGGCGCTCGGCGAGGGTGACGCCGCGCGCTTCACGGCCACCGGCGGGCACCGGGTGACGGCCTCGGGACCCGCCGAGATCCTGGTGTGGGAGATGCGCGCCGCCGTCGATCTGTGACCCCCGAGGGGGCCGATTCCGGCGGCGCGCCGCCCGCAATTGGCACTCCGCTTGACCGAGTGCTAATCGCGGTCATAGTCTCGGCTCTGGCACTCGGCAGACGAGAGTGCCAACAACGCGACGGGCAGGTCCGGCACCCGCGACGACGGATCGACCTGGTCGCCACCTCAGACAGTTAACCCCGTGAGATCTCCGAAGGGGGAGGTCGGATCGTGACGACCGCCAGCTCCAAGGTTGCCATCAAGCCGCTTGAGGACCGCATCGTGGTCCAGCCGCTCGACGCCGAGCAGACCACGGCCTCCGGCCTGGTCATCCCGGACACCGCGAAGGAGAAGCCCCAGGAGGGCGCCGTCCTCGCCGTGGGCCCGGGCCGTTTCGAGAACGGCGAGCGCCTGCCGCTCGACGTCAAGGTCGGCGACGTCGTTCTGTACAGCAAGTACGGCGGCACCGAGGTGAAGTACAACGGCGACGAGTACCTCGTCCTCTCGGCTCGCGACGTGCTCGCGATCATCGAGAAGTAATTCACCCGAAGCACATTCTGCTTTGAGCTGCGCCCCTGGCCCCCGCGACCTTATGAAGCCGGGCGTCGGGGGCGCGGTTCGTTTCACCCACGTTTTCCGAGAGGGCTGAACCGCTCCCATGGCGAAGATCCTGAAGTTCGACGAGGACGCCCGTCGCGCCCTCGAGCGCGGCGTCAACAAGCTTGCCGACACGGTCAAGGTGACGATCGGCCCCAAGGGCCGCAACGTCGTCATCGACAAGAAGTTCGGCGCCCCCACCATCACCAACGACGGTGTCACGATCGCCCGCGAGGTCGAGCTCGACGACCCGTACGAGAACCTCGGCGCCCAGCTGGTGAAGGAGGTGGCGACCAAGACCAACGACATCGCGGGTGACGGTACGACCACCGCCACCGTGCTGGCCCAGGCGCTCGTCCGCGAGGGTCTGAAGAACGTCGCCGCGGGCGCCTCCCCGGCCGCCCTGAAGAAGGGCATCGACGCCGCCGTCGCCGCAGTCTCCGACGAGCTGCTCTCCTCCGCCCGGCCGATCGACGACAAGGCCGACATCGCCGCCGTCGCCGCGCTGTCCGCCCAGGACACGCAGGTCGGCGAGCTCATCGCCGAGGCGATGGACAAGGTCGGCAAGGACGGTGTCATCACCGTCGAGGAGTCCAACACCTTCGGTCTGGAGCTGGACTTCACCGAGGGCATGGCCTTCGACAAGGGCTACCTGTCGCCGTACTTCGTGACGGACCAGGAGCGCATGGAGGCCGTCCTGGAGGACCCCTACATCCTCATCAACCAGGGCAAGGTCTCCTCCATCGCCGACCTGCTCCCGCTGCTGGAGAAGGTCATCCAGGCGGGTGCCTCCCGGCCGCTGCTGATCATCGCCGAGGACGTCGAGGGCGAGGCCCTCTCCACCCTCGTCGTCAACAAGATCCGCGGCACCTTCAACGCGGTCGCGGTCAAGGCTCCCGGCTTCGGCGACCGCCGCAAGGCGATGCTGGAGGACCTGGCGACCCTCACCGGCGGCACGGTCGTCTCCGAGGAGGTCGGCCTCAAGCTCGACCAGGTCGGCCTGGACGTGCTCGGCTCCGCCCGCCGCGTCACCGTCACCAAGGACGACACCACGGTCGTCGACGGCGCCGGTGACTCCGCCGCCGTCACGGGCCGCGTCGCCCAGATCAAGGCCGAGATCGAGAACACCGACTCCGACTGGGACCGCGAGAAGCTCCAGGAGCGCCTCGCGAAGCTGGCCGGCGGCGTGTGCGTGATCAAGGTCGGCGCCGCCACCGAGGTGGAGCTGAAGGAGAAGAAGCACCGTCTGGAGGACGCCATCTCCGCGACCCGCGCCGCGGTCGAGGAGGGCATCGTCTCCGGTGGTGGCTCCGCGCTCGTCCACGCCGCGAAGGTCCTGGAGGACGGCCTCGGCAAGACGGGCGACGAGGCGACCGGTGTGGCCGTCGTCCGCCGCGCCGTCGTCGAGCCGCTGCGCTGGATCGCCGAGAACGCCGGCCTGGAGGGCTACGTCATCACCTCCAAGGTCGCCGAGCTCGACAAGGGCCAGGGCTTCAACGCCGCCACCGGCGAGTACGGCGACCTGGTCAAGGCCGGTGTCATCGACCCGGTCAAGGTCACCCGCTCCGCCCTGGAGAACGCCGCCTCCATCGCCTCCCTGCTCCTGACGACCGAGACCCTGGTCGTCGAGAAGAAGGAAGAGGAAGAGGCCGCCGCCGCGGGCCACTCCCACGGCCACTCGCACTGAGACGACGGTCTCCGAGGCATCAGCCTCTGGGAGGCAGTCTCTCGGGAAGCAGTCTCCGAGGAAGCCCCCGCTCCCGGTCGTCCGCCGGGAACGGGGGCTTCGCCCCTCGCGGGTACTTCGATGGTCGGCCTAGTTCTCCAGCGCGTCCAGCGCTCCCAGCTGTGCCAGCAGCCCCATCCGGTCGTACTGCAGCCAGCCCTCGGCCATCTTCCCGCCGGCGTCGAAGCGGTGGATCGTCGTCCCGGCCATGGTGACCTGCCGCCCGGTGTTCGGCACCCCCATGAACTCCGCCTGCTGCACCCCCGTCCAGAGCCACCTGGTGCACACCCGGTCGCCCTGGGCGATCTGGTCCTCGACCAGGAACGAGAAGTCGAAGGCCCGCCGCCACATCTCCAGCTTGCGCCGCATCGCGTCCATGCCGATGGTGTCCTGGCCCTCGACCGGATCGTGGTCGTGGTAGTCCTCGGCGAGCAGACCGTCCAGCGGTGCCAGCGGGCCGGCCGCCGCGATCGTGTCGAAGAACCGCCGCGCGGTGCCGGCGTACAGCCCCTCGTCACGCACCACGTCCAGATCGGTGAACGTCGGCGTCCCCTCGCAGAGCGCCAGCAGCTCGTGGAACACCTTGTCGGTCTCCGGGAGACGCGAGTTCCGCATCGCCTCCTCGTACGACGGGAACTCCACGATCTCCACGACGTGCTGCGCGTCGGCGCGGTCCTGGCCGACCAGCGTGTGCGTCGCCGTCCGCTTCCCCTTGGTCTGCTCCACCCACCTGTCCATCAGCCGGTCCATCTCGTCGAACCGCCTGGTCCTGCACTCGATGAGCTGCACGAACGTCATGAAACCGCCTCCGGCCCCCCTGCGGGTGCGACCGAACGCCACCATCGTCTCACCGGCCCGGTCCGCGCCGCGCGCGGTGCCGCCCGGACCGTTGCCGCGGCTACTGCGGCTACCGCGACTACGGCGGGTGCTTCGGCTTCGGCGGCTACTGCGGCCCGTACTTGCGGCCCGTCTTCGAGCTGATGCCGCCCACCAGTCCGCGCGGCGCCATCTTCGCCAGACCGGTCAGCACCTTGTAGCGGGGATCCGGGATCGACAGCGTCTTGCCGCGCGCGAGGTCGGCCAGCGCCGCCGCGACCAGCTTGTCGGCGTCCAGCCACATCCAGCCCGGGATGTTGTCCGTGCCCATCCCGGCCCGCTGATGGAACTCCGTACGGACGAACCCCGGCGCCAGCGCCATCAGCCGGACCCCGCTGCCCGCGAGATCGCGCGCCGCGCCCTGGGTGAACTGCACGACCCACGCCTTGGAGGCGCCGTACGTCCCGCGCGGCACGAACGCCGCCACCGACGCCACGTTGACCACTCCGCCGCGGCCGCGCTCGCGCATCGCCTCGGCCGCCGCCGAGGTCAGCCGAAGCACCGCCTCGCAGTGCACCTTGAGCATGCGCAGCTCGTCGGCCATCGAGACGTCCAGATAGTGGCCCTTGTTGCCGAAGCCGGCGTTGTTGACCAGCAGGTCGACCGGGTTCCTGCGGTCGGCGAGCCGGGCGGCGACCGCCTCGATGCCGGCGTCCTCGGCGAGGTCGGCGGTGAGCACCTCCGCCTCGATGCCGTGCCGGTCGTGCAGCTCGGTCGCCTGCTCGCGCAGCCGCTTGGTGTCCCGGGCCACCAGGACGAGGTTGTGCCCGTCGGCCGCCAGCCGCCGCGCGAACGCGGCACCGATCCCCGCGGTCGATCCCGTAATCAGAGCCGTTGTCATGGACCAAGGGTAGTTACCCGGACTGACGGCGTCCGCTGTGCGCACCGGCTCTCCCGAAGGGTGAAGCACCGGTGAACGGCCTGCGCGTGACGGTCGTTCAGCCGCCCTGCGCCGCCACGTACTTCCGCGCCTGCGCCAGCGCCTCCGGGTGCAGCGCGGCGCCCGCCGCGAGCAACCGGGGCAGCAGCTCGCGCTCTGTGGTGGTCGCGCGGAACTCCATCGCCGCCGTCACCCCGTGCTCCGGCCGGAGCACGACCTCGATCGGGTCGCCGGCTCTGATCTCGCCCGGTTCGATCACCCGGAGGTAGGCACCGGTGGCACCCTTCCGCGTGAACCTCTTCACCCATCCCCGCTCGCCCAGATGGCCCTGAAAAGTACGGCACGGGATGCGCCCGGAGGTGACCTCCAGTACGACCTCGGAGCCGATCCGCCAGCGCTCGCCGATCAGCGCATCCGACACGTTCAGCCCGTTTGTCGTGAGGTTCTCACCGAAACAGCCGTTCGGCAGCGGCCGGCCGAGCTCCTTCTCCCAGTCGTCGAGGTCCTCGCGCGCGAACGCGTACACCGCCTGGTCGTCGCCGCCGTGATGGCGCAGCTCGCACACCGCGTCCCCGGCCAGCCCGCTGCCCGCGACGCCCTTCGGCCCGGGCGCCGCCACCCGCACCGGCCCGTCCACCGGCCGCTTGTCGATGCCGGTCACGCCGTCCTTCTGGTCAGTGTGGGGCGACGGCGTGGGACGGCCGAGGTTCACCGAGAGAAGCTCCATGCTCCGACGGTACGGGACCACTCTCAAAGGGTCGACGCATTTTCGGGCGCCATGTCCAAGTCCGTCTTATGCTCAGGGGGTGATCGAAGCACGTCATCTCCGCGTCCTGCGCGCCGTCGCCACCACCGGTTCCTTCTCGGCGGCAGGGCGCGAACTGGGCTGCACGCAGCCCGCCGTCAGCCAGCAGATGAAGGCCCTGGAGACCTCCGTGGGCACCCCGCTGCTGGTCCGCAACGGCCGTGAGATGCGCCTGACCCAGGCCGGCGAGGCCCTGGTCCGGCACGCCTCCGGGATCCTCGCCGGGCTCACCGCCGCCGAGGAGGAGGTCGCCGCGATCGCCGGGCTGCGGGCCGGCCGGGTGCGTCTGGTCTCCTTCCCGAGCGGCAGCTCCACCCTGGTCCCGACGGCCCTCGCCGCCCTGCGCGCCGCCCACCCCGGCACCCGCGTCTCCCTGGAGGAGGCCGAGCCGCCGAAGTCCGTGGAGCTGCTGCGCGCGGGCGACTGCGACATCGCGCTCGCCTTCCGCTACGAGGGCGCGGCGGACGCCGAGGAGTGGGACGACCTGGTGGTGCGGCCGCTGCTGACCGACCGGCTCGTCGGCCTGCTGCCCGAGCGGCACCGGCTCGCCCGCGCGGAGTCCGTCGCCCTCGGCGAACTCGCCGACGAGCCCTGGATCGCAGGCTGCCCGCGCTGCCGGGGACAGCTCGTCCAGGCGTGCGAGAGCGCGGGCTTCACGCCCCGCATCGACTTCGCCACCGACGACTACCCGGCCGTGGTCGGCCTGGTGGGCGCGGGTCTGGGGGTGGCCGTCCTGCCCCGGCTGGCGATCGAGTCGGTACGGCCGAGAGGCGCGCGCACGGTGGCGCTGGAACCCGCGGTACGGCGCGAGATCGTCGCCCTCACCCTGCCCGACCTGGCACAGGTGCCGGCCGTGGCGGCGACGCTGGAGCAGCTGGGGCGGGCGGCCCGGCGGGCGTGAGCGAAAGCGCTGGGCGGGCGTGGCCGAAGGCGCTGGGCGGGCGTGGCCGAAGGCGCTGGGCGGGCGTGGCCGAAGGCGCTGGGCGGGCGTGACCGAAGGCGCTGGGCGGGCGCGAAGGACGCCGGGCGGGTGCGGCAGGGTGCCGGACGGCTACGGCGGGCCCCGGACAGGTGCGGCAAGGCCGCGGGCACGCGTGAAGGCGCCGGGCACGCGTGCGTGCCCGAGCGGCAGCAGATCGTCAACGGACTGTCAACAGATTGCAGAAACGTTCATTCATGTGCGGAGGCGGAGCCGCCGCTGGTTGTCGACGCCGACACCAGCCTGTTGCGCGCCCGCCCCATGAGCTCTTCGCGCTCGTCCTCGGTCAGGCCGCCCCACACGCCGTACGGTTCGCGGACCGCCAGCGCGTGCGCCGCGCACTCCGCGCGGACCGGGCACCTCATGCAGACCTCCTTGGCCGAGTTCTCACGGGCACTCCGAGCCGCCCCGCGCTCGCCCTCGGGATGGAAGAAGAGCGAGCTGTCGACCCCACGGCAGGCAGCCAGGAGCTGCCAGTCCCACAGGTCCGCGTTCGGTCCGGGAAGGCGGGAGAAATCTGCCATTACGTGACCCCTTGTAGCCGTTCTGGGCGGATACGGTGCCAACGACCGTACATCTCCGGTCTAGAGAGATGAAAATATGACTCATTGGCAATCTAGCCCCAGACACCGTGAAACGGGAAGAAAAAGGGCTAAATGGGGCATTGGATGTGATGAAAAGTTGAGGGTCTGACGTCCATGTCTGCACCGTGTCCGCACCCTCACGTAGAGTGCCGAAGACGGCATGCAGCCCCGTAACTCTTTCGAGTGACCGTCGTTGAGAGTGCGGTGGCGGTTGAAGCAACAAGCGCTCGGGCAGGCGTCCGAGACGTTCGACCGCACAGGTGACGATTCCGTACCAGCCTGGAGGCTCAAGGTGACGCGCATCAGCTGCGGAGGGCGGTCATGACATCCGTCCTCGTCTGCGACGACTCCCCGCTTGCCCGAGAGGCGCTGCGCCGCGCGGTGGCGACCGTGCCCGGCGTCGAGCGCGTGACGACGGCGGCCAACGGCGAGGAAGTCCTCCGCCGCTGGGGTGCCGACCGATCCGACCTGATCCTGATGGATGTGCGCATGCCCGGACTGGGCGGCGTCGAGACCGTGCGCCGGCTGCTGTCCGCCGACCCCGGCGCGCGCATCATCATGCTCACGGTCGCCGAGGACCTGGACGGTGTGGCCCTGGCCGTCGCCGCCGGCGCCCGCGGCTACCTGCACAAGGACGCCTCGCGCGCCGAACTGCGGGCCACCGTGACGCAGGCCCTCGCCGACCCGACCTGGCGACTGGCGCCCCGGCGCCTGCGCTCGGCCGAGATGGGCGCCGCGCCCACGCTCACCGCGCGCGAGATCCAGGTCCTGGAGGGCATGAGTCACGGCCGCTCCAACGCCGAGATCGGCCGCGAGCTGTTCCTCTCCGAGGACACCGTGAAGACCCACGCCCGGCGCCTGTTCAAGAAGCTCGGAGCCTCCGACCGCGCCCACGCGGTTGCCCTCGGCTTCCGCTGGGGACTGGTTCGTTAGTACGGCGGTGAGCTGCGCCGCAGCGGGAGGACGGACCGACCGGACGCCCCCGCCTACCCCACGGTGGGCGGGGTCCGCAAGGCCTGGCGCCGGAGGCCCGCTGCTCGTTTCGGCGCGGATGCCGCATCCTTGAGGTGTGGAGTCTCTCGGGGACGAGTCGTTCGAGCGGAAGGGGAGGGCGCAGGAGATGAGTTCCGGCGCACCTGCTCATAACGCTTCGGTGCACAACGACGGACGCGATGCCACGCCGCCGACGGCAGCAGGGCACCATGGACCGATGCGCGACGACGAGGCGGTCACTGCCGTAGGGACGATCGGTGCTCTCGTCCATCGCGCCGTAGACGGGGACGAGCAGGCCACGCACGACCTGCTCGCCCATGTCCACCCCCTCGCGCTGCGCTACTGCCGTACCCGCCTGTCCCGTCTCCCGGGCGATGCCCGGCACTTCGTCGAGGACCTCGCCCAGGAGGTCTGCGTGGCGGTCCTGCTGGCCCTGCCCCGGTACCGCGACACCGGCCGCCCCTTCGAGGCCTTCGTCTTCGCGATCGCCTCCCACAAGGTCGCCGACCTCCAGCGCGCCGCGATGCGCCACCCGGGCTCCACGGTCGTCCCCTCGGACGAGATGCCGGAACGCCCCGACGACTCCCTCGGCCCCGAGGAGCGCGCACTGCTCAGCAGCGACGCCGAATGGGCCAAGAAACTCCTCGCCAACCTCCCGGAGAACCAGCGCGAGCTGCTGCTGCTCCGCATCGCCGTGGGCCTCACGGCCGAGGAGACCGGCCAGATGTTGGGAATGTCACCGGGTGCGGTGCGCGTGGCCCAGCACCGGGCCCTGAGCCGGCTGCGGGCGCTGGCGGAGCAGTAGGCGGAGCCCCTTCCGCCCCGGGTCTCCGGCCTGCCACGGCCTCACACCCGTGCCCCCGATGAACAGGCGCGCACCCGTTTCCGTACGAACATACGAAGCCCTGAGCTGAGTCGTACCGTGGAATTTGGGACCCGTGCTTCCCGTTAGCATGGGCATCCGCACCGTTCAAGGCCATTTGGGGAAGGTGTCATGACTGCCAACGTCGACGGAGTGCCCGACAAATTCGCGACACTCGGGCTGACCTACGACGACGTGCTGCTGCTGCCGGGCGCATCCGAAGTGCTCCCCAACGCGGTCGACACCTCGTCCCGCATCTCCCGCAACGTCCGGGTCAACATCCCGCTGCTCTCCGCGGCGATGGACAAGGTGACCGAGTCCCGCATGGCCATCGCGATGGCCCGGCTCGGCGGTGTCGGCGTGCTGCACCGCAACCTCTCCGTCGAGGACCAGGTCAACCAGGTCGACCTCGTCAAGCGGTCCGAGTCCGGCATGGTCACCGACCCGATCACGGTGCACCCGGAGGCGACCCTCGCCGAGGCCGACGCGCTGTGCGCCAAGTTCCGCATCAGCGGCGTGCCCGTCACCGACCCGGCCGGCAAGCTGCTCGGCATCGTCACCAACCGCGACATGGCCTTCGAGTCCGACCGGACCCGCCAGGTGCGCGAGGTCATGACCCCGATGCCGCTGATCACCGGCAGGGTCGGCACCTCCGGCGTCGAGGCCATGGAGCTGCTGCGCCGGCACAAGATCGAGAAGCTGCCGCTGGTCGACGACGAGGGCGTTCTCAAGGGCCTGATCACGGTCAAGGACTTCGTCAAGGCCGAGAAGTACCCGAACGCCGCCAAGGACTCCGAGGGCCGGCTGCTCGTCGGTGCCGCCGTGGGCGCCAGCCCCGAGGCGCTGGAGCGGGCCCAGGCGCTCGCCGAGGCCGGCGTGGACTTCCTGGTCGTCGACACCTCGCACGGCCACAACAGCAACGCCCTGAGCTGGATGGCGAAGATCAAGTCGAGCGTGGGCGTCGACGTGATCGGCGGCAACGTCGCCACCCGTGACGGCGCGCAGGCCCTGATCGACGCCGGCGTCGACGGCATCAAGGTCGGCGTGGGCCCCGGCTCGATCTGCACCACCCGCGTGGTCGCCGGCATCGGCGTCCCGCAGGTCACCGCCATCTACGAGGCCTCCCTGGCCGCCCGCCCGGCCGGCATCCCGCTCATCGGCGACGGCGGCCTGCAGTACTCCGGCGACATCGGCAAGGCCCTCGCGGCCGGCGCCGACACGGTGATGCTGGGCTCCCTCCTCGCGGGCTGCGAGGAGTCCCCGGGCGAGCTGCTCTTCATCAACGGCAAGCAGTTCAAGTCCTACCGCGGCATGGGCTCGCTCGGCGCCATGCAGTCGCGCGGCCAGGGCAAGTCGTACTCCAAGGACCGCTACTTCCAGGCCGAGGTCTCCTCCGACGACAAGCTCGTCCCCGAGGGCGTCGAGGGCCAGGTGCCCTACCGCGGCCCGCTGGCCAACGTGCTGCATCAGCTCGTCGGCGGCCTGCGCCAGACCATGGGCTACGTGGGCGCGGCCACCGTCGACGAGATGGAGTCCAAGGGCCGCTTCGTGCGGATCACCGCCGCGGGCCTCAAGGAGAGCCACCCGCACGACATCCAGATGACGGTCGAGGCGCCGAACTACAGCCGCAGCAAGTAGCCGCAAGTAGTCACCACGGCCTTTCCAGGGCGGTCCCGGGCGCACCGGGGCCGCCCTTGCCGTACCCGTCGGCGATACTGGTAGACGCTGAAACGCAGAGGGAAAGGCCACAGACGTGACTGAGATCGAGATCGGGCGCGGCAAGCGCGGCCGCCGGGCGTACGCCTTCGACGACATCGCCGTCGTCCCCAGCCGCCGTACGCGGGACCCGAAGGAGGTCTCGATCGCCTGGCAGATCGACGCCTACCGCTTCGAGCTGCCGTTCCTGGCCGCTCCCATGGACTCCGTCGTCTCCCCGGCCACCGCGATCCGCATCGGCGAGCTCGGCGGCCTGGGCGTCCTCAACCTCGAAGGCCTCTGGACGCGGCACGAGGACCCGCAGCCGCTGCTCGACGAGATCATCGGGCTGGACGCCGACACCGCCACCCGCCGTCTCCAGGAGATCTACTCCGCCCCCATCAAGGAGGAGCTGATCGGCGCGCGCATCAAGGAGGTGCGCGACTCCGGCGTGGTCACGGCGGCCGCGCTCTCCCCGCAGCGCACCGCGCAGTTCTCCAAGGCGGTCGTGGACGCGGGCGTGGACATCTTCGTCATCCGCGGTACGACGGTCTCCGCGGAGCACGTCTCGTCCTCGCACGAGCCGCTGAACCTGAAGCAGTTCATCTACGAGCTCGACGTCCCGGTGATCGTCGGCGGCTGCGCCACCTACACGGCGGCCCTGCACCTGATGCGCACGGGCGCGGCGGGCGTGCTCGTCGGCTTCGGCGGCGGCGCCGCCCACACCACGCGCAACGTGCTCGGCATCCAGGTCCCGATGGCGACCGCGGTCGCGGACGTGGCCGCCGCCCGCCGCGACTACATGGACGAGTCCGGCGGCCGCTACGTCCACGTGATCGCCGACGGCGGTGTCGGCTGGTCCGGCGACCTCCCCAAGGCGATCGCCTGCGGCGCCGACTCGGTGATGATGGGCTCCCCGCTGGCCCGCGCGACCGACGCGCCGGGCCAGGGCCACCACTGGGGCATGGAGGCCGTGAACGAGGAGCTTCCGCGCGGCAAGAAGGTCGACCTCGGCACGGTCGGCACCATCGAGGAGATCCTCACCGGCCCGTCCCACACCCCCGACGGCTCGATGAACCTCTTCGGCGCCCTGCGCCGAGCCATGGCCACGACCGGCTACAGCGAGCTCAAGGAGTTCCAGCGCGTCGAGGTGACGGTCGCGGACTCGCAGCACAAGCGGTAGCCGGCGGTAGTTCGTACGGCGGACGAGGCCGGTCACCCGGGACGGGCGACCGGCCCTTTCGCGTACCCGTGCGGGTACGCGGTACCCGTGCGGGCCGGTGGGGCCCGCTCAGAGCCGGTGCGCCGCGCCCGTCGGGGTCGCCCCGCGTGTGTCCAGCAGCAACTGGGCCTTCACGGACAGGCCCTGGAGGTCGTAGGTGCGGTGCTGCTGGACCAGGATCGTCAGGTCGGCGTCCGCGGCCGCCTCGTAGAGGGAGTCCGCGCGCGGGACCGGGCGGTCCAGGACGCTCCAGGACGAGACGTGCGGGTCGTGGTAGCTGACCGAGGCGCCGAGCTCCATGAGGCGGATCGCGAGCTCCTGGGCGGGGCTGTTCTGCTGGTCGGCCAGGTCGGCCTTGTAGGTGACCCCGAGCAGCAGCACGCGCGCGCCGCGCGCCGACTTGCCGTGCTCGTTGAGGAGGGCGGCGGCGCGCTGGACGACGTACCCCGGCATCCGGCTGTTGACCTGCTGGGCCAGCTCCACCATGCGCAGGCCGCGGCTCGTGCGGCCGGACAGGTCCTGGGCGACGCCGTGCCCGCCGATGCCGGGGCCGGGGCGGAAGGCCTGGAAGCCGAACGGCTTGGTCTCCGCGCAGCGGATGACGTCCCACAGGTCGACGCCCAGGTCGTGGCAGAGGACGGCCATCTCGTTGACGAGGGCGATGTTGACGTGCCGGAAGTTGGTCTCCAGGAGCTGCACGGTCTCGGCCTCACGCGGGCCACGCGCGCGTACCACCTTGTCGGTGAGCCGGCTGTAGAACGTGGCGGCCGACTCAGTGCACGCGGGCGTGAAGCCGCCGATGACCTTCGGGGTGTTGGCCGGCGTGAAGTCGCGATTGCCGGGATCCACCCGACTGGGCGAATAGGCGAGGTGGAAGTCGCGGCCCGCGCGCAGGCCGGAACCCTTCTCCAGCAGGGGCCGCAGGAAGTCCTCCGTCGTCCCCGGGTGGACCGGCGACTCCAGGATCACCGTCGTGTGCGGGCGCAGCCGCGCGGCCAGGGTGCGTGCGGCGGCCTCCACCTGGCTCAGATCGAGCCCGCCGTCGGCGCCGCGCGGGGTCGGCGCGCAGATCACCGCGGTCCGCACCCGCCCCAGCTGGGCCGGGTCCTCGATCACCCGGAAGCCCTTCGCGAGCATCCGGCGCAGCTCGGCGGGGCTGAGCGAGCCCGCCTCCGGGCCGGTGGCATAGCCGATCGTGGGCATGCCGGCGGCCACGGCGGCCTGGGCCAGGGGCAGGCCGTAGGGACCGAGTCCGATGACGGCGAGGTCTGCGGGCATGGCGTGGGCCGTCCTTCCCAGTAACCGAAGCGGGACAGGTGCGCAAGCCCTGTGGACAGGATGAGCGAGGCGCACTGTCAGACTAGGAGTAAATATGACCGTTATGCGGGATTGTGTTCATGTGTCTTCCGTGGGTTCGGTGACCGTTGTCCACAGGCTGGGGGCGAGTGGTGGCTGAAGTCGGGCAAGCCGGTCAGAATTTGGGCAGGGGCCTCGCCTGCGGGGGTGGCCCGTGCGACCGATGACCTACGACGAGCGATGACCGATGGCGGCAGAGCGGGAGGCAGCGGTGAGGACAGCGACACTGGGGCCGGAGCAGCGTGCGGAGTCCCTGGCGGCCATGGCCGAGCGCGAGTTGGACGTGCTGGTGGTGGGCGGTGGAGTGGTCGGCGCGGGCACCGCGCTGGACGCGGCCACCCGGGGCCTGAACACCGGCATCGTGGAGGCCCGCGACTGGGCGTCCGGCACCTCCAGCAGGTCCAGCAAGCTGATCCACGGCGGCCTGCGCTATCTGGAGATGCTCGACTTCGCCCTGGTCCGCGAGGCCCTCAAGGAACGCGGCCTGCTCCTGGAGCGCCTCGCCCCGCACCTGGTCAAGCCGGTGCCCTTCCTCTACCCGCTCCAGCACCAGGGCTGGGAGCGCCTGTACGCGGGCTCGGGCGTCGCGCTCTACGACGCGATGTCCGTGGCGAGCGGGCACGGCCGGGGCCTGCCCGTCCACCGCCACCTGAGCCGCCGCCACGCGCTGCGCATCGCGCCCGCCCTGCGCAAGGACGCCCTGGTCGGCGCCATCCAGTACTACGACGCCCAGATGGACGACGCCCGCTATACGGCGACCCTGGTGCGCACGGCGGTGTCCTACGGCGCGAAGGCGGCCAACCGCGCGCGCGTCACCGGGTTCCTGCGCGAGGGCGAGCGGGTCGTCGGGGCCCGGGTGCAGGACGTCGAGGGCGGCGGGGAGTACGAGATCCGCGCCCAGCAGGTCGTCAACGCGACCGGGGTGTGGACCGACGACACGCAGGCGATGGTCGGCGAGCGCGGCCAGTTCCACGTCCGTGCCTCCAAGGGCATCCACCTGGTCGTCCCCAGGGACCGCATCCACTCCACGACCGGCCTGATCCTGCGCACCGAGAAGTCGGTCCTGTTCGTCATCCCCTGGGGCCGGCACTGGATCGTCGGCACCACCGACACCGACTGGGACCTGGACAAGGCCCACCCGGCCGCCTCCAGCGCCGACATCGACTACCTCCTCAACCACGTCAACTCGGTGCTCGCGGTGCCGCTGTCGCGCGACGACGTCCAGGGCGTCTACGCCGGTCTGCGCCCGCTGCTGGCCGGCGAGTCCGATGCCACCAGCAAGCTCTCGCGCGAGCACACGGTCGCGCACCCGGTGCCCGGGCTCGTGGTCGTCGCGGGCGGCAAGTACACGACGTACCGGGTGATGGCCAAGGACGCCGTCGACGAGGCGGTGCACGGGCTCGACATGCGGGTCGCGGAGTGCGTCACCGAGGACATCCCGCTGCTCGGCGCGGAGGGCTACCGGGCGATGTGGAACGCGCGAGCCCGGATCGCCGCCCGCACCGGCATCCACGTGGTCCGCGTCGAGCACCTGCTCAACCGGTACGGCTCGATGGCGGACGAGGTCCTCGAACTCATCGCCGCCGACCCGGGCCTCGGCGAGCCGCTCTCGGCCGCCGACGACTACCTGCGCGCCGAGGTCGTGTACGCGGCCTCCCACGAGGGCGCCCGCCACCTCGACGACGTCCTCACCCGCCGCACCCGCATCTCCATCGAGACCTTCGACCGCGGCACCCGCAGCGCCCGCGAGGCCGCCGAGCTGATGGCACCGGTCCTCGGCTGGGACAAGGACCAGATCGAGCGGGAGGTCGAGCACTACGAGAAACGCGTGGAGGCGGAACGCGAGTCCCAACTCCAGCCGGACGACCTGACGGCGGACGCGGCGCGGCTGGGGGCGCCGGACATCGTGCCGCGGTAGACCCCGGCCGTCCTACCCGGTGCGAGGGCAGAACTCGGCGGCGAGCAGTGCGGGTTCGAGGTCCGGGTCCGCGACCGTCGTCGTGTTCACCCGGAACGTGAGGACGTGCCGTCCGTCGGCCGAGGCGGCGCTGCGCACATAGCTGCCCGCGATCCGGCCGTTGTGTCCCCACACCGTGGTCCCGCACGGCAGCTTCACAGGAAAGATCCCCAGGCCGTACGCGCCCTGTGCGGCACGGGTGTCGAGCATCTCGCGCAGCCGGCGCGGGGACAGCAGCTCGCCGTCCAGCAGCGCCCCGTAGAAGCGGTCCAGGTCGTCGAGCGTGGTCACCAGCGCTCCCGCCGCGCCGGCCACGCGCGGGTCGAGGTCGGTGACGTCGGAGCCGTCGGTGTCGTAGGCGCGGCCGTGCGGGGCGGGCAGCGTGGTGCGGGCGCCCGGGAAGGAGGTGCCCGTCAGGCGGAGGGGAGTGATGATGCGGCGCCGGACCTCGGTGGCGTACGAGTGGCCGGTGACCTGACGGACGACCATGCCGAGCACGACGTAGTCGGTGCTGGAGTAGGCGTAGTGGCCCGGCCGGGTCGAAGGGAGGGAGAGCGCGACGCGTACGGCCTGACGCGGGGTCAGGGGGACGGCACCCCGGGTGACCGTGGTGAAGTCGGCGAGCCCGGCGGTGTGGCTGAGCAGGGCCCGCAGGGTGATCCTGCGTCCGTCGACACCGCGTCCGCGCAGCAGCCCCGGCAGGTACCGCTCCACGGGGTCGGACAGGGAGAGCCGGTGTTCCGCGGCCAGTTGCAGGACGACGGTGGCGATGAAGGTCTTCGTGACGCTGCCGGCCCGGAAGTGGTCGGCACGGGCGATGCCCCGGCCTGCGGCCGCATAGCGGACGTCGTCGCCGTCGCGGTCCAGGAGGGCGGCGGCGGGAGCTCCGCCTTTGGTGACGAACTGTGACAGGAGTGGGTCCGTGGCCTCCGCCGAGGAGGCCGAACCGGCCGTCAGGGGGGCGAACAGCAGGGCAAGAGAGACCGGTATGGCCATCAGTGTCCGAAGCGACGGCATCCGGGTTCCTCCCTTCTCGGGGCCCATCATCCCGGCCCGTGTGACGCCCTCGTCACCGGGGGTTCCGGTCGGCCGGCCCCGATGCGCGGTCAGGGGGCCCCTGGGCGTTGGGCACTTGTCGGGTGAGGGACAATGAAGGCTCTGTCAGGGCGGGTTGTCATGAGGGGACGCATGTCGGAGGCGGAGCGGGCGGGGACTTCTCGTCAGGAGACTCGTCAGGGCAACAGCGAGCGTCTTCTCGCCGGGCGGTACCGGCTGGGAGGAGTGCTCGGCCGCGGCGGCATGGGCACGGTGTGGCGGGCCGAGGACGAGACCCTCGGCCGGACGGTGGCCGTCAAGGAGCTGCGGTTCCCGTCGAACATCGACGAGGAGGAGAAGCGGCGCCTGATCACGCGCACCCTGCGCGAGGCCAAGGCGATCGCCCGGATCCGCAACAACAGCGCGGTGACGGTCTTCGACGTGGTCGACGAGGACGACCGGCCCTGGATCGTGATGGAGCTGGTCGAGGGCAAGTCGCTGGCCGAGGTCATCCGGGAGGACGGCCTGCTGGACCCGAAGCGGGCGGCCGAGGTCGGCCTTGCGGTCCTGGACGTGCTGCGGTCGGCGCACCGCGAGGGCATCCTGCACCGGGACGTGAAGCCGTCCAACGTGCTGATCTCCGAAGGCGACGGCCGCGTCGTGCTCACCGACTTCGGCATCGCCCAGGTCGAGGGCGACCCGTCCATCACCTCCACCGGCATGCTCGTCGGCGCCCCCTCCTACATCTCCCCGGAGCGGGCCCGCGGCCACAAGCCCGGCCCGGCGGCCGACCTGTGGTCGCTGGGCGGCCTGCTGTACGCGGCGGTCGAGGGCGCACCGCCGTACGACAAGGGGTCGGCGATCGCCACGCTGACGGCGGTGATGACCGAGCAGCTGGAGGAGCCCAAGAACGCGGGACCGCTGAAGGACGTCATCTACGGGCTGCTCAACAAGGACCCGGCCAAGCGGCTGGACGACGCGGGTGCGCGGGCGATGCTCGACGCGGTCGTCAACGCTCCGGAGGAGGCGCCCGCGGACGCCACCCGGGTCGTACCGCTGCCCCCGCAGCCCGACGCGCCGCAGGACGAGAAGGGCGCCGGGGCCAAGCGGGGCGAGGAGGCCGGGGAGAAGCTGCGCGGGGCGCTGCGGTCGGTGCGGAAGGCCGCGGGTGCGGCGGGTGCCGCGGCCGCGACCCGGACCAAGAACGCCGGCGCGGGCACCGGCGCGGGCACTGGCACGGCCGCCGAGGCGGCCGCCGCTTCGGCCCCGGTCGTCACCGGTTCGCCCTCGGGACCGGTCGGAGGCGCGCGTCCGGCCGCCGCCGGCGGGTCCGGCGCCGCCACCGCCCCGGCGGGGGCCAAGCCCACGGCGGGCAAGGCCGGTTCGGGGTGGCCCGTGATGCCGCCGCCGGATCTGGACCTGGCGCCGCGGCCCGTGCCCAAGGCGCCGCTCACCGACGTGGTGCCGAAGCGCACCCTGGTGATCATCGCCGTGGTGGTGGTGCTCGCGGTGCTCGGTACCGTCCTCGCCATCGTGCTGAACGGCGGCGACGGGGACGACAGCAAGGGGAGCGGCAAGAGCGGCGGTTCCAAGGCGGTGGCGACCTCCGGGGCGAGCGCGAGCACCGGCTCCGGTTCCGGTTCGAGCTCCGGTTCCGGTTCCTCCACCAAGGAGGACACGAGCGACGGCACGCGGACGGACGGGGACGCGTCGGCGGCCGGGACCTCCGGGGACGACGGCTCGGACGCGTCCGGCGACGACTCGTCGTCGGCGTCGAACTCCAGTGGCAGTGACAGCGGCAGCAGCAGTGGCAGCGCGCCGGTGGTGTCCACGTACAAGGGTGGCCAGGGGTACTCGATCGGGCTGCCCAAGGGCTGGAAGTTCCAGACCGGCAGTTCCGCCGGGGACCGGTTCACCGGGCCCGACGGGCAGAAGCTGCTGATCGCCTGGACGACCACGCCCAAGGACGACCCGGTGGCCGACTGGGAGAACCAGGAGCGCTACATGGTGCGCTCCCAGTACCAGAAGATCCGCATAGCCGCGGTGAGCTACCGCGGCTGGAACACGGCCGACTGGGAGTTCACCTACGTGGACGGCGGCACCAAGTACCACACGATCGACCGGGGGTTCGTGGTCAGCTCCAAGCAGGGGTACGCGCTGATGTACACCGCGAAGGCCGACGACTGGAGCAGCCGGCTGCGCAAGGACACCTGGAAGACGCTGACGGCGTCCTTCGAGCCGAAGTGACAAATTCGCATCCCCACAATGCGAATTGCCTCCGGCACGTATCGTGAGTGGTTGCGGACCGTACACAGCCAGGTATGCATTCGGAACGGGCCGCGAAACGAACGGACTTGACCAACCGGGCGGCCGGGGGAGGCAACGTGGACGACTACGCGGGTCGGGTACTCGCCGACCGCTACCGCCTGCCGCTGCCCCCCTCCGACGAGTACGAACACACCGAGACGCGCGCCTTCGACACCTACAGCGGGCAGGAGGTGTTCGTCCGGCAGGTGCCGTTGCCGGAGGTCGTCGAGGCGGAGGTGCTCGACGCCGAGGGGTTGCCGGAGGGGTTCACGGCGCGTGACCGTGGCGCCCGCCGGCCGCCGACGGCACGGACCGCGACACGCCGGCCCAGCGACCCGGTGGTGCGGCGCGCCGTGGAGGCCGCGCAGGCCGCCGCCCGGATCCCCGACCATCCCCGGCTCGACCAGGTCTTCGACGTGTTCGCCGAGGGCGGTTCGCTGTGGATCGTCAGCGAGTCGGTCGCCGCGCGGCCGCTGGCGGCGGTCCTCGCCGAGCAGTCGCTGAGCCCCTACCGGGCGGCCGAGGTCGCCTCCGACGTGCTGATGGCGCTCCGGGTCCTGCACGCCCACGGCTGGGTGCACCGCAACATCACCGCCCGCACGGTCCTCGTCTGCGACGACGGCCGGGTGATGCTGACCGGCCTCGCGGTCGGGGCGGCGGAGGAGGCGCTGTGCGGGTACGACCCGGTGCCGGCGCAGGAGGGCGAAGGCGAAGGCGAGGGCGGCGCGGGTGGCGGGAGCGGCGCGGCGGCGCCCGTCGGCGGTCGGCGGGTCGGGGAGGCGGAAGGTTCCGCCACGCCCGGCGCCCTGCCCCGCAACCCGCCCGGCCCCCCGATCGGTTCGCCCGGTTCGGGCGTTTCGGGCGGTTCGGTCGGCCCGGGTGGCGTCGCCGTCGGGGGCATCGGGAGCATCGGTGGTGCGTCCGGTGGTACGGGCGGTGGTACAGGCGGCGCGCAGCGGGTGTCCGGCGCGCCGGACACCGATCCCGAGGCCGCTCGGCGCGCGGCGATCCAGGCACGGGTCGCCGGCGGGTTGCCGGGGGCCGGTCCGGACGAGGGGCCGGGGGGTTCCGGTTCGGCCGGTTCCGCTCCGGGCGGTCCCGGCACGGGTGCCGTGGAGCGGCGGGCGCCGGACACCGGCGTGGACATCCGGGCCGCCCGGGCCGGGGCGATCGCCGCGTACCGGGCGGGAGCCAGGGCCGCCGCCCGGGTCCAGGAGGCCCAGCAGAACGGGCGGGCCGCGCTGCCCGGAGCCCGGCCGCCGGCCGAGGGCGAGACCGCGGCGCCCGCACCGCAGCCGCCGTACGGCTCCGGGGGCCCGGGGCACGCCAACGGGGCGGCCCAGCAGCCGTATGCCAACGGCGCGGCCCAACCGCCGTACGCGAACGGGCAGGCGCAGGCCCCGGGCGGGGAGCAGCGGGCCGCCGGCGGGGTGCCGCCCGGCCAGATAGCCGACCCGTACGGGGTGCGCGGCGCGCCGTCGTCCTGGCACGGCGCCGCACCCCGCCCCGGCATGCCCCCGGCGGCGCCCCCCGGCCAGGAACGCAGTGCGTTCCCGGCCGTCGGACCCGGCGCGGGCCCGTCCCCGGCCGGTACCGGTGCGACCACCCCCCGGACCGGCGCCGAACTCCAGGGCGTGCAGGGGCAGCCGCAGGTCGTCGTGCCCGCGCAGGGCACCGGACCCGCAGCCCGCTGGGGCGAGCCCGCCGCCGTCGTACCCGGGCGGCGGGGGCCCGCCACCGCGCTGGCCGCCGAACGGGCGCGGCAGGTGCGGATGACCGTGGTGGGGCCGGTGACCGAGCGCTGGGCGCCGGAGCAGGCCGTACCCGTGCACGAGAACTGGCAGCTGGCCGCGCCCATCGGCCCGGCCACCGACCTGTGGGCGCTGGGCGCGCTCCTCTTCCGGGCGGTCCAGGGGCACGCGCCGTACCCGGAGGAGTCGACGGCCGAGCTGGTGCAGCTGGTGTGCTCGGAGCCGCCCGCCTTCGCGGAGGAGTGCGGGTCGCTCCGGCCGGTCGTGGAGTCGTTGCTGCGTCAGGACCCCATCGAGCGGCTGGACTTCGAGGAGCTGCGCGGCTGGCTGCGCTCGCTGGTGCGGTCCGCGCCCGAGCCGGACGCCGGTGCGCATGTCGTCGCCGCCCCGCCCGCCGATCCCAAACGGCTGCCGATCATCCGGCGTCGCGGTGAGCTGGTGCGCAGGCGCAGGGCCGGCCTCCCGGCCACGCACGGCCGGCACAAGCGGGCCCGGCAGGAGGCGAAGTCCCCGCGCAGACTGGGCCGTACGCTGCTCCTCCTGGTCCTGCTCCTGCTGGCCGCGGCGGTCGCGTACGCCATGCTCTTCCTCCCGAAGAAGGACGCCGCCGACAACGGCGGCGCGACCACCGGCGACCGGACGGGCACGGCCGGTGACGCGAGCCCCGCACCGAGCCGGAGCCAGGCGCCCACGCCGACACCGACGCCCAGTCCCACGTCGACGCCGTCCACCGAGACCCAGACCACCGCCGGTTCGACCGGCGGCTCCACCGTCGCCGACGGGTTCACCCTGCGCGACGACCCGAACGGCTTCCGGATCGCCGTCGCCAAGGGCTGGAGCCGCACCCCGAAGAACAGCAGCGGCCAGGTGATCTACTCGCACGGGAAGTTCGAGCTGATCGTCGTAGCCGGACGGGACGGCGCGGCGGCCTACGGCAGCGACCCGATGACGTACCAGCGGGACAAGGAACCGGAGCTGCAGCCGTACCGGGACTCCAGCTGGGCCACCGCGGGCGGGCTGCGGACCATCACGGTGGGCCAGCAGGTGTCGGCGGAGGGGCAGTTCACCTGGACGGACAGCCAGGAGGGCGACCTGTTCGTGCGCAACATGGTCTTCCTGATCAACGGGCGGTACCACATCGTGCAGGTGCGCGGCCCGGAGTCCGACCGGGACGAGGTCACCACGCTCTACGAGCAGGCGTCGTCGACGTACACATACACGGGCTGAGCGGCGGCCGACGCGTTCTGGGTCCGGTTGGTTCCCGTTCCGATGAGGGGATTTGGCTCACTTTCCGTAAGGAAAGCGAGAACCGTCACAGTGCTGTCTCCGTGGGACCCCACTGGTTCCCTGACCGCGGGGTGGTCCTTAGTCTGACCCTGACAAGAGCATTGCGGGGCAACGTGAATCAGATGCAGGGCCTGCTCATCGCGGGCCGCTACCGGCTGGCCGACGTCATCGGCAGCGGCGGCATGGGCCGGGTGTGGCGCGCCCATGACGAAGTGCTGCACCGGGCGGTCGCCATCAAGGAGTTGACGGCCGCGCTCTACGTCGCCGAGAGCGACCAGTCCGTCCTGCTGGCCCGCACCCGGGCCGAGGCGCGGGCCGCGGCGCGCATCAACCACTCCGCCGTCGTCACCGTCCATGACGTACTCGAACACGACGGCCGCCCGTGGATCGTCATGGAGCTGGTCGAGGGCCACTCGCTGGCCGACGCGGTCAAGGAGCGCGGGCGCATCGAGCCGCGGGAGGCCGCGCGGATCGGGCTGTGGGTGCTGCGCGCGCTGCGTGCCGCGCACAGCGCCGGGGTGCTGCACCGCGACGTCAAGCCGGGCAACGTGCTGCTCGGCCGGGACGGCCGGGTCCTCCTCACCGACTTCGGCATCGCGCAGATCGAGGGCGACACGACGATCACCCGTACCGGGGAAGTCGTCGGATCCGTCGACTACCTCGCGCCGGAGCGCGTGCGCGGGCACGATCCGGGGCCGTCCTCCGACCTGTGGGCACTGGGCGCGACGCTGTACACGGCGGTGGAGGGGCGCTCGCCGTTCCGCCGCACCTCGCCGCTGACCACCATGCAGGCGGTCGTCGAGGACGAGGCCGGCGAGCCGCTCTCCGCAGGCCCGCTGGAGCCCGTCATCACGGCCCTGCTGCGCAAGGAACCGGCGCAGCGGCCGGGCCCCGAAGAGGTCGAGCAGATGCTCGCGGAGGCCGCGGAGGGGCGGCGGCCGAGCACGGCACAGGCGTACGTACCGACGCAGTCGCAGATCACCGGCGGCGGCGGTGGTGGGACGCGGCTGGACTCCGGCGGCTCGTACGAGACCTTCCGGGAGGGGGCGGCGACCCCGTACGAGGGCTCGCACGGCAGCGCCCCCCACGGGGGCAGCTCCTACGGCAGCGGCTCTTACGGCGACGGCTCCTACAGCAGTGGCTCCTACGGGAGTTCGTACAGCGGTTCCGTCGGTGCCTCGCCCGGCGGTTCCTACGAGGGGCAGCGTCCCCCCGGCGATTCCCTGCGCGGGCCGACGGTCCTCGGCCCGTCGTCCGCACCCGTCTCCGTGCAGCCCGGACGGCGCCGGCTGCGCACGCTCGCGCTCGTCGTCGCGCTGGCGGCACTGCTCGGCGGCGGCACGGCCGTGGCCCTGCAGAAGTGGGACTTCGGGCAGAAGGACGACAGCGGCAACGTGGCCTCGCCGGCCACCTCCAGCCCGTCGTCCTCGGGCAGCGCCGGCACGGCGCCGGACGGCGCGGTCCCCACCGACTGGCGGACCGTGCACGACCCGTTCGGCTTCAGCCTCTCCCTGCCCAAGGGCTGGAAGCGCAAGGTCTACGACTCCGGCGGCGGCACCGGTGGCGAACAGACCGACAGTGACCTCAAGCAGGTCGACTACACGCCCGACGGCGGCAAGCACTTCGTGCGCATCGCCATCGACAGCTCACCCGACTTCGCCAACGCCAACGCCCACCAGCTGGATCTGGAACAGCAGTTGCAGCGGCTGGTCGACTACAAGCGCGTGACCCTGAAGCAGAACCTGTACCGGGACCGGGACGGGTCGCTGTGGGAGTACACCTGGACCGCGCTGGCGAAGGACGGCGCGAACGTGGCCGGGCCCCGGCGCGCGGTCGAGGAGACGTACTACTCACGGGCGGGCGCCGAGTACGCGATCTACGTGTCGTCGCCGGCGAAGGACTGGGCGACGGCCGAGAAGCAGTTCACGTGGGTGCTGCAGAGCTGGGTGGAGCCGGGCTCGTCCGGCTGACGCGGCTCGGCTGCCCGGCTTCGCGGCTCGGCTGCCCGGCTTCGCGGCTCGGAAAGCGGCCTGCCGGTCGGGTGTCTTGGCTTGTCACCGTCCGGAAGGTTCGGGTCCGGTGCGGCATCATGGGGCCATGGGGACCGACGGGGACGCCGTCCGTCTGATCGCGGGGCGTTATCGCCTGGGAACGCGGCTCGGGCGGGGCGGGATGGGTGTCGTATGGCGCGCGACCGACCAGTTACTGGGACGGCAGGTCGCCGTCAAGGAGCTCACGGTCGACGACTCCCGCTCGGACGACGACGCCCGGCTGCGCCGGGAGCGCACCCTGCGTGAGGCACAGGCCGTCGCCCAGCTGCACCACCCGCACATCATCGTCGTGCACGACGTGGTCGAGGACGGTGGACGGCCGTACATCGTCATGGAGTTGATCGACGGCGGTTCGCTCGCCGACCGGATCTCGCGGAGCGGGCCGGTGGACGTCGGCGAGGCCGCGCGGATCGGGATCGCCCTGCTGAGCGCGGTGCGGGCGGCGCACGGGGCGGGGGTGCTGCACCGGGACATCAAACCGGCCAACGTGCTCGTCGAGGCGGCCACCGGGCGTGTCGTGCTCACCGACTTCGGCATCGCCCAGGTCGCGGGCGCCACCACGCTCACCGAGACCGGCTCCTTCGTCGGCTCGCCCGAGTACACCGCGCCCGAGCGGATGAACGGCGCGCGGTCCGGCCCGGCGGCCGACCTGTGGTCGCTGGGCGCGCTGCTGTGCGCGGCGCTCAGCGGCGAGTCGCCGTTCCGGCGCGACTCGCTCGGCGGGATCCTGCACGCCGTGGTCTCCGACGAGATCAGGCCACCGTCCCAGGCCGAGCCGCTGCTGCCGGTCGTCCGGGGGCTGCTGGAGCGGGATCCCGAGCGGCGGCTGGGCGCGGCGGAGGCCGAGCTGATGCTGCGCGGGTTCCTGGAGACGGGGGTCGTGCCGGGCGCCGGTACGGCGCAGGACGCGGGCGCCGCGTCGTACACGCCGACCCAGCGGGACGTGCCGTGGCCGCCGGCTCCGGAACCGGCCGTACCGCCCCGTTCCACCTCCACCCGCGGGGTGCTGGTCGCCGCGCTGCTGGTCGCCGCGATGGCCGGGGCGGGGGTGTCGGCGGCCACGCTGCTGTTCCACGGCGGCGGGGGCGGCACCACCCCGGGCCCCGGGGGTACGACGGCCGTCTCCGCGTCCCACCCGGCGACCCCCTCGACCACCCTGTCCCCCTCGGCCACCCTGTCCTCCTCGGCCACGGCCACCACCCCGCCCCCCTCCTCGACCGCCCCGCCGCCCCCCACCGCCCACTCCAGCACCGCGCCCTCCGGCTACCGCCTCGCGCGGGACCCGGCCGGCTTCGCCCTCGCCGTACCGGAGGGCTTCACCCGCGACCCGCAGGGCGAGCGCGTCTTCTACATGTCGCCGGGGCAGACCTTCCGGCTCGGCATCAAGGTCTCCGAGCCGCCGACGGACGGACCGGGCGGGGCGATGCGGCGGGCGGCGGCCGAGGGGCCGAGCACGAACCCCGGGTACCACGACGGCCGGGTCACCGACACCACCCACTCCGGGCACCCCGCCGCGTTCTGGGAGTTCACCTGGAAGGGCTTCAGCGCGGCGGAGGGACCGCGGCACACCTACGACCTCTGCTGGGAGGAGAGCGGACAGATGTACGACGTGTGGGTGTCGGCGCCGGTCGGGAAGGTGCGGGAGGCGCGGGAGTACTTCGACGTCGCCGTCGACACGTTCACGGCGGGCTGAGGGCCCCGGAAGGAGGCCGGGCGACCGCGCCCCCGTGGATCAAATACGTTGCCAGGCAGGCGAGTCGAGGCCATCCTCCTCTTGATCCGGAGTTGATCCGGAGTTGACCCGTACTTGTGACGGACATGGGGGAGAGGCCTTGAGCAAGGCGAGACAGTACGTGTTCGGGCGGGCCGCGGTGCCGTGCGTCCTCGCGGCACTGGCGGTGGGCGCACCGGCTCCGGCGGCACTCGCGGCGGACGACGCCGACGTGCCGCAGGCGCCGGTCGTCTCGTCGGCCGAGTACCCGGACGACGGCGACTGGCACGACGGCGTGGGGCGCTACGGGACCTTCGTGATCGACTCGGCCTCGGACGACGTCGTGTCGTACCGCTACAACTGGCTCGGCACCGCGACGAAGACCCTCGTCCCGGCCGAACCCGGCGGCGCGGTCTCGCTGCGCTGGATGCCGGAGCGCGAGGGGGTCACCTATCTGCAGGTCCAGGCCCTGGACACGGCGGGGCACCTCAGCGCCCGCACCACCTACAACGTGGAGGTCCGGGCGGGGCGGCCGGCGGTCACCCACTGGGATCCGGAGCAGCCGTCGGGCGCGGTCGCCGGCACCGGCGTGACCCTCGACGCGTCCGGCCCGTCCGGGACGCCGTCGGCCTCCGCCGCCGCGCTCGACGGGACCGACGAGGGATATCTGAGCCTCGACTCGGCCGTGGACACGGGTGACACCTTCGCCCTGGACGCGTGGGTACGGCCCGACACGCTCACCGGCGGCTCCACCGCGGTCAGCCGTTCCTCCGGTCTCGCCCTCGCCGCGGTGACCGACCCCGCCACCGGCGCCCCGCTCTGGTCCTTCACCGTGCCCACCCGGGACGGCGGCACCGCCCGGGTCACCGGCGGCGCCCCCGAGCCGGGCGAGTGGGCCCACCTCGCCGGGGTGTACGACGCCGAACAGCACACCGCGCGGCTGTACGTGAACGGCACGTCGGTCGGCACGGCGGAGAACGTCGAGGCGGCCGGTGGCGCGGGGACCCTGCGGCTCGGCGCCGACGGGAACGGCGGGCACTGGCGCGGGCTGCTCACCGACGTGAACGTCTGGGACCGCGTCTTCGTGGCCAAGGAGGCCGGTGCGGCGGCCCAGCGGTCGGCCCGGCGCCTCGGCTACTGGGACCTGGAGACCGCCACGGACGGCAGCAGCCCCGCCTACGCGGGCGGTGAGCCGCTCACCCTCGCCGGGGACGCCGCCATCCACACCGACAGCGACGACTGCGCCTGGAACCCCGACTGCACCCCGGCCGCCTACCCCCTCTGGGGAACCGGCGACCTCCTCCTCGACGGGGACGGCGACTACGCGAGCACCCCGACCGCGGTCACCCCGACCGACGCCGGCTTCTCGGTCACCGCGCACGCCCGCGTCGACACGGCGACGGCCGACCACGACATGACCGTGCTGTCCCAGCCCGGCGTCCACACCAGCTTGTTCACCCTGCGCTATGTCGCCTCCTCGCAGACCTGGGAGGCCGTGGTGGCCCACGAGGACCGTGCCGACGCGCCGACCACGACGGTCAGCGCGCCCGCCGACTGGGCCGTGTCGAGCGACGAGTACCTCGCGGTGGTCTACGACGAGCAGGCCGACCAACTCCGGCTCTATGTGGGATCGAGCTACCCCGCCGCCACGGCGGGCGTCGCCGGCGAGAACACCTGGACGCCGACCGGCGCCCTCCAGGTCGGCCGCACCCTCACCCCGGACGGCGGGACCGACCACCTGGCCGGCGCGATCGACGAGGTGCACACCTACGCGGGCGTCCTGACCCCGACCCAGCTCGCCCAACTCTCCCTCGGGGGCGTCGACATCTGAGGTCCATGGGGCCCCTTCCACAGGGAGGGGCCCGCGGACCGCACTCCTCTGACCGCGCCGCTTCGACAAGGGCATGGTGCGCAAGGTACTCATGTGACATGAGTGAAGACGGCGAACAGCCGGTCGGGGAACGTCTGATCGGTGGGCGCTATCGGCTCGCCGGGCGCATCGGCTCCGGGCCGAGCGGCACCGTGTGGCGGGCCCGCGATGAGCAGGACGGGCGGTACGTCGCCGTCAAGGAGCCCCGCCTGACCGGCGAGCCGGACGGCGCGGAACGGGAGCGCGCCGCTCACCGGCTGCTGCACGAGGCCCGCGCCGCCGCCCGCGTCGACCACCCGGCCGCCGTCGCCATCCACGACGTGGTCGTCGAGGACGAACTCCCCTGGATCGTCATGGAGCTGGTGGCGGGGGAGCCGCTGCACTCGGCCCTCGCCGACCGAGGGCCGCTGCCCGCTCCCGAGGCCGCCCGCATCGGGCTCGCCGTCCTCGGCGCGCTGCACGCCGCGCACGGCGTCGGCATCGTCCACCGTGACCTCAAGCCCTCCAACGTCCTGCTCGGAGCCGACGGCGAGCGCGTCGTCGTCACCGACTTCGGCATCGGCGCGGGGCAGCAGGGGCGTGGCGACGGCGACTTCGTCGCCCCCGAGTGCGAGGAGGGGCGCGGCGCCGGGCCCGCCTCCGACCTGTGGTCCCTCGGCGCGCTGCTCCGCGCGGCCACCGACGGCGGCGAGGACGCCCCGGCCACCGACGGCGGCGAGGACGCCCCGGCCACCGACGGCGGCGAGGGCCCCCTCGGACCGCTCCTCGCACAGCTCCTCGCCCCCGAACCCGAGGCCCGGCCGACGGCCGCCGACGCTGCCGAGGTGCTCGCCGAGGCCGCCGGGGTGAGACTTCCGGCGTGGGTGGCCGAGCCCCCGGCGCCGGCCCCGGTCCGCCCCCAGGCGCCACCGGTCGCACCGGCCCCACCGGTTCCGGCGACCCCCGAACCCCGCCGCCTCACCCCGCTCGCCGCCCTCGGCCTGCTCCTCGCCAAAAAACCGGAACGCGGCTGACCGGCGCTGATCGTCCCCGTCCAACCCCCTGATCAGCACATTCTCTGCCAGTGATCACTGGCGGTGTGTGTGCGGTCCGTGAAACCGGGTTACCCACGGGTACCCAAAGGCCCCGCTCCCGAATACCCTGCGGCTCATGACGGACTCGCAGGCCCCGGCCCACGCACCGGCCCCCACCGGCACGAACCCGCTCGCCCCCGCCCCCGCAGGGGCTCGAACCGCCGCCGACGTGGTCACACCCGAGCTGGTCGCCCAGCTCACCAAGGGCGTCGTCGGCTCCGGACGCACGGCCAACCACACGCCCTTCACCGGCGAGAAGCTGGCCGACCTGCCCGAGTCCACCCCCGAGGACGTGGCCAAGGCCTACGACGCGGCCCGCGCCGCCCAGGCCGTGTGGGCGAAGGTGCCGGTACGGCAGCGCGCCGCCGTCCTGCTCCGCTTCCACGACCTGGTCCTGGCCCGTCAGGCCGAGGTCCTCGACCTCATCCAGCTGGAGACCGGCAAGGCCCGCCTGCACGCCCACGAGGAGGTGCAGGCCGTCGCGGTCGCCGCCCGGCACTACGGCCGCAAGGCCCCCGCCTACCTCCGCCCCAAGCGGCACGCGGGCGCCATGCCCACCCTCACGCGCGTCACCGAACTGCGCCACCCGCGGGGCGTGGTCGGCCAGATCGCCCCCTGGAACTACCCCCTGGAACTCTCCGTCGGCGACGCGCTCCCCGCCTTCGCCGCGGGCAACGCGGTCGTCATGAAGCCGGACACCGAGACCTGCCTGACCGCCCTGTGGGCCCGCGACCTCCTCATCGAGGCGGGGCTGCCCGCCGACGTCTTCCAGGTCGTCCTCGGCGAGGGCCCGGTCGTCGGCCCCGAGGTCGTCCGGCACGCCGACTACGTCTCCTTCACCGGCTCCACCCGCACCGGGCGCGAGGTCGCCCAGGGCGCGGCGGCCCGCCTGGTCGGCGTCTCCCTCGAACTCGGCGGCAAGAACGCCATGCTGGTCCTGGACGACGCCGACATCGAGAAGGCGGCGGCCGGCGCGGTCCGCGCCTGCTTCTCCTCGGCCGGCCAGCTCTGCATCTCCATCGAGCGGCTGTACGTCCACGAGTCGGTCGCCGACGCCTTCGTCGAGCGCTTCGCCGCCCGCACCAAGGCCATGCGCCTCGGCAGGTCCCTCGCCTACGGCGCCGACATGGGGTCCCTGGTCGGGGAACGGCAGCTGGAGACCGTCACCCGGCACGTCGACGAGGCGGTGGAGAAGGGCGCGACCGTCGTCGCCGGCGGCACCGCCCGCCCGGACATCGGCCCCTACTTCTACGAGCCCACCATCCTCGACGGCGTCGAGGACGCGATGGCCGTCTGCACGGAGGAGACCTTCGGCCCGGTCGTCTCCATCTACCGTTTCAAGACCGAGGACGAGGCCGTCGAGCACGCCAACGGCACGCCGTACGGCCTCAATTCCTCGGTCTGGACGAAGAACGGCAGCCGGGGCCGAGCGGTCGCCGCCCGCCTGCGCACCGGCACCGTGAACGTCAACGAGGGCTACGCCCCCGCCTACGGCAGCGTCCAGTCCCCGATGGGCGGCATGAAGGACTCGGGCCTGGGCCGCCGGCACGGCTCGGAGGGCATCCTCAAGTACACGGAGGCGCAGACGGTCGCCCAGCAGCGCCTGTTGCCGATGGCCCCCTCGCTCGGGATGGACGACGAGAAGTACGCCGCCTTCATGAGCACGAGCCTCCGCGTGATGAAGGCACTGAGGCTCAGGTAAACGACCCGCTTTTCTTGGGGGCGCGGGGAACTGCGCGACCAGCCACCGAGCACCCGCAGTGCACACTCAAAGGGGAGATGGCACGTTGTCTCAGGACACCTATGACTACGACGTCCTGGTCGTCGGCTCCGGCTTCGGCGGCTCCGTAACCGCCCTGCGCCTCACAGAAAAGGGCTACACCGTAGGCGTCCTGGAAGCCGGCCGCCGCTTCACCCGCGCATCCCTCCCCAAGAACTCCTGGGACATCAAGAACTACCTCTGGGCCCCCAAGCTCGGCTGCTACGGCATCCAGCGCATCCATCTCCTCGGCAACGTCATGGTGCTGGCCGGCGCGGGCGTCGGCGGCGGCTCGCTCAACTACGCCAACACCCTGTACGTCCCGCCGAAACCCTTCTTCGACGACCCCCAGTGGCGTGACATCACGGACTGGCAGGACGAGCTGAAGCCGTACTACGACCAGGCGCAGCGCATGCTCGGCGTACGGCTCAACCCGACGATGACCCCGTCCGACGTCCACCTGAAGGCGGCGGCGCAGCGCATGGGCGTCGGCGACACCTTCCACCTCGCCCCGGTCGGCGTCTTCTTCGGCGACGGCAAGGACGCCGACGGCGAGGCGAAGGCGGCCCCCGGGGACCAGGTCGCCGACCCCTACTTCGGCGGCGCGGGCCCCGCCCGCAACGCCTGCACCGAGTGCGGCGAGTGCATGACCGGCTGCCGGCACGGCGCGAAGAACACCCTCAACGAGAACTACCTCCACCTCGCCGAGCAGGCGGGCGCGGTGGTGCACCCGATGACGACGGTCGTCTCCGTCACCGACGACTCGCAGGGCGGCTACGCCGTCGCGACCCTGCCCACGGACGACCGGAAGAAGGCCGGGGGCCGGGTCCTCAAGGCCCGCCGGGTCGTCATCGCCGCCGGCACCTACGGCACCCAGACCCTCCTGCACCGTATGAAGGCCGGCGGTCAGCTGCCGTACCTCTCAGACCGCCTGGGAGACCTCACCCGCACCAACTCCGAGGCCCTGGTCGGCGCGCAGACCGACAACCGCCGCTACCGCAAGGCGCACGGCACGCCCAAGGCCGACTTCACGCGGGGCGTCGCGATCACGTCCTCGGTCCACCCGGACGAGAACACCCACATCGAGCCGGTCCGCTACGGCAAGGGCTCGAACGCGATGGGCGGCCTGTCGATCCTGCAGGTCCCGTACGCGGAGGGCTCCTCCCGCGTCCTCGGCTGGCTGGCGAACGCGGCCCGCCACCCCCTCCTGGTGCTGCGCTCGCTCTCCAACCGGCGCTGGTCGGAGCGGACCATCATCGGTCTGGTGATGCAGTCGCTGGACAACTCCCTGACGACGTACCTGAAACCGGACGGCGTCGGCAAGGGCCTGCTCACCGCCCGGCAGGGTCACGGCGCCCCCAACCCCAAGCAGATCAAGGCCGCCTCGGAGGCGGCCACCGTGCTCGCCGAGGAGATCAACGGCTTCGCCGGCAGCAACGTGGGCGAGCTGATGGGCACCCCGCTCACCGCCCACTTCCTCGGCGGCTGCCCCATCGGCGACTCCCGCGAGACCGGGGTCATCGACCCGTACCACCGGCTCTACGGCCACCCGGGCATCTCGGTCGTGGACGGCGCCGCCGTCTCCGCGAACCTGGGTGTGAACCCGTCCCTCACGATCACGGCGCAGGCCGAGCGCGCGATGTCGTACTGGCCCAACAAGGGCGAGGCGGACCCGCGGCCGCGGCAGGGCGAGCCGTACGAGCGGCTCCGCCCGGTCGAGCCGCTCCGTCCGGCGGTCCCGGCCGAGGCCTTCGGCGCGCTGCGGCTGCCGTTCCTCGGCATTCCGGCCGTACCGCCGAAGAAGAACGCCTAGGCGCGAGAACCGGGGCGACAAAGCAGCCGGACACCGAAAAGGGACCTGTGCCCCCCTCCGAGCCCAGGTCCCTCTTCGATCGGTGCGCGGCCGCCGCCTGACGACGGTTCGCGCGACCTTGCCTATGAGCCGGCGCCGGCCTTCCGCCGCCGTACCAGGACCACCGCGCCGGCGCCGACCACGACGGCGGCGCCGCCGACCAGGCCGATGACCGGGAGCGCCGAGCTGGAGCCCGTGTCGGCGAGGTTGCCGGTCGGCAGGTCGGAGATGTCGCCCTGCGGCTTCTTCACGGAGTCCTTGCCGCCGTCGTCGCTCGGCGTGGCCGTACCCGGGTCCGGGTTGGACGAGCCGGCCTTGAGGACCGTGAAGTCGTACTGGGCCCAGCCCTCGGCGATGCAGTCCTGGCCGTCGACCTTGTCGAGGTAGGCGCCGGAGCCGAAGGAGTAGGCGTCACCGGCGGGCGCCTTGGCGTCGATGGAGACCCGCAGGTCGACCGACTTGCTTGCGCCGGACTTCAGCTTCGGCACGTAGAAGAAGTAGTCGCCGGCCCAGTCGTCGCTGCCGATCCGGTCCCAGGAGCCGGTGTCGGGGTTCTTGAACTCCAGGTCGACGTACGGGCTGAGGTACTTCGACTCGTCGAGCTCGTAGTTCTCGATCTCGGCGTAGAAGGCGACGCCCTCGACGTCCGTCTTGGACTCGTTCGTCACGACCAGCTCGAAGCCGTGGAAGCCGTCGCCCGCGACGATCTTGCCGGGCAGGCCCTTGATGTCGGCGGACACCTTGGCGTCGCCGAAGTCCTCGTCGAGGTCCTCGCAGTACGGCACGTCCGGGTCGGACGGGTCCTCGCTGGGCTCGGCCGACTCGGACGGCTCGGCGGAGGAGGACGCCGACGCCGACGCACTGGCGCTCGCGCCGTCGCTGGGCGAGGCGGACGCCGACGCGGACGCGGACTCGGACGCGGATGCGCTGTCACTCGGTGCGGCGGAGTCGGACGGCGAGGCCGAGGCCGTGTCGCTCGGTATCTCGCTCGGTGCGCTCTCCGACGTCTCCGACGCCGACGGCGACTCGTCCGCGAACGCGGCCGGCGCGGACAGCAGGGCAACCGGTGCGATCACGGCCGTGACGGCCGCCGCGGCCATGACCCGGCGAAGCTTCATGAGGACCCCCGTACATCAGCTGCGGTGGATGGATGTCACCGCTGGTTCCGCTGATGTGACCGGCAAGTCATGTGAATGGTTGCCTCCACATTCACCGAATTCATATGTGATGTGGGTCACTTGATCTCAAGCGGCCTCAAGACTGTCGCCTCTTCATGCCAATCGCCGGGCATGGCATGAACACAGTCGATTCCAAGGTTATTCTCGCCCCCGTCGAACGGCCGAGCGAGAGAGTGTCATGTCTGACAGACGGTCCGAAGAATCGTCGGGGGACGAGCCGTCGTCCTCCTCCATATCCGACGAGGTGTGGGAGCAGTTCCTCCAGGACACCGAACGGGACATCCGCAAGTCCGCCCCCAAGGAGCCCTCCGCACGGGCCCGCGAGGTGACCGAGCGGCTCAAGGGGCGGAAGGGGGAGCCCGAGGGGTGGCGGACCGGGCCTGCCTGGCAGGAGATGAACGGGCGGGCCACCCGCCGCCGCAGGGCATGGGCGCTCATCGGCGTTCCGCTGGCGATCGCCGTGGCCGTCGTCGCGATGCGGCCCTCCCTGATCCCGGGCGACCCCTTCGGCTCGTCCGCCGGCACGGACACCGCCACCACGCCCCTGCCCGCCGAGACCACCACCCCGACCGCCCCGCCCTCCGCGGCCGCCCCCGACACCCCCACGCTCGCCCATCCGTTCGCCGGTTCCCCGGCGCTGCGCTGGGCCGACGGCGCGGCCGGCATCGTGCTGCCGAAGGCCACCGCGCTCGGCGCGATCCCTAAGGACCGCGTCGAACTGGCCCTCCAGCAGACCAGGAAGCTGCTGGTGGACGCCAACCTGAACCCCGACGTCATCGCCGGCGGCAACCCCGAGGCGGCCCTCTCGGTGCTCGACCCCAAGCAGCCCGACGTCCTCGACGGCCTCAAGGCCTCGCTGCGCAGCCCCAGCAAGACCCACGACCCGCTCTTCCTCTTCAGCCGTTTCGACCCGAAGGACGTGAAGCAGGCCGGGAAGATCGTCAAGGTACGCGGCCGCATCACCTTCGCGAAGGGCAAGTACCAGGGCGTGGCCGTGCACGCCGACTACACCTTCGTCTACCCGGTCGTCCGCGCCGGCGGCTCCACCGAGGTCACCCGCACGATCGTGCGCCGCGTGATCGACGCCGAACTCCCCGACCCCACGCGGTACCAGGTCACCCCCGGCCGGCTGACCCTGCTCCGCTACGACGAGGACGCCGGCAACTCGGCCTGCGACATCAACGACGGCTATCTGCACCCGCAGTTCCCGTCCCAGGCCCCGACCGCCGGCGCCGCCCCGACCGGCCCGTCCGTCGACCCGTACGACCGCAGCCGCGACATCGGCAAGGAGGAGGCCTGCGGCACGGTGAGCCGTACCTAGCTGTGTGAGGCTTTGTGCGGCTTTGTGTGTGCTCTGGCGGCTTTTGCTTCCGGACAGGCGAAGGGCCCCGCGGGACGGAGCCGCGGGGCCCTTCTTTCGTCAGCACCGACGTCAGGGCAGCGTCGGTGCCTGGAAGCGGCGCCGGGGGGTTGCGCCGCTGGTTTCCGCGCCCTGCGCCACCGCCCGAGCCCCGGGTCGGCGCCCCGGCGCACACGGGGCGTACGGCAGGTCTCGACCATTGGCGGACGGTTGGCACACGGCAATTCCGTTGCCTGAACTGGGACTTGGGAACTCCGAAGTCCCTTGCGGGCCTTCTACGCATCGTGCTGGATGTACCCGGCCTCCGCAACCGTTTGACCCAGCCCTTATGCATTTTTGCAATTTTCCGCCGGTCGGCCCCGGGCGTCCCCGGAGCCGGCCGTCTCTTGGGTGACCGGGCTGCTGTCCCCTGCCGTCCGGTCACTTGACTGGAGCGAGGTCCCACGGCGCACGGCACGTTCCGTACGCCTCATCGCCCCAGTGAAGCCACGCGTGGTTCCTTCGGGCCCGCCCCTGGCTGACACGGACACCCCACCAACGAAGCGGTTCGCGGGCCGGTCACGCGCCGTACGGGTGAGAAGACCCCGAACGCAGATCCGCCCGACTCAGATGCGACCCCGGCACAGCTCCAGGAGCGTCATGGCGAGGGTGGTGCCGGGCTTGCCGAGCGCCGTGCTGTAGTGGCCGAGGATCTCCATCTCCCGGGAGAGGTTCACCCGGCGGCCGCCGGAGGTGATCCGTGCCTCCTGGACAACGGCGGAGACGGCCATCCGTTCCTGGATCAGACCGATGATCCGGTCGTCGAGCGCGTCGATGCGCTCCCGCGCACCACTGATCACCTCGGCGGCCTCGGGGGTACGGGCACCGGTCACGTCGATCGCGTTCATGGGGGCTCCTCGTCGGAAGGCGGGCGGTGCCCCGAACCGACAGGATCCGGAGAAACACCAGGCGCCCCGGACCTTGTCGGCCCGGGGCGCCTGGGGAAGTCGCTTGTCAGTAGCTCAAGCAGCACGACCATGGCAGCCGGTGGGCCGGTTGCCATAGGTAAAGAGGAAGGTCGTTTGGGTGAGCATGGGGGCGAGTATGCCACAGAACCGGGCGGGCGGACCGGGCCGGGCGGGCGACCGCTTCCCGACCTGCCGGGCCGGGCGGGGCGGTCACTCCTCGGCCTGCCGGGTCGGGTGGGCCGGTTACTTCTCGGCCTGCCGGGTCGGGCGGGGCGGTCACTTTCTGGTGTGCCGAGTCGGGTGGTGGGTGGGCAAAGGACCTGGGGGTGTGGGGGCGGAGCCCCCAGAGGCGGGAGGTGAACCACCGCGCCCCGTTAGAATCGGAGGCACAGACCCCCGCCCGACCGCCGGAAGGCACCCCGTGTCATCAGCGACTCCCGCTGCCGCCGCTCCCGACACCGTCCTGGTCGTCGACTTCGGCGCGCAGTACGCCCAGCTCATCGCCCGCCGCGTCCGCGAGGCCCGGGTCTACAGCGAGATCGTGCCCAGCACCATGCCGGTCGCCGAGATGCTCGCCAAGAACCCGGCGGCGATCATCCTCTCCGGCGGCCCCTCGTCCGTGTACGAGGAGGGCGCCCCCCGCCTGGACCGCGAGCTCTTCGAGGCCGGCGTCCCCGTCTTCGGCATGTGCTACGGCTTCCAGCTGATGGCACAGGTCCTCGGCGGCACCGTCGACAACACCGGCGCCCGCGAGTACGGCCGTACCGACCTGCACGTCTCCAAGAGCTCCTCCACCCTGTTCGAGGGCACCCCCGCCGAACAGCACGTGTGGATGTCGCACGGCGACGCCTGCTCCGCCGCCCCCGAGGGCTTCACCGTCACCGCGTCCACGGACGTCGTCCCGGTCGCCGCCTTCGAGAACGACGAGAAGAAGCTCTACGGCGTCCAGCACCACCCCGAGGTGATGCACTCCACGCACGGCCAGCAGGTCCTGGAGCACTTCCTCTACCGGGGCGCGGGCCTGAAGCCGACCTGGACCACCGGCAACGTGATCGACGAGCAGGTGGCGGCGATCCGCGAGCTGGTCGGCGACAGGCGCGCGATCTGCGGTCTGTCCGGCGGCGTCGATTCCGCCGTGGCCGCCGCCCTCGTCCAGAAGGCCATCGGCTCCCAGCTGACCTGCGTCTACGTCGACCACGGCCTGATGCGCAAGGGCGAGACCGAGCAGGTCGAGAAGGACTTCGTCGCCGCGACCGGCGTCCAGCTGAGGGTCGTGGACGCGGAAGCCCGCTTCCTCGACGCGCTCGCCGGGGTCTCCGACCCGGAGCAGAAGCGGAAGATCATCGGCCGCGAGTTCATCCGGGTCTTCGAGCAGGCCCAGGCCGAGATCATCGCCGACGCCGGCCCGGCCGTGGAGTTCCTGGTCCAGGGCACCCTCTACCCCGACGTCGTGGAGTCCGGCGGCGGCACCGGCACCGCGAACATCAAGTCGCACCACAACGTCGGCGGCCTGCCGGAGGACCTCGAGTTCAAGCTGATCGAGCCGCTGCGCAAGCTGTTCAAGGACGAGGTCCGGATGGTCGGCCAGGAGCTCGGCCTGCCGGAGGAGATCGTCCAGCGCCAGCCGTTCCCGGGTCCGGGTCTCGGCATCCGGATCGTCGGCGAGGTCACCAAGGACCGCCTCGACCTGCTCCGTGAGGCCGACGCGATCGCCCGCGAGGAGCTGACCGCGGCCGGCCTCGACCGTGACATCTGGCAGTGCCCGGTGGTCCTGCTCGCGGACGTCCGAAGCGTCGGCGTCCAGGGCGACGGCCGCACCTACGGCCACCCGATCGTCCTGCGCCCGGTCTCCTCCGAGGACGCCATGACGGCCGACTGGTCCCGCCTGCCCTACGAGGTCCTCGCGAAGATCTCCACCCGGATCACCAACGAGGTCCGGGACGTCAACCGGGTCGTCCTCGACGTCACCTCGAAGCCGCCGGGCACCATCGAGTGGGAGTAGGACCGGGCGCGCCCGATCGCGCTCGGTGCGGAACTCGGTGCGGAAGAAGTAGCTGAAGAAGAGGTGGTGCGGCTCCGGCGGCGCCACCTCTTCGGCGTGTGCCGTACGAGCCGCTGTGCCGCCGATTCCCGACAACTTCTGTCGAGATCTGCTCGCGCGCGTCATCTTTACAGAACAGCTCTGTTTTCCTGCACTGACCGGCGGTAACTTCCGGCCGTAACACAAACCCAGTGCTGGAGGACCTATGCACGGGCCGACCCCGCCCCTTCCACTGCCCACCGACCAGCTCCAGTTCGCGATGCCGCCGATGTACGACTCGCTCGACGACGAGCGCCGGCATCGCAAGGAGCGGCTCGCCGGCGCGCTGCGGATCTTCGGCCGGGCCGGACTGGAGGACGGGGTGTCGGGACACATCACCGCCCGCGACCCCGAATACTCGAACTGCTTCTGGGTCAACCCGTTCGGCATGCCGTTCAAGCACGTCACCGTCGGCGACCTGGTCCTCGCCAACCAGGACGGTCAGGTGATCGAGGGCCGCTACCACATCAACCAGGCCGCCTTCACCGTCCACGCCCAGGTGCACGCGGCCCGCCCGGACGTCGTCGCCGTCGCCCACTGCCACTCCGTGCACGGCCGCGCCCTGTCCGCCCTGGGCGACCTGCTGGACCCGATCAGCCAGGAGAGCTGTGCCTTCTACGAGGACCACGCCCTCTACGACTCCTACACCGGCGTCGCCGTCGACGCCGAGGAGGGCCGCCGCATCGCCGCCGCCCTCGGCTCCCGCAAGGCGCTGGTGCTGCGCAACCACGGGCTGCTGACCGTCGGCGACTCGGTGGACGCGGCCGCCTGGTGGTTCCTCTCCATGGAGCGGTCCGCGCAGGTCCAGCTGACCGCGAAGGCGGCCGGCCGCCCGCTGCTCATCGACCACAAGCTCGCCGTCGCCACCCGGGAACAGCTCGGCGGCGACCTGGTGGCCTGGATCAACTACCAGCCCCTGTGGCAGGACATCAGCCGCAGCGAACCGGACCTGCTCAGCTAGGCGCTCCGCAAGACGCTCCGCTGGAAGGGCCGCGATCTGTTCGTCTGCCGTCTGCCGTCTGCCGTCTGCCGTCTGCCGTCTGCCGTCTGCGGTGCCGTCGTGGCTGGTCGCGCCAGCGCGGCGGCAGCCGCATATCGGATACGGCCCCGCGCCCCTTCGGGGCGCTGCTCAGAAGCTCCGCAGCACGGCCGCCTTCGTCCGCGCGAACTCCTCGTCCGTGAGCACCCCGTCCCGGTGCAGCTCGCCCAGCTCCCGCAGCCTGCGCAGCAGGACGTCGTGATGGTCGCCCGACCGGCGCGGCCCGGGCACCGCGGCCCGGTTCCGGTCCCGGTCGGCGTACTCCGTGCCCGGCCGGGTCGACGGATGCGGCAGCCGGGCCGTGACCGCCGCCGCGACCAGCGCCGTCAGCAGATCGCGGCGGACACTGCCCCACAGGTCGAGGGCGTACGGGTCGCGCTCGGCCGGCAGCTTCGAGAACACCGTCTCGCGGGTCACGAACCGCAGGAAGCCGTCCTCGCGGCCGGAGTTGGGCAGCCACTCCACCTGCACCACATCGCCGACGCCGATGATCCGGGGCCCGGTGGCCCGCTTGACCCGGTCGGAGGTGTCGGCCCAGTCGACGCGCACCTGCGTACCGTCGAACGACACCGTGCCGTCCGACGACCGCACCGACACCGGCACCGGCGGCCCCGGCAGCAGATACGTCTTCGTCGGCTCCTTCGGGACCTGGTCCAGCAGCAGCGACTGCCGGATCTCCGCCACGACGTACTCGGCCACCCCGGCCCGGTCCCCGTCCACCGTCAGCCGGTACGGATCCGCCGCCTCCGGCAGCCGCCCGCCCGTCGCCTGCAACAACGGGTCGGCCCCCTCGCGCAGCCGCATCCGCAGCCGCCCCCGTTTGCGCTTCGGCTCGTACACCACCCCCGACACCGCCTCCAGGGGGACCGAGATCTCCCCGTAGATCTGCCGGAACAGCGGCACGGAGCGGTGGCGACCCGGCGTGATCCGGACCGTGCTGCCGTCGAAGGCCCAGGTCCCGTCCCGCTGGATGATCTCGGCCATGGGGAAATTCTCGCAGCCGGGTCAACACGTCTGCCGTACCTTCACTCGTCGTGACCAACCTGCTGCTCGCGAACGGCGTGGCGTAGGGCACAATTCGCTCTCGACACAAGGGAGTTGCACGGCGTCGTCGAGCCCCGGGGAGGGCCCTGCGCGGCGTGCCCCGGGCGTGGGGAAGGCAGGCGTCGGGCGTGGCGGTGCAGGAGGCGAGGCAGGGCGCCGGTTCGGGTGTCCACGGGGGCGGCTGCGCGTGCGGGGACTGTCCGCACGGTGCACGCGAGGGGCACCGGCGGGCGGTCGCCGAATTCCTCCTCAAACGCGACGAGTTCGCGGCCGGGCAGGGGCTGCCCGCGGCGGTGGCCCATTCGGCCTCCGCCTCCCGCCAGTGGGTCTCCGAGGAACTCACCCAGTCCGCGGAGGCGGTCGCCGAACGCAGCCGCGCCGAGGGCGAGGCCTGGCTGGCCCGCCTCTGGCTGCGCACCACGTGCACCGTCTGGGCGATCGTCGTGATCATGCTCCTCACCCAGTCCCTCACCGCCATCGGCGCGGGCTGGACCAGCGCCCGCACCGCCGGACTGCTCGCCGCCCTGGTCGTGGCCCTCGCCCTCACCGCCGCCTCCTGGTTCCACCGCTCGCGCGGCGGGGTGCTCGCCCCCGTCATCGGCGAGGACAACCGCATGTCCACCTCCCGCACCGTCGCCGCCTCCTGGGTCCTGTTCGTCGCGTACGCCGTCCTCGTCCTGGCCGGCCGCCTGGCCGCCGCCGCCTCTCCCGCCGAACGCGACGCCCTCATCTCCGGGCTCGACCTCGCCCGCGGCGCCGGTGCGGTGACCGTCCTCGCCGTGGTCTGCGGCATCGCCGTCCTGGTGCGCCGGGTGGTCGGCCTGCGCATCGTCGGGCAGCGCCTGCAGAAGGTGCGCGCCCACCGCCCCCGCGCCTCCGACCTCCTCACCGACGACGCCGGCCGCGGCACCTTCGCCGACATCCAGTTCGTCGTCATCAGCGCCGTCGCCCTGCTCTTCGCCGCCGTACGGCTCGCCCGCCGCCCCGACCAGCTCCCCGACCTGCCCTGGGGCCTCGCGACGGTGGTCCTGATCTCCGCCGCGACCTACCTGGCCGGCAAGTACGCCGAGGGCGGCCGCCCGGTGATCCTCTCCGTCGTCCGGGCCCGCGAGGCCGGTGACCTGGACGCCCCGATCCGCACCGGCGACGACATCGAGATCCGCGGCACCGGCTTCGTCCCGCCCGGCGCCCAGAGCGCCGACCGTCTCTCCCGCATGGTCGTCCGCATCGGCGCCGTCAACGTCCACGTCCCCCTGGTCCCCGTGAGCGGCGGCTTCAGCAATCCCACGGACCACGTCCTCACCGTCCCGGTCCCCGCCGACGTGGAGCCCGGCTGGGTCGAGGTCCAGGTGGTGACGGCGGCCGGAGTGGCGACCAACCGGTGCGTGGTCGAAGTGACCGAGTGAAGGGGGTTTCTCCACCCTCCCGGGTGGCCGTGTCCGGCCGAAATTCGGAAAAACGTCCGGCTGAGGGTTGAGCGGGCCCCGGTTGTCGTACGTATGGTCTGTTGAGGGGCCTGGGTACAGCGGCGAGAGGCGGCTACTGGCGATGACTCACGGCATTCGTTCGGACACGCACACCCCGTATCTCGACGGCGACCGCGGACTGCGGGACACCGCCACCCGATACGCCCTCCTTCCCTTGCGGATCTTCCTGGGCGTCACCTTCATCTACGCCGGCCTGGACAAGCTGACCGACAGCGCCTTCCTCAAATCCGGCGGGTCCGGGTCCATCGGCGACACCATGCGAGCCGTCCGCGACTCCGCCGCGATCCCGGCCCTGATCGACCTGGCCCTGAAGAACCCCGTCGGCTTCGGCACCGCGATCGCCATCGGCGAGCTGGCCGTGGGCCTCGGCACCCTCTTCGGACTGCTGGCCCGCCTGGCCGCGCTCGGCGGCGCGCTGATCTCGCTCAGCCTCTGGCTGACCATCAGCTGGGCCAACTCCCCGTACTACTACGGCAACGACCTCGCCTACCTGATGGCCTGGCTGCCCCTGGTCCTCGCCGGCGCCCCCTACCTCTCCCTGGACGCGATGCTCCGGGCCCGGCGCCGACACCGTTCCGCACGGGCCTCACTGGGTCTCTAGCCGGCTCGGCTCCTGGCGGCTCTCCGGTGTACCGCGGCGCCTGCGTATCGCCCGGGTCAGGCCCGCGGTCACCCCTGCCAGGAAGAGGCCGGCCACCATCACCGGGATGACCGCGAACCACTCGGTGTCCCACCAGCCGCCCGCGTCACCGGCGTAGGCGACCCCCGCCGCCGTCAGGAAGACACCTACGACCAGCCGTCCGGGCTGGAACTCATGCCGCAGCACGGGTCACCTCCACCTGTCCCGCGCCGACCTGGAGATCCAGGTCGAGCGTCCCCGCGTTCTTCGCACCGCTCGCCGGCGGCAGCGTCACGTCCTTGTGCTTGCCCGGCTCCACGTCCACGTCCTCCTTGTCGTCACCGGGCAGCTGGATGTCGCCCACCCCCACGTCGATGCTCATCCGCACGGTCGCGTCCGCCGGCACGACGATCTTCAGCCGGCCCGCGCCCACCTCGGCCGATGTCGACACCGTCTGCCCCTTGGCGATGCGTATGTGCGTCAGGTCCAGCGTGGCCACACCCGTCCCGAGGTCGTACGCCGACGACACCTCCGCCGCCGTGGCCGGGGTCCAGGACATCCGCGTCCAGTGGGTGCTGATGTCGGACGGCAGGGCCGTCGCGGCCGCCAGCAGGGCCGCCGTGAGCAGCGCCAGGAACAGCGAGCCGGCCCCCGTGCGTCCGAGGAACGAGCTGAGCGCCGTCCCCAGTCCGAACACGATCAGCGCGCAGGCCAGACCGGTCTGGAGGCTGGTGCCCAGCGGGTGCGTGTCCCACGTCAGGCCGGTGCCCAGGCCGCCGGCGACCAGGGCGAACAGGAAGATCCAGCCGCCGATCCAGCGCGGTCCGCGCGGTTTCGGGGGCGGGCTCTGCCGGGCGCGGGTGTCCTGGCCGTGGACCCAGGGGGTGCTGAGCCGGAGGTCGAGTCCCGGGGCGTCCCGGCCGCGGGCGTCGGTGGGGCCCCACAGATAGCCGGTGCCTCCGACATGCGTGCCGTCCTTGACGATCGGGTCGCGCCACCACGAGGGGTACGAGATCTGGATCGGCGGTGCCTGGGCCTCCGGCGGGGCGTCGGCGACGGCCTGGGCGGACAGCGGGTCGGGGTCGGGGGCGCCGCGCCGCCGCGACCAGTACCCGGCACCGGCCAGCAGCAGGGAGAGGACGACGGCGAACGCCAGCACCTGGCCGTTCCGGATCATGGTCAGCAGCACTCCGCAGCCGATCAGCGCGAACAGCACGGCCGCCAGGGCCTGCCCGTCGACCCGGCCGGTCAGCAGCTTGCGGACCTCGTTCTCCTCGTCGTCCTCGTACGGCACGAAGAGCCAGGCGAAGCCGTAGAAGAGGAGGCCGATGCCACCGGTCGCGGCCAGCACGGCCAGGGTGATGCGGAAGATCACCGGGTCCAGGTCGGTGTGACGTCCGAGACCCGCGCACACGCCCGCGATCATCTTGTGCCGGCGGTCGCGCCGGAACCGCGGGGAGGCCGCGTCGACGGCTTCCGCACCGGCACCGGCACCGGCGCCGGTGGCGCCGGCGCCCGTCGCGGCCGTCTCCGTCGCGGCGGGCGCGGCATCCGACGGCCCGGTGCCCGCTGCGGGGCGCGGGCCGGGGCCGGGTCCCGGACCCGTCGCGGCGTGCTCGTGATCAGTCATGAGTCAATGGTGACGGCCGCGCCGCCGCAACGGCAGCCGGGATGACCCTGGCCGAACCCTGAAATCGGCCCCGAGGCCGGGCCGGGAAGCGTTCGAACGGCGCCGGGGTGACGGAGATCCGGGCCCACGCCGCGGGAGGACCAGCAGGCGAACCGGCAGACGAACCGCCAGACGAACCGGCAGACGAACCTGCTGGAGAACCGGCAGTCGAGCGGGGAGTCGGCGCGGGAGCCGACGCGGGAAAGTCCGAAGATCAGGGGAGTCTCGGGGGCCGACCCTGATGCTCCGCAACGGCGGGCGTGTGAACATCGATGGCATGCCGGAAGCCGCAGCAGTGCCCCTCGACGACCCGCGGCCGCCGCGCAAGCTCTACCGCAGCAGCGACGGCCGCTGGCTCGGCGGAGTGGCGCGGGGCCTCGCCGGGCACCTCGGCCTGCCCGTGGTCTGGGTGCGGCTCGCCTTCGTCGGCCTGTTCATGGCCAACGGCCTCGGCGCGCTGCTGTACGCCGCGTTCTGGTTCTTCGTACCCCTCGGCGTCGGCGGGGTGGGCGGCCAGAAGCCGCCGTCCCTGGTCGCCACCGAGACCTCGGCGGACGGCCGCCGCAGACTCGTCGCCCGGAAACCGGACCGGGGCCAGATCGTCGCCCTTCTCCTCATGGTCGTCGTGTCCATGGTGTTCGTGGGCAGCGTCAACCTGACCGGCGGCGCCAAGGCCTACCTCCTTCCCGCGGTCCTGGTCGCCGCAGGTGTCGCCCTGGTCTGGCGCCAGGCGGACAACGCCCGCCGGGCCCGCTGGGTCGAGGTCGGCAGTCGGCGCCGCACGCTCACCCTGCTGCGCGCGGGCGTCGGCGTCCTGCTCGTCACCGCGGGCGTCTCGGGCGTCTTCGTCATGCAGGGCTCCGCCGCGCACATCGGCGCGGTGCTCCAGGCGGCTCTCGCCGTACTCGTTGGCATCACGCTGCTCGCCGGTCCGTATCTCGTGCGGATGACCCAGGACCTCTCCGAGGAGCGGCTGATGCGCATCCGCGCCCAGGAGCGCGCCGAGGTCGCCGCCCATGTCCACGACTCCGTGCTGCACACGCTCACCCTGATCCAGCGCAACGCGGAGAACGCGGGCGAGGTGCGCCGCCTCGCCCGTGCCCAGGAGCGCGACCTGCGCACCTGGCTCTACAAACCCGAGGGCACCGGCAAGGACGAGGCCGACGAGCCCGCCACCCTCGCCGACGCGGTCCGGCGCAACGCGGCGGAGGTGGAGGACAAGCACGGCGTCCCCATCGAGGTCGTGGTGGTCGGGGACTGCCCGCTCGACGAGGGGACGGGCGCACAGATGCAGGCCGCGCGCGAGGCGATGGTCAACGCGGCCAAGTACGGTGGCGAGGGCGGCGCCGTCCAGGTCTACGCCGAAGTCGAGGGCAGGACGGTCTTCGTGTCCGTCCGCGACCGTGGTCCCGGCTTCGACCTCGGCTCGATACCCGCCGACCGCATGGGTGTCAGAGAATCGGTCATCGGCCGCATGGAGCGCCACGGCGGCACCGCACGGCTGCGGTCCGTGCCGGGCGGCGGCACGGAGGTCGAGCTGGAGATGGAGAGGGCGGAGAAGACGTCATGAGCGACGCGACCGAGACGAACGGCCCGGCGAACGGCCCGGCGAACGGTCCGGCGGAAGGCGCGGACAAGGCCGGGCGTCGGGTGCGGGTGGTCCTCGTCGACGACCACCGGATGTTCCGTACGGGCGTCCAGGCCGAGATCGGCCAGACCGAGCAGACCGGCGTCGAGGTGGTCGGCGAGGCCGCCGACGTCGACCAGGCCGTCTCGGTGATCACCGCGACCCGGCCCGAGGTGGTCCTCCTGGACGTGCACCTGCCGGGCGGCGGCGGGGTCGAAGTGCTGCGCCGGTGCGCCCCGTTGATGGCGGACGCCGAGCAGCCGGTGCGCTTCCTCGCGCTGTCCGTGTCGGACGCGGCCGAGGACGTGATCGGCGTGATCCGGGGCGGAGCCCGCGGCTACGTCACCAAGACGATCACCGGCACCGACCTGGTCGACTCGATCTTCCGGGTCCAGGAGGGCGACGCCGTCTTCTCGCCACGGCTCGCGGGGTTCGTCCTGGACGCCTTCGCGTCCACCGACGCTCCGCCGGTCGACGAGGACCTCGACCGCCTCACCCAGCGCGAGCGCGAGGTCCTGCGCCTCATCGCGCGGGGCTACGCCTACAAGGAGATCGCCAAGCAGCTGTTCATCTCCGTCAAGACGGTCGAGTCCCATGTGTCGGCGGTCCTGCGGAAGCTGCAGCTGTCGAACCGGCACGAGCTGACCCGCTGGGCGACGGCGCGCCGCCTGGTCTGAGGGGGGTCCGCGAGGGTCCTGCCCCGGGGCCACGGAGACCGGCCGGGGGCTCACACCACCCGCGTGGCCCCCGCGAACGGCATCTCGTCGATCGGGGCGATCCGTACTGGCGCCGACGGGTTGGGGGCGTGGATCATCTGGCCGTTGCCGATGTAGATGCCGACGTGGCTGATGCCCGAGTAGAAGAACACCAGGTCGCCCGGCTGGAGTTCGGAGCGGGAGACGCGGCGGCCCGCGTCGATCTGGGCGTAGGTGGTGCGGGGGATGGAGACGCCGGCGGAGCGGTAGGCGGCCTGGGCGAGGCCCGAGCAGTCGAAGGCGTCGGGGCCGGTCGCGCCCCAGACATAGGGGCTGCCGAGCTTCGAGTAGGCGTACGCGACGGCGGCCGCGGCGCGGGAGTCGGTGGCGGCGACGCTGCCGGCGGCCAGCGGGGCGCGGGCGTCCGGCGCCGAGCGTGAGGCACGTCCGGTGCCGTCGCCCGCCATGACCGCCGCCCGCTGCCCCGGCGACAGCTGTGACAGCAGCCGCCGGGCCTCGCCGAGTTTGCCGTTGACGGCGGTCTTGTGCCGCTTCAGCTCGGCCTGCCGGGACCGCAGCGAGGTCAGCTCCACGTGCGCCGCGCCGCGCAGCTGCTCGATCTCCCGCAGCTGCCGGCGCACCCGCGCCACCGCCCCGGCCTGCCGGTCACCGACCCGTTCGGCGAACGCCGCGTCGTCCAGGTACCGGTCGGGGTCGCTGGACAGCGCCAGCTGCCAGGCCGGGTCGATGCCACCGTCGCGGTACTGCGCGGCCGCTGTCGAACCGAGCGCGTCCCGGGCGGAGTTGAGCTTCTCCTGCGCGCGGGCGGTCTCGTCCTGCAGCGACTTCAGCCGCCGCTCGGCCGTATCGGCCTTGTCCTTGGCTCCGTCGTACTTCTGGGTGGCCGCCTCGGCCTCCTGGTACAGCTGGTCCACCTTGGCCTTCACCTGCGCCGGTGTCAGTTGCGGCTCGGCGTTTCCGGTCCCTTCGAAAGCCGTCGCGGTGGCCGCGCCCGCCAGGGCGAGGGTGACGGCCGTGCGGGCCGTGTTGCCGCTGAGCGAGCGCTGTCGGGGCTTGCGGTGCGCTGCCACCTGGACTGTCCCGTCCTTTCGTACGACTGCCGTCCTGTCCGTGTGAACGCCTGGGGAGCGCCTGTACGGCCGCGGGGGTGTGCGGATTGCGCGTCCGGCGGCGGCCCGCACAGGGGGAGTGGACCGCCGCCGGACCTTCTCGGCGGTGGTGTCCGACTGCCGCCCCTGGCCTGGGCGGCGGTGGGGAGTCGGTCACCTGGGGGAGGACGCTAGGCCCGCGTGTGTCGGCTCGGTAACGCGATGCGCGGAATTGGCGTGACCGGATCGTTGCCCGACGGTATGTGACCGGGATTCCGGTCCGGAGCCGTCGGCTTCTCGGGGCGGGATGACCGAAGCGGCGGTTCCGGGGCTGGCGGGGGACACGGAGTGCTATGGGGTGCATATATGCGGCGCGGCGGGCGCGGAGGGAGGGGCCGGTGCCCGGTGCCCCGTAGGGCCCTGATTAGGCTCCGGGACCATGGACGTACTCATCCATCTCTTCGTCGGCCTGCACATCATCGGCATCGCCGCGCTCCTCGGCGGCTTCCTCACCCAGATGAAGGCGATGGGCCAGGGCACGGCCCGGTTCGTCCCCGGGATGCTGCACGGCGCGTTCACCATGCTCGCGACCGGCGTGATCCTGGTCGGCCTCAACGAGGCCGACGACCACCACGTCAACACCGTCAAGATCGGCGTGAAGCTCGCGCTGCTGATCGTGATCCTCGGCCTCGTCTACGTGAAACGGGACGACGAGAAGGTGGAGAAGGGCGCCTTCGGGCTGGTGGGCCTGCTCACGGTGGCGAACATCTTCATCGCCGTCCTGTGGACGTGATCCCCGTGATCCCCGTGGCCCGCGTGATCCCCATGGTCCTCAGCCGGTCTTCCTGAGGCCGGCACGGGCCGTCGCCGCCGCGCCGGCCGCCACCGCCGCGCCGGCCGCCACCGCCAGCCAGGCCGCCACCGTGACCCACACCAGGACCCGCCCCGGCCACTTCAGCCACGGCTCGCCGACGGCGGCCGCCACTGAGAGCGTCGCCGTCGCCGTCATCCCCATCGGGAACACCGTCGCCCAGCGGCGCACGTCGTAACGCGGCCGGGGCCATGCCACCTCCGCGGCCAGCAGGACGACGTACCAGGCCACGTCGAGGACCAGCAGCGCCACCGTCACCACACGCAGGACACCGCGGTCGTCGTCGTTCCACAGGTACAGCCGCGCGCTGTCGGCGGCCAGCAGCCTCGCCCCGGCCAGCGCCGAGATCGCGAGCCCACCGCACGCCACCCACTGGTCACCGGGCCCCTCGGCGATCTGCCGCCACTCGAACCGCGGTACGGCGAGCCCGTACATCGCCAGCCCCAGCCAGAAGAGGACCAGCGAGAGGTGGGCGAGCCACGCCGTCGTCACGGCCGCCGCCAGCGTCGCTCCCAGTACGGCCAGGCCCTGCGTGGCCACACAGGCCAGGAACACCGCGCCGGGCATCCTCGGCTTCCAGTGCCGCACGACGAGGACCAGCAGCGGCGGCCACAGCACCGCCGACAGCGCCAGCAGGGCCTCGGCGAGGGGCTGCCACCCGAGCGCCGAGAACTCCGTCCCCAGCACCGTCGTCGCCGCCACGGCGGTGAGCGCGCCAGGCGTCCGCGCCTCCGCCGCCCAGTGCCGGCGATCGAGCGCCAGCCGTACGACGAAGTCCGCGGCCAGCGCCACCCACATCGCGCAGGCCAGCCCGAGCGCCACCCGGGACACGGTCTCCGCCCCCGCCAGGTGCAGCCCCACCGACATGATGCCGGTGGCCATCACAGCGGCCCCGGCCGCGGGCGGACGCCACGCCCACCAGGCGGGGAGGGGGGAAATACCGGACATGCCGCTGATGCTAGGGACGGCCGACCACGGCACGAACGGGCCACGCGCGCGTGCGGCCCGAAAACCCCGCGGCGGCGGGAAGCGGCGCTGGGAAGAGACGCCAGCAGGGGGGCACCGGCAGGGGGGGCGCCGGGAAGGGGGGCGCGAGCGGATGCGTGGAAGCGGCCGGGGGCGCGCGAGGCGGATGCGCGAGGCGGTGCTCGGATCGCGTCGAGGTGCGATCAGGTGCGCGGGAGTGCCGGGGGGCGCCCGAGGTGTGGTGGGCGCCCCATCGGGTCAGGCCGGGCGTACCACGCTGTGGATGATCGACTCGCCGCCGTAGTAGATCGACTCCTCCCGGACGTAAGCGCCGGGCTTGGGGGCGTGGATCATCATGCCGTCGCCGATGTAGATGCCGACATGGCTGACGTCGTCGTAGAAGAAGACCAGGTCGCCGGGTCGGGCGTCGGCGAGGGAGACGGTGGTGCCGGCGTTCACCTGGTCGTAGGTGGTGCGCGGCAGGGAGACGCCCGCGGCCTTCCAGGCGGCCTGGGAGAGCCCGGAGCAGTCGTAGGAGCCGGGACCGGTGGCGCCCCACACGTACGGCTTGCCGATCTGTGCGCGGGCGAAGGCGATCGCCTTGGCGGCCTTCGTGGCGTAGGTGGAGGAGCCGGAGCCGGAGGACGAGCCGCTCGACGTAGAGGACGACGAGGACGTCGAGGACGACGACGTCTCCTGGTCGGCGGCCGCGGCCTGCTGCTTCGCCAGCTCCGCCGCCTTGCGGGCCGCCGCTTCCTCCTGCTGCTTCTCGAGCGCCGCCAGCCGGGCCTTCTCCGCGGCCGTCAGCTGCGACAGCAGCTCCCGCGCGGAGGCCAGCTTCGTCTGGACGGTGGTCTTGGCGGTCTTGAGGTCGTCCTGCGTCTCGGTGAGCGTCTCGAGGCTCTTGGCGGCCTCCTGGCGCTTCTTCATGGTCGCGGACTGCTGGGTGACGTAGTCGTCGACCGCGTCCTTCTGACGCGAGGTCAGGCGGCTCATCAGCTGGTCCTGCTCGAAGTAGTCCTGGGGGCTGTCCGCGAGCAGGAAGGTCGCCGTGTCGGAAACGCTTGTTCCGGTCCGGTACTGGGCCGCGGCGAACGAACCCAGCTCCTCACGCGCCTTGTTCAGCCGGTCCGTGCGCTCGGCGACGTCGTCGAGCAGGGTGTCGACCTGCTTGCGTTGCTTGCCGGTGCGTTCCTTGGCCGCGTTGTACTTCTCGGTCGCCGACTCCGCCTGCCGGTAGAGGGCGTCGACCTTCTTCTCGACCTCCTCCACGCTCGGCTTGCCGTCCTCGGGGGGTGCGGCCTCGGCCGTCTGGGAGAGCAGGGCCACGGAGGTGAGGGCTGCGGTGGCCAGCGCGGGGGTGCGTATGCCCGCCGCGCGTATTCCTGACGGCCGGGACTTGCGGTGCGACGCCAACGGAGGCGACTCCTTCCATGTTCCGCCTACCGAGTTAGCTGTCGGGTTCGGGCGGGTGGTTCGGAAGGGTTGCCCTACGGTCCGCTCCCCGGAGGGGAGTCGGGACCGATTCACCCCGGGATCGGTGTGGGTCCCCGGCTCCGGATGCGCGGCGGCGCCCCGGACTCGGCGGAGGCCGTGCGGCCCGGCGATGTTCGCCGGTGGAGGTCGTACGGCCTGCCTGGCACGCTAACCAACTCGTGTGGCCTCTGTGAAGGTTGATGTGCGATATGCCCGATACATTTTCGTGACCTTGTTGTTGAGGCTGGTTCAGACGAGGCCGTCTGGGATGGTATGGGTGACTTGTCCGGGAGGGGGGCGGTGGTTCGCCGTCGGTACCCGCGACTCCGTGGTGTGCGTCGGCCTGCCGTGACGGAGCGGATCTGTTCGGTCACCCGGGTGAGTTTTCGGGGCGGCGGCCGGTTGTCGGTGGGGCGCCCTAGACTCGGAGAGCGATGAGCAGCCTCTTTGACGACAGCTTCCTGGCGAGCCTCCAGGCCCCCCGCGGCCATGACGAGGAACCTCCGCCGCCGCCCGAGGACGAGCACGCTCCGGAGTCGATTCCGGACGATCTGTTCGGCGGGAAGTTCGACGTGCCCCCGGACCGGGACGCCTACTACCGCGACGGCGCCGCCCGCCCGGCCCTGGACCCGGCCGCGCTCCTGGACGGGCTGAACGAGAACCAGCGGGCGGCCGTCGTGCACGCCGGCTCGCCGCTGCTCATCGTGGCCGGCGCCGGTTCCGGCAAGACCCGGGTACTCACCCACCGCATCGCCCACCTGCTCGGCGCGCGCCAGGTGCACCCGGGCCAGATCCTCGCGATCACCTTCACCAACAAGGCCGCGGGCGAGATGAAGGAGCGGGTCGAGCACCTCGTCGGCCCGCGCGCCAACGCGATGTGGGTGATGACCTTCCACAGCGCCTGTGTCCGGATCCTCCGGAGGGAGAGCAAGAAGCTCGGCTTCACCTCCTCCTTCTCGATCTACGACGCGGCCGACTCCAAGCGCCTGATGGCCCTGGTCTGCCGCGACCTGGACCTGGACCCCAAGCGCTACCCGCCCAAGTCCTTCAGCGCCAAGATCAGCAACCTGAAGAACGAGCTGATCGACGAGGAGGACTTCGCCGCCCAGGCCACCGACGGCTTCGAGAAGACCCTCGCCCAGGCCTACGCCATGTACCAGTCGCGGCTGCGCGAGGCGAACGCCCTCGACTTCGACGACCTGATCATGACGACGGTCAACCTGCTGCGCGCCTTCCCGGACGTCGCCGAGCACTACCGCCGCCGCTTCCGGCACGTCCTGGTCGACGAGTACCAGGACACCAACCACGCCCAGTACGCCCTCGTGCGCGAGCTCGTCGGCACCGGCACCGGCACGCGAGCCGATGACGCCGACACCCCGCCCGGCGAGCACGACCTGCCCCCCGCCGAACTCTGCGTCGTCGGTGACGCCGACCAGTCGATCTACGCCTTCCGGGGCGCGACGATCCGCAACATCCTCCAGTTCGAGGAGGACTACCCGAACGCGACGACGATCCTCCTGGAACAGAACTACCGCTCCACGCAGACGATCCTGAGCGCCGCCAACGCGGTCATCGAGCGCAACGAGTCCCGCCGTCCGAAGAACCTGTGGACCAACGCGGGCGCGGGCGCGCAGATCACCGGCTACGTCGCCGACACCGAGCACGACGAGGCCCAGTTCGTCGCGGAGGAGATAGACCGTCTGACCGACGCGGGCGAGGCGAAGGCCGGCGATGTCGCCGTCTTCTACCGCACCAACGCCCAGTCCCGTGTCTTCGAGGAGATCTTCATCCGCGTCGGCCTGCCCTACAAGGTCGTCGGCGGCGTCCGCTTCTACGAGCGCAAGGAGGTCCGGGACGTCCTGGCCTACCTGCGGGTGCTGGCCAACCCGGAGGACTCCGTCCCGCTCCGGCGCATCCTCAACGTCCCCAAGCGCGGTATCGGCGACCGCGCGGAGGCGATGATCGACGCCCTCGCCCAGCGCGAGAAGATCAGCTTCCCGCAGGCACTCAAGCGCGTCGACGAGGCGTACGGCATGGCCGCCCGGTCGACGAACGCGGTCAAGCGGTTCAACACGCTGATGGAGGACCTCCGTACGGTCGTGGAGTCCGGCGCCGGACCCGCCACCGTCCTGGAGGCGATCTACGAACGCACCGGATACCTGGCCGAGTTGCAGAACTCGACGGACCCGCAGGACGAGACCCGCATCGAGAACCTCCAGGAACTCGCCTCCGTGGCCCTGGAGTTCGAGCAGGATTCCGGCGAGGGCGAGCAGCCGGCCGGGCTCGCCGACTTCCTGGAGCGGGTGGCCCTGGTCGCCGACTCCGACCAGATCCCCGACGAGGACGAGAACGGCGACGGCGTCATCACCCTGATGACCCTGCACACCGCCAAGGGCCTCGAGTTTCCGGTGGTGTTCCTGACCGGCATGGAGGACGGCGTCTTCCCGCACATGCGCGCCCTCGGCCAGACCAAGGAACTGGAGGAGGAGCGGCGGCTCGCGTACGTCGGCATCACGCGTGCGCGCGAGCGGCTGTACCTCACCCGGTCGTCGATGCGCAGCGCCTGGGGCCAGCCGTCGTACAACCCGCCCTCGCGCTTCCTGGAGGAGATCCCGGGCGCGTATCTGGAGTGGAAGCGGACCGGGGCGACGGCGCCGGTCTCCGCCGGGCCCGCGGCGGGCGTGGCGGCCTCGCTCTCCTCGACCCGCTCGCGCTCCTCGGCCTCGGGCGCGTCCGGCTTCGCCACCCGGCGGACCTCGGAGAAGCCGGTGGTCTCGCTGGCCGTCGGCGACCGCGTCACCCACGACCAGTTCGGCCTCGGCACGGTCGTCGCGGTGAAGGGCACGGGCGGCAACGCGGAGGCGACGATCGACTTCGGCGAGGCCAAGCCGAAGCGGCTGCTGCTGCGGTACGCGCCGGTGGAGAAGCTGTAGGACATGGGGCCCGGTCCCGCTGCCGCGGGACCCACCGGTATCGCCGGTATCGCCGATATTGGCGGGGTCAGGTCGGGTCGAGGCCGTGGCTGCGCAGCCACGGCAGCGGGTCTATGGCGGCGCCTCCGGCCGGCCTGACCTCGAAGTGCAGGTGCGGGCCGGTCGAGTTGCCGGAGTTCCCGGAGTACGCGATCGGATCGCCGGCCTTCACGGTCGTACCGGCGGCGACGCGGTACGAGGAGAGGTGGCAGTACCACGTCTCCGTGCCGTCCTTCGCCGTCACGATCATCATGTTGCCGTAGGCGCTGTTCCACTTGGTGGAGACGACGCCGTCGGTGGCGGCCATCACCGTCGTGCCGTAGGAGACGGGGAAGTCGATGCCGGTGTGGACGGACATCCAGTTCACGCCGGCCTGGCCGAAGTAGGCGCTGAGGCCCTTCTGCGTGACCGGCAGCACGTACTTCGGGCGCAGCCGCTCCTTGCGGGCCGCCTCCGCCGCCGCCTTCTTCTTCTCGGACTCCTGCTGGGCCTTGAGGTCGATGCGTTCCTGCGTCCGGCTGGCCCGGTCGGCGAAGTCGTCGGCACCCGCCGAGAGCGTCCGCAGCTGGGCGTCCAGCTTGCTGTTGGCGGCGGACGGTTTCACCGACTGCGCGTCGGAGGCGGAGGCCGTGGTGTCCTTGCCGTCGCCGGTCAGGCTGTTGACGGAGGCGGCCGCGATCCCGGCGACCCCCATCACGCACACGGAGGGCACGGCGACGGTCAGCAGCGCGGACCGCTTGGGAGGCGTACGGCGGCGGGAACGCGACCCCGCGCGGGTCGTCGCCGGCGGAGTGACCGGGGTGACCTCTTCCTGGTCGTCCAGCAGTGGCGTTACTTCGGGCAGTTCGCCGGTCGCGGTCAGCTCGCCGTCGTCCGGGAGGTTCTCCGTGGACTCCCCGAACTCCCCGAATTCTCCGAGCTCCTCGAACTCCCCGCGCTCCTCGTAGGGGAGCTGATCGAACATCTGGGTCGCCGACTCGTCGAAGGAGGCGGCGGCCTGCGGTTCGTGCTCGTACCCGGGCTCGGCGGTCTGTGCCGGGGTACCGTCGGAGTTCCACTGCGTGGCGTCGTACACACCGGTGTCGAAGGCCTGGGTGCCCCACTCCCACTGCTGGGTCGCCCCGGCCACGGCCGACTGCTCGGGCTGGAGCCAGGCGTTCGCGTCCCAGTGGCCGCTGGTGTCGGCGACCGTCTCCTGCGCCGGCGCCGGGACGGTCCACGCGGTGCTGTCGTAGGCGCCGGAGTCGTAGGCCGCGTGGTGCTGGGCCGCGTACGGGTCGTAGTTCAGTGTCTGGCCGCCGGCCGTCTGCCACTGCGTGGCGTCGTACGCGCCGGTGGCATGGCCCTGGCCCTGGCTCGGGAAGCTGCCGAAGAGCGGGTCGCTGTGGAACGCGGCGCCGGTGGCGGTGTGGTCGCCGTACGTGGTGAAGTCGCCGTACTGGGCTTCCTGGGTGCCGTAGGGCGCGTAGTGCGCCGGATCGGCGTCGGAAGCCGGGGCCGGGGTGGTCATGGTCCCCGACGGGTGACGGTCGTTCACCAACTTCTCTTTCGCCTCGACAACAGGGGCTGCCAGAGCAGTGCGGCGACTGTACCCGGCGGTATACGGGCGCGACAATCTTCAACAGGTTTCGCTGTTTCGGGAAACGGGCATTCGGCCGTGTTTCGGGGGACGACGGGCGCGGGTTTGGCCTTTTGTTCGATGAGCGTTCGAGTGCGGGGTGCGTCCAAACGGGCTCCGTCGGGCCGCGCCGAGCTCCGCCGAGCACCGCCGGGCGGTCCTCGCTCGCCCGGTCCTCGCTCGCCCGGTCCGCCCTCAGGCCACCGTCAGACCGCCCGCGATCCGCTCCTCCGCGGGTGTTTCGTCGAGGGCCTGCCGTATACCGGACGCGATCGCCGGGTGGACGGGCAGGGCGAGGTGACCGATCCCGGTCACCCGCACGTTCGTCGCCATGAGGTCCGGATGGTCGATGCGGGCCGTCTCCACCGGCTCCATCACCGAGTCGAGGTCGCTCCAGAAGCTCACGAACCGGGTGCGGCAGCCGGGTGCGGGCCTGGTCAGCTCCTCGATCACCGACGAACCGGGGCGCATCTGCCGCACGATCGGGTGCGCGTCCGCGAGCGGCGCCACCCGGGTGCCGGAGTGCGGGGTGCCGAGCGTCACCAGGGTGCGGACGCGCAGGTCGCCGCCGAGGCGCTGGGCGTAGTAGCGCGCGATCAGCCCGCCGAGGCTGTGCCCGACGATGTCGACCCGGCCGCTGCCGGTGCGCTCGCAGATCTCCTCTATATGCCGGCCGAGCAGCTCGGCGGCGGTGCGGATGTCGCAGGTCAGCGGCGAGTAGTTGAGCGACTCGACGCGCTGCCCGCCGTGCTGGGCGAGGGCGCGGCGCAGCAGGACGAAGACCGAGCGGTTGTCGATGAAGCCGTGCAGCAGCACGACCGGCGGGGCCGGCCGGACCGGCAGCCGGACCGTGCCGTCGGGTTCCACGGACGGCGCGGACGGTACGTGCGGTACGGACGGTACGGGCGGGCGGCGCTCAGGGGTGAGGCCCGTCGGGTACAGCAGGAGATGCCCGGCCAGGATCGCGGCCTCCAGGGCGGTCGACTTCAGGAGAGCCAGCGACAGGCCGGCGAGACTGTCGGGGAGGAGGCGGCGGCAGAACGGGAGAAAAGGGTCCAGTACCTCGGTGACCTTCATCGGCCGACCTCCTGTCGGCACGCCGAGGACAGCTCCGTCCCCCGTGTGCCCTCATGGGGAGGCCGGGCGGAGGCTGCGGGGGTGGTCGGCCGTGTACGACGACTTGCCACGTCGCATGTCCGTACCGTCCCCGCGGACCACGCTGCGGCTCCCTGACGTGTCCCGCTGTGTGTGATTTCCCCCTCTGTAACCTCCGCGAAACTGCCGGTTGCGGGATGCTGGAGATAACGTTCGTTCACTTGAGACGGGTGGCGGAACGCGCCGAATGTGCGGTACTTCTCGGTGCGGATGGATGTTGGCGTGTTCGTTTCATGGTCATGGAGGCAGTGATGGGTGTGGCAGCCGGCCCGATCCGTGTGGTGGTGGCCAAACCGGGGCTCGACGGCCACGACCGCGGAGCCAAGGTCATCGCGCGGGCGCTGCGCGACGCGGGCATGGAGGTCATCTACACCGGCCTCCACCAGACGCCGGAGCAGATCGTCGACACGGCCATCCAGGAGGACGCCGACGCCATCGGCCTCTCCATCCTCTCCGGCGCCCACAACACCCTGTTCGCCGCGGTCATCGACCTCCTCAGGCAGCGCGACGCCGAGGACATCCTCGTCTTCGGCGGCGGCATCATCCCCGAGGACGACATCGCCCCCCTCAAGGAGAAGGGCGTGGCCGCGATCTTCACGCCGGGGGCGACGATGGCGTCGATCGTGGAGTGGGTGCGGGAGAACGTCAGGCAGCCGACCGAGGCCTAGTCCGCGGGTGCGGGGGGCCGACTTGAGGGGGGCGTGGCCGTGTGTCGGCTGCGGCGCCGTCGTGGCTGGTCGCGCAGTTCCCCGCGCCCCTACGGGCGCGTTCCGGTGAGCGGCCGTTCAATGGTGCGGCGGGTTCAGTTCCGTGAGCATGGCCGACCGGAGTCTCAGTGTCGTCACCAGGCGTTGGAACGCCTCCGCCCAGTAGCCGCCGGCGCCCGGTGACGCGTCCTCCCGCTCGTCCGGTACGGCCAGGAGCGCGTCCAGGCGGCCGGCTTCCGCGGGGTCCAGGCAGCGTTCGGCCAGGCCCATCACCCCGCTGAAACTCCAGGGGTAACTCCCCGCGTCCCGTGCGATGTTGAGGGCGTCCACCACGGACCGGCCGAGCGGCGCCGACCACGGTACGGCGCACACGCCGAGCAGTTGGAACGCCTCCGACAGGCCGTGCGCCGCGATGAAGCCGGCCACCCAGCCGGCCCGCTCCGCGCCCTCCAGCGTGCCCAGCAACTTGGCCCGCTCGGCGAGGGACACCGCCCCCGGACCGCCCGCCTCCGGTGCCGCCGGAACCCCAAGCAGCGCTCTCGACCACTCGGCGTCCCGCTGCCGTACGGCGGCCCGGCACCAGGCCGCGTGCAGCTCGCCCTGCCAGCCGTCCGCGACCGGCAGCGCCACGATCTCCCCGGGCGTACGGCCACCGAGCCGCGCCGGCCAGGTGGAGAGCGGGGTCGCCTCCACCAACTGCCCCAGCCACCAGGACCGTTCGCCGCGCCCGGTCGGCGGTTTGGCGACCACTCCGTCGCGCTCCATCCCCGGGTCGCACTCCGGCGGTGCCTCCACCGCGATCACCGGGCCGTTCCCGGTGTGGTCGACGGCCACGCACGACCCGGCCCGCACCGCCATCCGCCCGGCGAGCGCCGAGCCGGGCAGCGCGGACAGCAGCTCCGCCGCCGTGGTCCGCACGTTGCGGCTCCGGTCCGACAGCGCCTGCTCCAGGAACGGCTCGTCCCCGGCGGCCAGTCCCGTGCGCAGCGAGTCGAGGAACATCAGCCGGTCCTCGGCCCGCTCCGTCGCCCAGGTCCCGGCCAGCAGCTCGAGCGCCGCCTCGGGGGCCCGGGCCCGCAGCACGGCCAGCAGCGCGACCCGCTCGGCGAACAGCCCCTCCTGCCACAGCTGCCGTATCGCCTCGGTGTCCTCGGGGCCGGGCAGGGCCGCGCCGCCGCCCGGGGCCGCACGCAGGGCGAACCGCCAGTCCTGGTTGAGCCGGGCCAGCCACAGGGCGCGCGGTCCGGCGAAGGCCAGCGCGGCGGGCCGCAGGTCGGTACGGCCCCTGGCCGCGTCCAGCAGTGCGGGCAGTGTCTGCGGGGGTGCGGCGAACCCGCGTGCGTTGGCCGCCGCGAGCCACTGCGGCAGCAGCTCCATCAGGTCGGGCGAGGTGCCCCGGCGGCTGCCGGCCGCGATGCCGGGACGGTCGGAGAGCAGCATCGCCAGCCGACGGGCCGCGGCGGCCGGCAGCGCGGGGCGCAGGTCCTCGGCGGCCGGTTCGGGGCGGGGCGCGGCCGGTGCCGGACGCAGCCCGGCCCGCCGTCGTACGGTGGCCACGGCTGCCTCGTCCAGCAGGGCCACCGGAGCCTCGCGGCCCGGCCCGCCGGTCGCGGGCGGCCGCCGGTCCGTGCCCAGCAGCGCCGTGGTGACGAGATCCTCCCAAGCGGTCACGGGGTTCCCTTTCCGCGAGTTCTGCGAGTCGGCTGGGGTGCGGGGCGGTGGTGCCGGGGCGGGAAGTGTGCCGGTCGGGTCAGCACAGCGGGACCGCCTCGCCCGCTGTCTCCGGCCAGGCCGTCAGCGGGGTGAAGCCGCGGTGGCCGCACTCGCCGAAGACCGTGACCGGGGCGCCCCCCGAGAGCGCGACCAGCCGCCACAGCCCGGGCCCGGAACGGGCGGCGGGAGCGAGCGGCAGCGCGGACTCGCCCTCCGCGTCCGCCAGTTGCCAGGAGTCGCCGTCCGGGACCGGCACGACCCGGGCCAGCGTCACCGGCACCGACTCCAGCCACGGGTCGTCGCGCAGCGCCTCCCCGTACCGGGCCGCCGCCTGTGCCGTCGGCAGGCCCGGCGGCCGTACCGGCAGAGGCGCGGGCGCGGCGAACCGCTCACCCAGCGCCGCCCGGTACTGGCCCGCGCCCGGATAGGCGGACAGCTCCGCCTCCAGGGCGAGGCCGACCGGCAGCGCCAGCTCGGGGGCGCGGCCGGCCGCGCCGTAGGAGAGGAGCAGTGCCGTACGGCCCGAGTCGGCGCCGTGCAGCCAGATCCGGCGGGTCGTCAGCTTCGCGTCCGCCGCGTCGTACTGGGCGAGGACCAGCCAGCGGTCGCGCACCGGCGGGCCGTCCGCCGCGGCGGGCAGGCCGACACGGGAGCGGACCGTGGCCGCGAGGCCCGCCGGCAGCCGGTCCCGGCGCAGCCAGCCCTGGTCGAGGAGGTGCAGCAGCGCGCACTCCTCGAGGAGCCGCACCGGCCAGCCCGGACCGGAGCCGGGTATCGCACCCAACTCCCGCACCCGCGCGGCCAGTCCGGGGGCCTGGGCGTCGACCATGCGGGCCGCCGTCTCCTCCCACAGCCCGTACCCCGCCTGCTCGGCCGCGGCCAGGCCGCCGCGCAGCAGGTCGGACAGGCGCTGCTCCAGCTCCGTGGCGCCCGCCGTGACCCGCTCGGCCCGCTTCTCCGCCCGGCGCCGGGCCGCCTCCGGATCAGCGGCGGCCGGGGAACTCCCGCCGTCCGCCGACCGTTTGTCCTCCGCGCGCTTGCGTCTGCCCGCGATCCACTGCTCGGCCCAGTCCGGGGGCTGCGGCACCACCGGCACCGAGTCGTCCTCGCCCGCCCAGAGCAGGAGCAGTCCGAGGGCGTGCTTGCAGGGGAACTTCCGGCTCGGGCAACTGCACTTGTAGGCGGGACCCGCCGGGTCGGCGATGTCCACGATCGTCTGGTACGGCTTGCTGCCGCTGCCCTTGCACAGTCCCCATACCGTCCCCTCCTCGCAACTCCCGGTCCCGGACCACGGCCCGGCCGCCCCGAGTCTGCTTCCCGCTTTGCGCGACGCGGCGTCAGGCGCCAAGGCCAGCACCTGGTCCGCACTCCAGCGCACCCCCTGCTGAGTCATGTCATCGAAGGTAGATCCCGCCACTGACAATCGCCCCGGCGAGCATGTTTGTGCAGGTCAGAGCGATTGTCAGTGGCGTGGTGCACGGTGGACACCAGATCCGAACCGGCCGAGCTGGAGGGGGCCTCAGCCATGACTGTGTCCGTGGAACCGACCGACCCGACGACCACCGAGGGTGCGCTGCGACCGCACGCCGAGCACGCCTTCGCGGCCGAACTCGCGGCGCTGGCCGCGCAGGACGACCGGCCGCGCCCGGCCCGCTGGAGGATGTCGCCGTGGGCGGTCGCCACCTATCTGCTCGGCGGCACGCTGCCGGACGGCACGGTGATCACGCCGAAGTACGTCGGACCGCGCCGCATCGTCGAGGTCGCCGTCACCACCCTCGCCACCGACCGCGCCCTGCTCCTGCTCGGCGTGCCCGGCACCGCCAAGACCTGGGTCTCCGAGCACCTGGCGGCCGCCGTCAGCGGCGACTCGACCCTGCTGGTGCAGGGCACGGCCGGCACCCCGGAGGAGGCCATCCGCTACGGCTGGAACTACGCGCAGCTGCTGGCCCACGGCCCGAGCCGGGACGCCCTGGTGCCGAGCCCGGTGATGCGGGCCATGGCGGAGGGGATGACGGCGAGAGTCGAGGAGCTGACCCGGATCCCCGCCGACGTGCAGGACACGCTGATCACGATCCTGTCCGAGAAGACCCTGCCCATTCCCGAGCTGGGCCAGGAGGTGCAGGCGGTCCGCGGGTTCAACCTGATCGCCACCGCCAACGACCGCGACCGGGGCGTCAACGAGCTCTCCAGCGCCCTGCGCCGCCGCTTCAACACCGTGGTGCTGCCCCTGCCGGAGAGCCCCGACGCCGAGGTCGACATCGTCGCCCGCCGCGTCGACCAGATGGGCCGCTCCCTGGACCTGCCGGCCGCGCCCGACGGCATCGAGGAGATCCGCCGGGTCGTCACCGTCTTCCGCGAGCTGCGCGACGGCGTCACCGCCGACGGCCGCACCAAGCTCAAGTCGCCGAGCGGCACGCTCTCCACGGCCGAGGCGATCTCCGTCGTGACCAACGGCCTCGCCCTGGCGGCCCACTTCGGGGACGGCGTGCTGCGGGCCGGGGACGTCGCGGCCGGCATCCTCGGGGCCGTCGTCCGCGACCCGGCCGCCGACCGGGTCATCTGGCAGGAGTACCTGGAGACGGTCGTCCGCGAGCGGGACGGCTGGAAGGACTTCTACCGCGCCTGCCGCGAGGTGAGCGCATGAGCGACGACACGGAGTGGCGGCGGTCGCCCGGTCCCGGGCCGCTGCTGCTGGGGGTGCGGCACCACGGGCCCGGCTCCGCGCGGGCGGTGCGGGCCGCGCTGGACGCCGCCCGGCCGCGGGCCGTGCTGATCGAGGGGCCGCCCGAGGCCGACGCGCTGATCCCGCTGGCCGCCGACCCGGAGATGCGGCCACCGGTCGCGCTCCTCGCGCACGCCGTGGACGAGCCCGGCCGCTCCGCGTTCTGGCCGCTGGCCGACTTCAGCCCCGAATGGGTGGCCCTCCGCTGGGCCCTGGAGCACGAGGTCCCGGCCCGCTTCATCGACCTGCCGGCCACGCACACGCTGGCCTGGGGGAAAGGGGAGGACGAAGAAGCGGTCGCGGTCCCCGGCACCGAGGCCGACGAGTCCGGCGCCGGGCGGCAGCAACCCGATGGGGCCCACGAGCCCGCCGCCGAACGGCAGCAGCCCGACCCGGCCGACGAGTCCGGCGCCGGGCGGCAGCGGCAGCCAGCTGCGGCCGACGAGTCCGGCGCCGGTCGGCAGCTGCGCGTCGACCCTCTCGCGGCGCTGGCCGAGGCCGCCGGTTACGACGATCCCGAGCGGTGGTGGGAGGACGTCGTCGAGCACCGGGACGGGGCCGGGGAGCGGGACGTGTTCGCGCCGTTCGCCGCGGTGGCGGAGGCGATGGGGGCGCTGCGGGAGACGTACGGGGCCGGCGGCCGCGACCGGGATCCCGTGCGGGAGGCCCACATGCGGCTCCGGCTGCGTGCCGCGCAACGGGAGTTCGGGGAGCGGGTCGCGGTGGTGTGCGGGGCGTGGCACGTGCCGGCGCTGCGCGCGAAGAGCACCGTCGCCGCCGACCGGGAGCTGCTGAAGGGACTGCCCAAGGTCAAGGCGGACCTGACCTGGGTGCCGTGGACGAACCGTCGGCTGGCCCGGGCGAGCGGTTACGGCGCGGGCATCGACTCGCCGGGGTGGTACGGACATCTGTTCCGCGCTCCGGACCGGCCGGTGGAGCGGTGGCTCACCAAGGTGGCCGGGCTGCTCCGTGAGGAGGACCGGATCGTCTCCTCGGCCCATGTCATCGAAGCCGTACGGCTGGCCGAGACGCTGGCCGTGATGCGCGGCCGCCCGCTGCCCGGCCTCGGCGAGACCACCGACGCGGTGCGGGCGGTGCTGTGCGAGGGCTCGGACGTCCCGCTGGCCCTGGTGCGCGACCGGCTGGTGGTCGGGGACGTGCTGGGGGAGGTGCCGGAGGCGGCGCCCGCGGTGCCGTTGCAGCGGGACCTGGTCCGGGAGCAGCGCAGGCTCAGGCTCAAGCCGGAGGCGCTGGAGCGGGAGCTGGAGCTCGACCTGCGCAAGGACACCGACGCCGGGCGCAGCAGGCTGCTGCACCGGCTGCGGCTGCTCGGCGTCGAGTGGGGCGAGCCCGCGCAGTCCCGGGCCGGTACGGGGACGTTCCGGGAGACGTGGCGGCTGCGCTGGGAGCCGGAGCTGTCGGTGCGGGTGGCCGAGGCCGGGGTATGGGGGACGACCGTCGAGGGGGCCGCGACCGCCAGGGCCGAGGCCGACGCGGTGCGGGCGAGCGCCCTCGCCGAGGTCACCGGGCTCGCCGAGCACTGCCTGCTCGCCGGACTGCCGGACGCGCTGCCGGTGGTGATGCGGGCGCTCGCCGACCGGGCCGCCCTGGACACGGACGTCGGCCACCTCGCCCAGGCCCTCCCGGCCCTGGTCCGCTCCCTGCGCTACGGCGACGTCCGGGGCACCGACATCCACGCGCTCGCCGAGGTCGCCGCCGGCCTCGCCGAGCGGGTCTTCGTCGGGCTCCCACCCGCCTGCGCCGCCCTCGACGCGGACGCGGCGGAGGAGATGCGCGGCCATGTGGACGCGGTGCACACGGCGGTGGGTCTGCTCGGCGAGCCAGGAACGGGGGCCGGGGCGGAGGCGGGGGCCGATTCCGGCGGGCGGGACCTGCGGGGCCGCTGGCGGGCCGTGCTGCGCACGCTGTCCGGGCGGGAGCGCGTGCCCGGGGTGCTGCGCGGACGGGCCGTGCGGATCCTGCTGGACGAGGGGGAGCTGGGGCCGGAGGAGGCGGCGCGGCTGATGGGGCTGGTGCTCTCGCCGGGGACCCCGCCGGCGGACGGGGCCGCCTGGATCGAGGGGTTCGTGGGCGGCAGCGGCGGGGGCGGGATGCTGCTGGTGCACGACGAACGGCTGCTCGGCCTCGTCGACTCCTGGCTGACCGGGGTACCGGCGGAGGCGTTCACGGACGTGCTGCCGCTGCTGCGGCGGACGTTCTCGGTGTACGAGCCCGGGGTGCGCCGGACGATCGGCGAGCTGGTGCGCCGCGGGCCGGGGGAGCGGCTGCAGGAGGGAGCGGGACGGACCGAGGGGGCACCGGGCTTCGGTGCCGAGGCGGACGCCGGGCGCGCCGACGCCGTACTGCCGGTGCTGCGCCTGCTGCTCGGCCTCGACGAAGGGGAAGACGCAGCGGAGCCGGACAACGACCTTGTGGGGGCGGGGAGATGACCACGGACGTGACGGATGTATCGGATGTGTCGGATGTGACGGACGCCGGTGCCGGACTCGGCGATCCGGGCCGGGAGCGGCTGCGGCGGTGGCGGCTGGTGCTCGGGGGCGAGGCCGCCGACGGCACCGGGTGTGCGCTGTCGGGGCGGGACGCGGCGATGGACGGGACGCTGGCCGCGCTGTACGGGAAGGGGGACAGGGCCCAGTCGGGGCGGGAGCGTTCGGCGGGGCTCGGGGCGTCGGCGCCGTCGGTGGCGCGCTGGCTCGGGGACATCCGGACGTACTTCCCGTCCTCCGTCGTCCAGGTCATGCAGCGGGACGCCATCGACCGGCTCGGGCTGGCCTCGCTGCTGCTCGAACCGGAGATGCTGGAGGCGGTGGAGGCGGACGTGCACCTGGTCGGCACGCTGCTCTCGCTGAACAAGGCGATGCCGGAGACCACGAAGGAGACGGCACGGGCGGTGGTGCGCAAGGTCGTCGAGGACCTGGAGAAGCGGCTGGCCACCCGTACCCGGGCCACCCTCACCGGGGCCCTCGACCGCAGCGCTCGCATCAACCGGCCGCGCCACCACGACATCGACTGGAACCGCACCATCGCGGCCAACCTCAAGCACTACCTGCCGGAGTACCGGACCATCGTGCCGGAGCGGCTGATCGGGTACGGGCGGGCCTCGCAGTCGGTGAAGAAGGAGGTGGTGCTCTGCATCGACCAGTCCGGGTCGATGGCCGCGTCGGTGGTGTACGCCTCGGTGTTCGGGGCGGTGCTGGCGTCCATGCGGTCGATCGACACCCGGCTCGTCGTCTTCGACACCGCGGTGGTCGACCTCACCGACCAGCTGGACGACCCGGTGGACGTCCTGTTCGGCACCCAGCTCGGCGGCGGCACGGACATCAACCGGGCACTGGCGTACTGCCAGTCGCAGATCACCCGGCCGGCGGAGACCGTCGTCGTCCTCATCAGCGACCTCTACGAGGGCGGGATACGGAACGAGATGCTGAAGCGGGTCGCGGCCATGAAGGCGTCGGGGGTGCAGTTCGTGGCGCTGCTGGCGCTGTCGGACGAGGGGGCGCCGGCGTACGACCGGGAGCACGCTGCCGCGCTCGCGGCGCTCGGGGCACCGGCGTTCGCGTGCACGCCCGACCTCTTCCCCGAGGTGATGGCGGCCGCGATCGAGAAGCGGCCGATTCCGGTGCCGGACACCGTGTGATGCCGCGCCCGGAGGGTGACTTGTCGACTCGGCGATGTCCGGCACCCGCCGTCAAAACGGACATGACTACCCATCGGTAACGGGGGGCTTGCGCTACCTCGGGAGTCCCGTGCAAGGATCGAAGTCTCCACGGGTCTTTCACCGGCCTTCACGCCGTCGGGCCCCTCTGCTCTGTTCCGCCGCACGGGAGGATCCTCCCCGTCTTGACCTCGCCAGCCGTTGTGTCCGGTGCCGCCGTGCGCGTGTTGCGCACGACGCCGGGACGACGTGCGCTGCAACTGGCGCTGCTGGTCGGCGGACTCCTCGCGCTCGGCTTCCTCTGCGGGCAGCAGGCGCAGGCGGCCGAGGGAGCGCCCGCGACTCCGCCATTGACGTCGTCGGCGTCGGTCGTGCCCCAGCAGGCGCCGCCGGGGGCGCGGAAGCTCGCGGTCGTCGAGGCGGTGACGGCGGCGCCGGTGGCGTCGGCGGTGGACGGCGTCCACGAGGTCGTCCGGTCCGTGACCGGCACGGTGGCCGCGACCGTGAACTCTCCCGTCACCTCGGCCCTGACCGAGACCCTCACCGAGACCCTCACCGAGACACTCACCGAGACGGTGCGGCAGGTGACGGAGCTGCCCGTGGTGCAGGTGCCGGAGCTTCCGGTCGTCTCCGAGCCACCGGTCGATTCGTCGCCGGCACCCGCCCCGGTGACGCCGGTGCCGGGCCCCGCGCAGTCGCGGACGGCGGTCACGCACCACACCGGGCACGACAAGTCCCGTACCGAAAAGGAAGCGGCGGCGACCACCGCGCTGTCGTACGGGCCGCGGATCACCGCCGTGGCCTTCGCGCCCGACAGGGCGACACACACCGGGACCCACCGTGTCGCCCGCGCCGTCGGCGCTCCCACCCACCCCGCGCCCACCGGAGACCCGGACGGTGCGCTGGGCAAGTCGGCGGTCGACGGCAGCCCCTCCCGACACGGTGACGCGCACGCCGTGACCTTCGCCGGCCGGGCGCCGCTCGGGCTCGTGCCCGGTGCCGCCGCGCGTCTCGACGCGGCCGGGACCCCGGACAGATACCGGGACATCCCCGTCTTCCCCGGCTAGGACCGGCGACCACCTTCCCCGCCACAGACCTGTCGCGCGGGGGCGGAACAGGTCTGCCCGCCCGTCCGGACCCTTTCGGATCCCCCTTCCGGACTCCGTGAGCACGTCTCGGTTTCCCCTGCCGAGCGCTCCGGACGGCGATGTCCCCAGCCGCGCTTCCGGCCTCACCGGAAGCTCTCCCGGCTCCGTATGCGCGTGGCGAACGCGCCGGAGCCCCGAAGGACTGACGTACATATGAACGAATACATCGGCCGTTCCATGGTCACAGCCGCCGGCGGGAGCTGGGCGTGGGCGTTCGGCCGGCCCGCAGCGGCCGGCCCGGAGGAGCCGCCCGCCGCGCCGGGCCGGGCGGCCCGGATACGCGGCGCCCAGGCCATCCAGGGCGCCCGCGCGGCCCGCGCCGCGACCGCCACGGCCAGGGCGCAGGCCACCGCCCGAGCTCAGGCCCAGGCCCTCCAGAACCGCGCGGCGACCATGCTCACGGACACCGCTCCCGGCCATCTCCCCTTCCCCTCGGCGGTCACCCCCGTGGCCCCGGAGGCCGACCGCAGGGCGTAGGCCCGAGTGACCGGCCTTCTGTGACTCCGTGGGTGGCCCGGTGCGGGCGGCCGAATGCCGTCGGTCCGTCCGGCCGGAGTCCCACGGTTCGGGTCGGCCCTCCCCCCTGGGGCGGGGGCGGCCGCCCGGCCCCGAGAACCGGAGGTCCTCGGGGCCTGAGGCCTCACCGGGCCAACCCCAGCCCGGTGAGGCCTCGCACATCGCACGCAAGACGGCACGCCGTGCCACGAAAACCAGGGCTACCCGGCATCATGTGACAGGTATCACCGCTCAGGTGTGACTCCCGATTTAGAGACCCTCAGCGAGCGGCGATAACCTGCGAGACGGACATGCCGCGCGCTCGGACACCGTGTGCGCTTCCCCTGTGACCCATGCGGACGTCACGTTGCCCTTCGCGGCACGCCCACGCATCCAACGAACCGCGAGATCACTGATAGGGACGGAAGCGCGTGGACCTGTTCGAGTACCAGGCGAGGGACCTCTTCGCCAAGCACGATGTACCGGTGCTGGCCGGTGAAGTCATCGACACGCCTGAGGCGGCGCGCGCGATCACCGAGCGTCTGGGCGGCAAGTCCGTCGTCAAGGCGCAGGTGAAGGTCGGTGGCCGCGGCAAGGCCGGTGGCGTCAAGCTGGCCGCCTCCGCGGACGAGGCCGTCGCCCGGGCGACGGACATCCTCGGCATGGACATCAAGGGCCACACGGTCCACAAGGTGATGATCGCCGAGACGGCCCCGGAGATCCTCGAGGAGTACTACGTCTCCTTCCTCCTCGACCGTGCGAACCGCACCTTCCTCTCCATCGCCTCCGTCGAGGGCGGCATGGAGATCGAGGAGGTGGCGGCCACCCGCCCCGAGGCCGTCGCCAAGACGCCGATCGACGCGATCGACGGAGTGGACCTGGCCAAGGCCAAGGAGATCGTCGCCGCGGCGAAGTTCCCGGCCGAGGTCGCCGACAAGGTCGCCGACGTCCTGGTCACGCTGTGGGACACCTTCATCAAGGAGGACGCCCTCCTCGTCGAGGTCAACCCGCTCGCGAAGGTCGCCTCCGGCGACGTCATCGCCCTCGACGGCAAGGTGTCGCTGGACGACAACGCCGAGTTCCGCCACGCGGACTGGGCCGAGCTCCACGACAAGGCCGCGGCCAACCCGCTGGAGGCCGCCGCCAAGGAGAAGAACCTCAACTACGTCAAGCTCGACGGCGAGGTCGGCATCATCGGCAACGGCGCGGGTCTCGTCATGAGCACCCTGGACGTCGTCGCGTACGCCGGTGAGAACCACGGTGGCGTCAAGCCCGCCAACTTCCTCGACATCGGCGGCGGCGCCTCCGCCCAGGTCATGGCCAACGGCCTGGAGATCATCCTCGGCGACCCCGACGTCAAGTCGGTCTTCGTCAACGTCTTCGGTGGCATCACCGCCTGCGACGAGGTCGCCAACGGCATCGTGCAGGCCCTGAAGCTCCTGGAGGACCGCGGCGAGGACGTCTCCAAGCCGCTCGTCGTCCGCCTCGACGGCAACAACGCCGAGCTGGGCCGCAAGATCCTCACCGACGCCAACCACCCGCTGGTGCAGCGCGTCGACACCATGGACGGCGCCGCCGACAAGGCCGCCGAGCTGGCAAACGCCGCCAAGTAAGCACTCAGGACGAGGACACAACACACCATGGCTATCTGGCTCAACAAGGACAGCAAGGTCATCGTCCAGGGCATGACCGGCGCCACGGGCATGAAGCACACCAAGCTCATGCTGGCCGACGGCACCAACGTCGTGGGCGGCGTGAACCCGCGCAAGGCGGGACAGAAGGTCGACTTCGACGGTACCGAGGTACCCGTCTTCGGCACCGTCAAGGAGGCCATCGAGGCCACCGGCGCCAACGTCTCCGTCATCTTCGTGCCGGAGAAGTTCACCAAGGACGCGGTCGTCGAGGCCATCGACGCCGAGATCCCGCTGGCCGTCGTGATCACCGAGGGCATCGCCGTGCACGACTCGGCGTCGTTCTGGGCGTACGCCGGCAAGAAGGGCAACAAGACCCGGATCATCGGCCCGAACTGCCCCGGCATCATCACCGTCGGCCAGTCCAACGTCGGCATCATCCCGGGCGACATCACCAAGCCGGGCCGTATCGGCCTGGTCTCGAAGTCCGGCACGCTGACGTACCAGATGATGTACGAGCTCCGTGACATCGGCTTCTCGACCGCCGTCGGCATCGGTGGCGACCCGATCATCGGCACCACGCACATCGACGCGCTCGCCGCGTTCGAGGCCGACCCCGACACCGACCTGATCGTGATGATCGGTGAGATCGGCGGCGACGCCGAGGAGCGGGCCGCGGACTTCATCGCGAAGAACGTGACCAAGCCGGTCGTCGGCTACGTCGCGGGCTTCACCGCGCCCGAGGGCAAGACCATGGGTCACGCCGGCGCCATCGTCTCCGGTTCGTCGGGCACCGCCCAGGCGAAGAAGGAGGCCCTGGAGGCCGCGGGCGTCAAGGTCGGCAAGACCCCGACCGAGACGGCGAAGCTGGCGCGCGAGATCCTCGCCGGCTGAACAACGCCATAGAGGTACGTCGGTAGGCCCGTTCCCCGGGGTGGGGGCGGGCCTACCGGCGTTTCGCCTGCTGTGTTTTTCAGGGGCGCGGGGCTGTGTCGATGTGCGGCTGCCGCCGCGTGGGCGCGACCGGCCCCCACCGGCCCGCGGCCGAACGACCGCTATCTCGCCACCGGTGCCAACCTCTCCGGACCGTTGGCGGCAGACTTCCGCAGCTTCGCCTGCAGCGCCCGCTCCCCGGCGGACAACGGCCCCATCCCCACCTCCGCCGGGACCCCGCTGATCGCCTGGGCCGGGCCGATCGGCGCCTCGTAGTGTGTCGGCGCCGTCCGCAGCGTGAGGGTCGTCGCCGCGATGATCGTCGCCGTGAAGGCGATCGCCGACCGGGTCCAGAAACGGGTCTGCCGTTCGGCGTACGTCCGCACGGTGGGCGGCTGGGCCGCCCGCAGCCGCTCCGTCGAGGCCAGTTCGGCGAGCCGGCGGTGCAGTGCGGCGGGGTCGGCGAGTTCCGGCACCCGGCCGGCGACCAGCCGCCGCGCGCGGGTCAGCCGGCTGGCCGCCGCCGGCGTGCTCGCCTCCGTCTCCGCCGCGGTCTCCGGCAGGTCGAGCCCGATGCCGTCGTACAGCAGGAGCGTGCGGCGGTACGTCGTGGGCAGTTTCAGCAGCGCGTCCAGCAGCGCGCGGTCGGCCGCGTCGGCCGGCGGGGGCTCGGGGTGGCGGTGGCGCAGGCGGAAGCGGTGCCAGGGGGAGAGCGCGCACTCGTGCGCCACCGCCCGCACCCAGCCGGCCGGGTCCCGGTCGCGAGCCACCTGCGGCCAGTTCTGCCAGGCGAGTTGGAAGGCCCGCTCGACCGCCTCCTGCGCAAGCTCCCGGCGGCCGGTGAGCAGGTAGGTCTGCCGTACCAGAGCCGGGGCGCAGAACGCGTAGAGCGCGTCGAAGGCCTGAGCGGGCGTCAGAGCCGGGGACGGTCCGGCCTCGTCGGTACGGGCGGGGCTCTGTGTCATCGGGCGCACCTCCCTTCGAAAAAGCACATAAACATATATTGAGCGACACTTCGGCTGTTCACCGGTTACGACGGGAAAGCGCGTGTCGTTGGGAGCATGGCGGTCGTGATTCGGATGACCGCCCGCCGACCGTCGTTGCCGTCCCGCCGACCGTCGTTGTCGCCTCTGCTCGGCCGGGTGCGCGACCGCTCCCCAGGACTGGCCGCGAGCCTGGCGGCCGGCGCGCTCGCGGCCGGGCTCGGCCTGGCCGCGTTCGCCGTGCTGGTGATCGCGCTCTGGGTCAGCTCGCCGTACCCCGACAGTGGTCCGGGCGGTGCGGTGCACGTCGCGGCGGCGCTGTGGCTGCTCGCCCACGGCGTCGAACTGGTCCGCACCGACACACTGTCCGCGGTACCGGCACCCGTCGGGGTGACGCCGTTGCTGCTGCCCGCGCTGCCGGCGCTGCTGGTGTACCGGGGTACACGGGACGCGGTCGACGCGCCGCACGGCGACGGCGCCGGCGCACCGCCGCCGGTCCGTGCCCGTACCGCGTGGACCGGGGTCGTCGTCGGCTACCTCGGCGTCGGCGGGTGTGCCGCGCTCTACGCGTCCGGCGGCGAACTGCGCCCCCAGTGGCCGTGGGTGGCGGTGTGTCTGCCGCTGCTCGCGGCGGTCGCGGCGGGCGCCGGGGTGTGGACGGCGTACGGCCGTCCGCGTGAACCGCTGCTGAGCCTGGTGCTGGTGCTGCCCGGGTCGGCACGCCGGCTGCTGCTCGGGCGGGACGCGCGGGTGCGGTGGGGTACGGCGGTCCGCGCGTCCCTGGCCGGGACGGTCGTGTTCTTCGGGGGCGGGACGCTGCTGCTCGCGGCGTCACTGGTGGGGCACGGCGACGCGGCGCGGTCGTCGTTCCTGCAGCTGACGGAGGGCTGGTCGGGCCGGTGCGCGGTCCTGTTCCTCTGCGTCGCGCTGATCCCGAACGCGGCGGTGTGGTCGGCGTCGTACGCCGCGGGCCCCGGCTTCGCACTCGGCGCCGGGCATCTCGTGAACCCCCTGGCCTCCGATCCGGCACCGCAGCTCCCGCCCTTCCCGCTGCTGGCGGCGGTGCCGCAGCACGGTCCCGGAACTCCCGTGAACTGGCTGGCCGGGGCGGTGCCGGTGACGGCCGGGGTGACGGTGGCGTGGTTCGTGGCGGCGCGGGCGGCCAAGCGGCGCTGGCCGGCCGGGCGCACGGCCGGGGTGGCGGCACTGGCGGCGCTGCTGTGCGCGCTGCTGCTCGCGGCGCTGGCCGAGCTGGCCGGCGGTCCGCTGGGCGTCGCCGCACTCACCCGCTTCGGCCCGGTCTGGTGGCAGACGGGCATGGCGGCCGGCGGCTGGCTCCTCGCGGTGGGCGTACCGGGCGCCCTGGGGCTGCAGGCGTGGCGGAGGGAGGGCGCCGCCTCGCTCGCCGCATGGCTGGGGTTCGCGCCGAGGAAGCCGGGGGAGGGGCACACGGCGGACAACCACAAGCGCAAGCACAAGCAGAGGCCGGATCAGAGGCCGAAGCCGAAGCGGAGGAAGCAGGGTCGCCGAACGCTGTCGCACAGGGCCCCGACGCCCCCGGCCCCGGCCCCGGCCTCAGGGTCGCCCCCGGCCCAGGTCGTGGTGGTCGGGCTGTGGCCCGATCAGGGCGACGGCGACGCGTCCGAGCGGTACGAGGCACTGCCGGCCGAGCCGCGCGAGGTGCTGCCCGGAGACCCGCTGCCCGGACTCTGGCAGGACGAGGCGGCCCGCAGGGCCCGCTGGACGGCGCCGCGGAAGCTGTCCGAACCGGCCGCCGGGGACACCGACGCCCCCTGACTCCCCGGTCCCCTCCGGTCTCCGCCCGTCACCTTCCGTACCCTGCCGTCTCCTCCCGTCAGCTGTTCCCGGTGCCCAGCACGTTCCGCAGCTCCTGCGGCAGCAGGTGGTCGCAGGACTGCTTGGCCTCGTTGGTGAGGGCGTCCGAGACACAGGTGTAGTAGTCGCGGTAGACCATCTGGGCCGTGAAGTTCGCCGCCACCAGGGCCAGCGCCAGGGACGCCGTGACCAGACCGCTGATCGCCGCCGTCGTCTGGGGGCGGCCGGTGGTGGCCTCGTCGGGGGTGCGGGGCTTGGCGCGGAGCGCGCTGATGCCCCAGTAGACCGCCAGGGCACCGAGCAGCAGCGCCACGTACGGCCAGCTGAAGAGCGCGAAGAGGAAGGCCCACATGCCGCACAGCAGGGCGTACCGTGCCCGCCGCTGGGCCGGGTCCGTCGGGTCCCACCGCATTCCGGGGCCGCCAGGACCGCCGGGACCGGGACCGCCCTGACCGCCGCCGCCCGGGCCGCCGTCGGGACGCTCGCCGAACCCGCCGGGCTGCCGGCCGGGCTGGCGGTCGCTCCACTGGCTGCCCCAGGGCGCCCCCGAACCCTGATCGTCGTCACCGGCCGGGCGGCGCGGCCGCCAGGGCGTGTCCGGCGTGCCCTCGGGCGGTGGGGCGAAGGGGTTGTCGTCCTGCTGGTCGCCCTTCGGCCGGTCGGAGGGCGCGTCCGGCGGCGAGGCCGGCCGCTCCCGCAGCAGCACGGCGGAACGCGTCCCTCCCTGTACCGACTGCGGGGGGAGCATGCGAAGTCCCAGGCTGCGGTCCGGCATCAAGTGAGCGTCTTCCCCTAGATCAAGATGAACAGAACGGAGTTGATGGATACGACGGCTGGCTGCGGGTGATCGGCAGAGCAACCGAAACGACTGCCTACCCGGTGAACGCGCCGTATCCCGGACGCGTTCCCGCCTCGGTACCTCCCAGACGCTACCTTCCGGCCACGCCCCCGTCCCGTGGGGGCCGCCCGGTGTGCCGGTATCGTTGCTGACGGTCGGCCGCTTCGTAGACTTCCCCGTATCCCGGGGCGCGATGCACTCGTACGAATGTACAAAGCGGGTACGAGTCCGGCCGCCGTACCGACGCTCCCCCGAGAAAGGGCCCCCACCGTGGCCGCCAAGCCCGTGGCCAAGCGCCTCGTCGTGCTGGTCTCCGGATCCGGCACCAACCTGCAGGCGCTCCTCGACGCGATCGCGGAGAACGGCGTCGAGGCATACGGCGCCGAGGTCGTCGCCGTGGGCGCCGACCGTGCCGGCATCGAGGGGCTCGCGCGTGCCGAGCGGGCCGGGATCCCGACCTTCGTGACCAGGGTGAAGGACTTCGGGAGCCGCGAGGAGTGGGACCGGGCGCTGGCCGACGCCGTGGCCGCCCACGAGCCCGACCTGGTCGTCTCCGCCGGGTTCATGAAGATCGTCGGCAAGGAGTTCCTGGCGCGGTTCGGGGGGCGGACCGTCAACACGCACCCCGCCCTGCTGCCCAGTTTCCCCGGGGCCCACGGCGTACGGGACGCGCTCGCGTACGGCGCCAGGGTCACCGGCTGCACCGTCCACTTCGTCGACGACGGCGTCGACACCGGGCCGATCATCGCTCAGGGCGTGGTGGAGGTCCGGGACGAGGACGACGAGAGCGCTCTGCACGAGCGCATCAAGGACGTCGAGCGAAGGCTGCTCGTCGAGGTCGTGGGGCGGATCGCCCGCAACGGCTATCGCATTGAGGGACGAAAGGTAGTTATCCAGTGACCGCCGAGAGCACTGTCACGGCCGAGAGCGGCAAGCGGGCCATCCGTCGCGCGCTCGTCAGCGTCTATGACAAGACCGGGCTCGAAGAGCTCGCCCGCGGACTGCACGAGGCCGGTGTCGCACTCGTCTCCACCGGCTCCACCGCCTCCCGCATCGCCGCCGCCGGCGTCCCCGTCACCAAGGTCGAGGAGCTCACCGGCTTCCCGGAGTGCCTGGACGGCCGGGTCAAGACCCTGCACCCCAAGGTCCACGCCGGCATCCTCGCCGACCTGCGCCTGGAGGACCACCGGCAGCAGCTGGCGGACCTCGGCGTCGAGCCGTTCGACCTCGTCGTCGTCAACCTCTACCCGTTCCGAGAGACCGTCGCCTCCGGTGCCACGCCCGACGAGTGCGTCGAGCAGATCGACATCGGCGGCCCCTCCATGGTCCGCGCCGCCGCCAAGAACCACCCCTCGGTCGCCGTCGTCACCAGCCCCGCCCGGTACGCCGACGTCCTCGCCGCGGTCTCCGACGGCGGCTTCGACCTCGCCACCCGCAAGCGGCTCGCCGCCGAGGCCTTCCAGCACACGGCGTCCTACGACGTGGCGGTCGCGAGCTGGTTCGCCTCCGAGTACGCGCCCGTCGACGACTCGCCGTTCCCCGACTTCCTCGGTGCCACCTGGGAGCGTGAGAACACCCTGCGCTACGGCGAGAACCCGCACCAGCCGGCCGCCCTCTACGTCGACGCCTCCGGCGGCGGCCTCGCCAAGGCCGAGCAGCTGCACGGCAAGGAGATGTCGTACAACAACTACACGGACACGGACGCCGCGCGCCGTGCCGCGTACGACCACGACGAGCCGTGCGTCGCGATCATCAAGCACGCCAACCCCTGCGGCATCGCGGTCGGCGCGGACGTCGCCGAGGCGCACCGCAAGGCGCACGCCTGCGACCCGCTGTCGGCGTTCGGCGGGGTCATCGCCGTCAACCGGCCGGTGAGCAAGGAGATGGCGGAGCAGGTCGCCGAGATCTTCACCGAGGTCATCGTCGCGCCCGACTACGAGGAGGGGGCCCTGGAGGCCCTCGCCAAGAAGAAGAACATCCGGGTGCTGAAGGCGCCGGGCGCCCCCGCCAACCCGGTCGAGGTCAAGCCCGTCGACGGTGGCGTGCTGCTCCAGGTCACCGACCGGCTCCAGGCCGACGGCGACGACCCGGCCAACTGGACCCTCGCGACCGGCGAAGCGCTCAGCCCCGAGGAGCTGGCCGAACTCGCCTTCGCCTGGAAGGCCTGCCGTGCGGTGAAGTCCAACGCCATCCTGCTGGCCAAGGACGGCGCCTCGGTCGGCGTCGGCATGGGCCAGGTCAACCGCGTCGACTCCGCGAAGCTCGCCGTCGAGCGGGCGGGCGAGGAGCGGGCACGCGGCTCCTACGCCGCCTCGGACGCCTTCTTCCCGTTCCCCGACGGCCTGGAGATCCTCACCGCGGCAGGCATCAAGGCCGTGGCGCAGCCGGGCGGTTCGGTCCGTGACGAGCTCGTCGTGGAGGCCGCGAAGAAGGCGGGCGTGACGATGTACTTCACCGGCACGCGGCACTTCTTCCACTGAGTCACCGGCAGACAGCGCGGAAACACCAGGGCCGTGTCCCCTTGCGCGGGGGACACGGCCCTTGGAGTACCTACCGGTGAACGCCTCAGTTGCTGCGGATCACGATCGTGCCGCAGACCTTGTCGGCGAACGTCTGGCGCTTGGAGTCCCACGCCGGCCACAGCCAGCCCAGGTAGCAGGCGAGGCTGTCCAGGATGTGCGCGATACGGCGGACGAACGCCATGCCGACGCCGATCGGCTGGCCGGTGGCCTCCTTGACCAGGCGGATGCCCAGCGCCTTCTTGCCGACCGTCTGGCCGGTGCGGCCCTCCATGATCAGCTGCCAGATGGCGACACCGAGGACGGCGAGGAGGCCGATCGCTCTGATCGCCCCGTTGTTCCGGCCGACGATCACGATGATGTACGGCACCAGGAAGATCAGGCCGTCGACGACGGTGCCACCGAAACGCTGGCCCCAGTTCGCGTACGGCGGAGTCGCGCCGTACCCCTGCTGCGGGTAGCCGTAACCGCCCTGCTGCGGGTAGCCCGGCTGCTGGGGGTAGCCGTAGCCCTGCGGCGGCACGCCCTGCGGGGCCTGCTGGTAGCCGGGCTGCTGCGGGTAGCCGTAGCCGGGCTGGCCCTGCTGCGGGTCCTGCGGCTGACCATAGGGGTTGTTGGGCGAGCCGAAACTCATGACGGTCTTCCTCCGTTGATCCTGCGGGGACGACGCGGACAAGGACGGAGGTACGTCATGATCTGAGCGGTTTGCCCCCCACCGGACCGCGATACTGCGCCGCTCATCGTTTAGTACGGGCGTGTTGTTGTCCACCCCGATTCGCGATGTGTTGTGCAAGTGCAACATCATTGATCATGACCGCACACCCGACTGGAACCGGGAGGCCGCTATCCGCGAGGATGGAGCCATGACCGCCCAGATTCTCGATGGCAAGGCCACCGCAGCCGCGATCAAGTCCGATCTGACCGCCCGCGTGGCGGCGCTGAAGGAGAAGGGCGTCACGCCCGGCCTCGGCACGATCCTCGTCGGGGACGACCCCGGCAGCCAGAAGTACGTCGCCGGCAAGCACCGCGACTGCGCGCAGGTCGGCATCGCCTCCATCCAGCGCGAACTCCCGGCCACCGCGACCCAGGAGGAGATCGAGGCGGTCGTCCGCGAGCTCAACGACGACCCCGCCTGCACCGGCTACATCGTCCAGCTCCCGCTGCCCAAGGGCATCGACGAGAACCGCATCCTCGAGCTGATGGACCCGCACAAGGACGCCGACGGCCTGCACCCCATGAACCTCGGCAGGCTGGTCCTCGGCGAGCCGGCGCCGCTGCCCTGCACCCCCAACGGCGTGCTCACCCTGCTGCGCCGCCACGGCGTCGAGATCAAGGGCGCCGAGGTCGTGGTCGTCGGCCGGGGCGTGACCATCGGGCGTCCGATGCCGCTGCTGCTCACCCGGCGCAGCGAGAACGCGACGGTCACGCAGTGCCACACCGGTACACGGGATCTCGCTTCGCATCTGAAGCGCGCCGACATCATCGTCGCCGCCGCCGGCTCCCCGCACCTGATCCGTCCCGAGGACGTCAAGCCGGGTGCCGCCGTCCTCGACGTCGGCGTCTCCCGCAACGCCGAGGGCAAGATCGTCGGCGACGTGCACCCCGGGGTCGCCGAGGTCGCCGGATGGATCTCCCCGAACCCCGGCGGTGTCGGGCCGATGACCCGGGCGCAGCTGCTCGTCAACGTGGTCGAGGCGGCGGAGCGCAGTGTCGGCTGACCGCGGTCACGAGCAGGGCGCGGGGCGCCGGGCGACCCGGCGCTTCCCGCTGTTCACCCGGGACACCGCGCGCCCCGAAGGGGGCGGCAGGGCCGCGTCGGGTGATCTGCCGGCGCCGGCCCGGCAGTGGCCGATGCTGGTCGTACTGGCGAGCGTCGGAGTGGGGCTGCTGCTGACCTCGCTGGACCAGTTCCGGATCGGGGCGCTGCTGATCGGGGCGGCGCTGCTGGCCGGGGCGGTGATGCGGTGGATACTGCCGAGCGTGGGGATGCTGGCGGTCCGGTCGCGGTTCACGGACATCGCGACGTACGGGGTGCTGGGGCTGGCGATCGTGCTGCTGGCGTTGATGGCGCAGCCGAAGCCGTGGCTGGTGATCCCTTATTTGAAGGACACGCTGCATTTCACGATGAAGAGCTGAGGATTCGTCGTCGGCTGCGGGCGCGCGGGGGCTGGTCGCGCCCGCGCGGCGGTAGCCGCAGATCCGATACAGCCCCGCGCCCCCAAAAAGAGCAGGGCATGGCCCGCACCTCCCCCGGTGGGTGCGGGCCTCCTCCCCCCGGTTCGAAGGTAGGGATCCGGGTCCGTTCGCGAATCCCACCTCCGGTTGAACCCCCTACAACTTCCGCGGTACGTCGGGCGATTGACTCGCTCTCCGCGGGCCCCGCGTTACGCTGCGGCGATGCGACCGCGGAACCCGCCCCCACTCGCCGTCGACACGCTGATCGCGTGCATGACGGTCGTGATGGCCGTGTTGCTGGGGCGTGAGTCGCCGACACAGGGGTGGCCGCAGCTGGACGCGCGGGCGTACGCGCTGATCGGGCTGGCGCAGCTGCCCGTCGCCCTGCGCGGGCGGTGGCCGGTCGCGGTCTTCGCCGTCATGCAGGGCGCCTCGATCGTCTACGTCAGCCTCGGCTTCTGGCCCGTGGTGTGCACCTTCGGCTCCATGCTCGCGCTGTACACCATCGCCTCGGTACGGCCGGTCCGGGTCGCCGTCGGCTGCGCGGCCTGCATGACCGGCATGTGGCTGTACGCGGGGATCGTCACCGACAACTCCTCGATGCCGTCGGTCGTCATGCAGGCACTGCTGTACTGCTCGGTGCTGGTCTGGTTCGGGCATCTCGCGCAGCGGTCCGCCGCGCTCACCCGGCATCTGCGGGCCGAGCAGACCGAGCGGGCCCGGCGCGCGGTCGTCGAGGAACGCGGGCGGATCGCACGGGAGTTGCACGACGTCGTCGCCCATCACATGTCGGTGATCTCGGTGCAGGCGGGGCTCGCCAGGTTCGTCTTCGAGTCCGATCCGGGCAAGGCGCGCGGGGCGCTCGGCACCATCGCCGACACCAGCGGGGAGGCCCTGGACGAGCTGCGGCGCATGCTCCAGGTGCTCAGGGACGAGGATCCGCGTGCCGCCGAGCGCGCCCCCATGCCGACGCTGGACCGGCTGGTCGAGCTCGTCGAGAGGGTGCGGGCCGGCGGACTGCCCGTCGAGTTCGTGGTCGAGGGCGCTCCCCGGCCGCTGCCGCCCGGCGTGGAGCTGTGCGCCTACCGCGTCGTCCAGGAGGCGCTGACCAACGTCCTCAAGCACGCCGGCCGCGCCCACGCGCGTGTGCTGCTCCGGTACGGGCCCCACGAGCTGACCGTGTCCGTCCTCGACGACGGAGAGGGGGTGAATTCGGACAGAGTGTCAACGGGCGCCGGACATGGCTTGATTGGCATGCGTGAGCGGGCCAAGCTCTACGGCGGGACGATCAGCGTCGGCCCACGCTCCGAGGGCGGCTTCGCGGTCGAGCTGACCCTGCCGACATCGGCCGCACTCGCACGGCGGGGGGACGACCGTACCGGATGACCAGAGTGCTCGTGGTCGACGACCAGTTCCTCATCCGCGCCGGCCTGGTGGGCCTGCTGGAGGCGGCCCCCGGATTCGAGGTGGCCGGTGAGGCGGGGGACGGTGCGGAGGCGGTGCGGCTGGCCGCCGAGACCCGGCCCGACGTCGTCCTCATGGACATCCGGATGCCGGGGGTCAACGGCATCGAGGCCACCGAGCGCATCCTCGCCCGGGCGGAGGGTCCCGCGCCCCGCATCCTCGTCCTCACCACCTTCGACCTCGACGAGTACGTGTACGGCGCGCTGCGCGCCGGCGCCTCGGGGTTTCTCCTCAAGGACTCCGGCCCCGAACGGCTGCTGGCCGCCGTCACCGCGGTGGCCGGCGGTGACGCCCTGTTCGCGCCCAGCGTCACCCGGCGCCTGGTCGAGGCCTTCGCCCACCGGCACGGCCCCGGCCTCGGCCCCGACGCCGGACCACCGCCCGACCTCGACGTGCTGACCTCCCGCGAGGTCGAGGTCCTCAAGCTCACCGCGCGCGGGCTGTCCAACCTGGAGATCGCCGACCGCCTCTACATCAGCGAGGCGACCGTGAAGACCCACCTCAACCGCACCATGACCAAGCTCGACCTGGGCAGCCGGGCGCAGGCGGTGGTGGTGGCGTACGAGACGGGGCTGGTGACGCCGGGCGGACCCGCGAGCTGACCGGTGACCGACCGGTGAACCGACGACGGCCTGGGCGGCGGTCTTGTCGGCGGGCCGGTCGCTGGTCCGCCCGGCGATCCCGTCCGGTGGTCCCGTCCGTGGTCCGGTCCGTGGTCCGGTCCGTGGTCCGGTCCGTGGTCCGGTCCGTGGTCCGGTCCGTGGTCTGTCGGGTGGTCCGGTCCGTGGTCTGTCCGAAAGGCGGCCCGTCCCCTCCCCCGAGCAGGACGGACCGCCGTCCTGAATCAGCCTTCCCACCGTGGCGCGGCTGTTCAACGGCTGTCCGTCGGCTGTGGCAGAGAGGTGACAGTTCCGCTACGGGCCGCCCGTACTGCCACAGCCTGCGGGAACCGTCGGGCCGCCCGCCGTCGTCACCCGCTCTGAACTGGCAACGAACTGGCAACGGGGCAGGCCGTGGAGGTGCGTGATGGGCGGCTGGCAGCCGCTGCCGGAGGGACTCCCGCCGGAGGTGCGGCACTTCGTGGAGCAGCTGCGGCTCCTCAAGGACGACACCGGCCTCAGCCTGGTCGCGCTGGGTGCCCGCACCGCGTACAGCAAGTCCTCCTGGCAGCGCTACCTCAACGCCGTGCAGCCGCCGCCCCGCCAGGCCGTCGTCGCGCTGTGCCGGGTCGCGGGCCTGGCCGGCGCCGACGCCGAACGGCACGCCGTGCGCTGGGAACTCGCCGTCCAGGCCTGGCCGCGCCCGGCGACCGGGCCGGACCGCCCGGCGGGCGCCGGGGACGCGGAGGGGTACGAGGACGACCCGACCCTCCCGTGGTGGGACCGGCCGGAGCCGGACCCGGCGTCCCGCGCGCACGGCCGTCTGCTGCTGTACGCGGTCCTGCTGTTGCTCGCGCTGCTCCTGGTGGCGGTCGTCGGTGCCGTGGCTCTCGGGTGAGCTGAGCGCTCTGTGGCCTGTGAGGTCACGGCTGGATGACCGGTGTGTCGATGTGTTGACAAGTTCGCGGATATGTCACGAAGCCGACTCACAGCCGGGCTAACGTGGCCAATCTGGACGAGTCGACGGCCCGTTGGACCGTACGGCGGGCGGCGTGCGACGGTGCATGCCGGACGGGTCAGTGCTCCTGTGCGCCCCCTGCTCGGGGACTGTCCGCCGGGGTCGCCGCATTCCGGTGGGTAGCCAGAACGGGGACCGGCGCGGGGGCACCGCGCGCGGGGAGCGCGGGGGAAGACACGGCACCGAACCGGGGGAAAGAGGACCGGGGGAAAGAGGGGGGAAGCAATGCCTCGTTGGAAAGCCCTGCCGGATGAACTCGATCCGCAGGTCAAGGAGTTCGCCACCCAGCTGCGGAGGCTCGTGGACCGCGGCGGGCTGAGCGTCGCGGCACTGTCCGACCGCACCGGCTACGCCAAGACGTCCTGGGAGCGCTATCTCAACGGCCGCCTGCTGGCGCCCAAGGGCGCGGTCGTCGCGCTCGCCGAGGTCACCGACACCGATCCCGTCCACCTCACGACCATGTGGGAGCTGGCCGAACGGGCCTGGAGCCGTTCGGAGATGCGCCACGACATGACCATGGAGGCGATCCGGATCTCCCAGGCGCGGGCCGCGCTCGGGGAGTTCGGGGCGCCGCCCGCCACGTCCACGACCACCACCGCCGGCGGCAAGGCGCCGCGCCGGGCGGGCAGCGCCGTGGCGATGCCGGGGATCGCCGGGCCGGCGGGTGTCTCGCCCACCATCCCGCCCCAGCCGACGGCACCCGACGCGAACCGCCGGGAGGGCGCGGGTTCCCGCGGCCCGGCCACGCCTGCGGCCCCGCCCGGCGGCGGCAGGCGGCGGCTGACGATGTTCCTCGCCGGGGTCGTCGGCGTGGCCGTGGTCATCGCCGCGGTCCTCTTCCTCACCGGGGGCGACGGCGACGGGAAGAAGAACCAGGGCAGCGGCGCCTCGGCCACCCCCTCCACCGGCACCAGCAGCCGGCTCCCGGCCGGGGTGAAGTGCGCGGGCGCCGGCTGCACCGGCAAGGACGCGGAGGCCATGGGGTGCAGCGGCGACCTCGTGACCACCGCCAAGACCGTCGCGGTCGGCGCGACCACCCTGGAGGTCCGCTACAGCAGGACCTGCGGCGCCGCGTGGGGCCGTATCACCGGGGCCGCGCAGGGCGACTCGGTCCGGGTCACGGCCGGCACCAGCACGGAACGCGGCTCCATCACGGCCGCCGGCGACACGATCGCGTACACGCCGATGGTGGCGGTGCGGGACGCGGCACAGGCGAAGGCGTGCGCGACGCTGGCCTCGGGGCAGCAGGGGTGCACGACGTAGGAAGCGTGACCACGGCAGCCTGTCCGGCGAAGAAACCGGCGGCACGCAGGAATGCGGGCCGCTCTCCTGGGCACGCGGAAGGTATCCCCCCACGGGAGTCCGGAATCCGGTACCCCCGAGTGGCGGCCGTCCTGTCCCACCTCTCCCGGGCAGGCGGCCGCCTCTTTCGCGGGGGGAGTTTTGTGGGGTGAGCCACACCGACCCCTCGCCCTCCGGCATCCTTGATGCGCGATAGCCTGACCGGTGGATCTCTTGATACCAAGAGATCGATCATTTGTACGTCCGCACCCCAGGGCACCCAGGGCAAGGACGCCCACCGCCAGCTGTCATACGGAGAACGCCATGACCCGCACTCCCGTGAACGTCACCGTCACCGGCGCGGCCGGCCAGATCGGTTACGCCCTGCTCTTCCGCATCGCCTCCGGCCAGCTGCTCGGCGCGGACGTGCCGGTCCGGCTCCGCCTCCTGGAGATCACCCCCGCGCTCAAGGCCGCCGAGGGCACCGCGATGGAGCTCGACGACTGCGCCTTCCCGCTGCTCCAGGGCATCGACATCTCCGACGACCCGAACGTCGCCTTCGACGGCGCCAACGTCGCCCTTCTGGTCGGCGCCCGCCCCCGCACCAAGGGCATGGAGCGCGGTGACCTCCTGGAGGCCAACGGCGGCATCTTCAAGCCGCAGGGCAAGGCCATCAACGACCACGCCGCGGACGACATCAAGGTCCTGGTCGTCGGCAACCCGGCCAACACCAACGCGCTGATCGCCCAGGCCGCCGCGCCGGACGTACCGGCCGAGCGCTTCACCGCGATGACCCGCCTCGACCACAACCGCGCGCTGACCCAGCTCGCGAAGAAGACGGGCTCGACGGTCGCCGACATCAAGCGCCTGACGATCTGGGGCAACCACTCCGCCACCCAGTACCCCGACATCTTCCACGCCACGGTCGCCGGCAAGAACGCCGCCGAGGTCGTGAACGACGAGAAGTGGCTGGCCGAGGAGTTCATCCCGACCGTCGCGAAGCGCGGCGCGGCCATCATCGAGGCCCGCGGCGCGTCCTCCGCGGCCTCCGCCGCCAACGCGGCCATCGACCACGTGCACACCTGGGTCAACGGCACCGCCGACGGCGACTGGACCTCCATGGGCATCCCGTCGGACGGCTCCTACGGCGTCCCGGAGGGCCTGATCTCCTCCTTCCCGGTCACCACCAAGGACGGCGTCTACGAGATCGTCCAGGGCCTGGAGATCAGCGAGTTCTCCCGCGCCCGCATCGACGCGTCGGTGCAGGAGCTGGCGGAGGAGCGCGACGCGGTCCGCGCCCTCGGTCTCATCTGAGCCTCCCGCACCCCGACGGGCCCCGCTCCGGATCCCTCCGGAGCGGGGCCCGTCGCCGTGCCCGCGGTGTCACTCCATCCCGCGCTTCCCCGGTGTCCAGAACGGCTTGGTGAGCACCGCGCGCCGGTCCCAACCCGCCTCCTGGACCAGCACCTTCCGCACCGCCTGCACGGCCCGTGCCTCCCCGGCGACGTACGCCACACCGCCGGGTTCGGGAGCGAGCCGCCGTACCGCCTCCGGCAGCGAGGTCTCGGTCCTGAGCAGCCAGTCGAGCCGCTCCGCGTGGGGGAGGGGCAGCCGGTCGGCGGCCGTCTCCGTCTCGACGCACCCGGAGATCGGGGCCTCCTCGGGCAGTGCCGCGAGCATGGCGCCGAAGGCGACCGCGGCCGTCTCGTCGCCGACGAAGACGTGGTGGGCGGCGTCGGGGCGCAGCGTGAAGGTGCCCTCCGGCTTGCGCAGCCGTACCTGCTCGCCCGCCTCGACGGTGCGGCCCCAGCGGGCGCCCGGTCCGCCCTCGGAGTGGTCGAGGACGCACAGCTCGACGACGCCGGACGGGTCGTAACGCCAGACGGAGTAGGTGCGGAGAGTCAGGCCGGTGACCAGGACCCGGACCTGCTGGCCGGGCCGGACGTCGAGGCCGGCGAGCTGGTCGCCGTCGATGCGCAGGCGGCGCATCCGGGCGGTGATCTGTTCGGCCTCGGTGACGGTGCCGCGCAGGGTCAGCAGGTCGAGGACGGGGTTCAGGAGGGCGGGCATCGGGGGGCTCCTCAACGGGCCGTAGTGTGCGGGGAGTTGCTCAGGCGCCGGTAGAACGCGATAGTACGCGTTCCGGCTCGGACGCGATAGTGCGTGTCGGGGTGCGGCGGCCGTGACCGGCCACCACGATCGCCGTCGCCGCGAGGACCAGCAGCGCGACGGTACGCAGGGCGGGGCCCATCCCGGAGGCGAGGTCGCCGTGTGCGGACAGGACCGTGCCGGTGACCGCGACCCCGAGGGCCGCGCCGGTCTCGCGGGCCGTGGTGCCGAGCCCGGAGCCGAGACCCGCCTGGTGCGGCGGGAGCGAACTCACCACGCCGAGGGTGAGGGCCGGCATCGACAGACCGGTGCCCACCGAGATGACCAGCAGCCAGCAGGCGTACGTCCAGTACGGCGTGGCCGCGTCGACGGTGGAGGCGCCGAGCAGCCCGAGGCCGATCAGGGCGAGCCCGGCGCCGACGACCGCGCGCGGGTGGCCCGCCCAGCGGGCGGCGAGCCTCGGGACCAGGGCCATGCCGATCGTCAGCGGCATGATGGCGACGCCGGTCACGGCCGCGTCGTAGCCCTTCACGCCCTGCAGGTACTGCGAGTTGACGAAGAAGAGGGAGAAGAGGCCGAAGAAGCCGGCCGCCGTGCCGAGGGACGCCGAGCGCAGCCGGGCGGAGGCGAAGACGCGCGGGTCGAAGAGGGGGCGCGGCGCGCGCAGGGCGTGCGCGGTGAACAGGGCGGTCAGGACGGCGCCCGCCGCGAAGGAGCCGAGGATGGGCGCCGACGTCCAGCCGTACGTGGTGCCCTCGATGATGCCGAACAGCACCGCCACCAGGCCCGCCGTCAGGAGCAGGGTGCCGAGCGGGTCCGGGTTGCTGCGCGCGGAGCGTTCGGTGCGCGGGGTGACGACGGCGACGGCCAGGGCGAGCAGCGCGGCCAGCGGGACCATCGCGGCGAACAGGGCCCGCCAGGACAGGAACTGACCGACCAGGCCGCCGCCCAGGTTGCCGGCCGCGCCGCCCAGGCCCAGCGCCAGGGTCCAGGAGGCGAGGGCGCGGGCGCGCTGCTCGGGGGCGGAGAGGTGGACCAGGATCGACAGGGTGGCCGGGGTGATCAGGGCGGCCCCGGCGCCGGACAGGCCGCGGCCCGCTATGAGCACGGCCGGATCCGGCGCGAGCGCACTGGTGGCCGCGCCCGCCGCGAACAGGGCGAGGCCCGCCAGCAGGGCGCCCTTGCGGCCGTACCGGTCGCCGAGCGCGCCGGCCGGGACGAGCAGGGCCGCGAAGGCGATGACGTAGGCGTCGACGGTCCACAGGATCTCGCTGTGCGAGGGGTGCAGGGACGAGGCGGCCAGTTCGGGGATGAGCAGGTTGATGGCGGCCACCATGCTCTGCGCGACCAGCACGCAGGCGCACAGGACGAGCAGGACGGGGCGTTTCAGGGCGTGCGAGGGCACGGCTCCTCCCGGGGAGCTGGTGGGTGGTGTGGGATGCCCTGTCACCGTAGGGTCGGCGCTGGCCTGCTTTCCAGTGCAACCTTTGCAAGGGGCGAATGCGTATGACGCAATCCACCGGTTCTCCCGGCAGCCTCGACCTGAACCTGCTGGTCGCACTGGACGTCCTCCTGGAGGAGCAGAGCGTGCAGGGGGCCGCGCGGCGGCTGCACCTGTCCGAACCGGCCATGAGCCGTACCCTCGGCCGGATCCGCCGGGCGCTCGGCGACCCGGTGCTGGTGCGCGCCGGACGCGGGATGGTGCCGACCCCGCACGCCCTGGCCGTGCGCGCCGAGGTGAGCGCGGTGGTGGAACGGGCGCGGGCGCTGTTCGCGCCGGGCCGGGACACCGATCTGCGGACCGTCTCCCGGACGTTCACGATCATCGGCTCCGACGCCATCGCCGGCACCCAGGCCGCCACCCTCTTCGCCCGGGCCGCCGCGGAGGCGCCCGGCATCCGCATCCGCTTCCTCGCCGAGGCCCACGTGGACCTGCCGTACCTGCGGCAGGGCACCGCCGACCTGGAGGTCGGCGCGATCGACACCACCGCGCCCGAGGTGCGGGTGGAGCGGCTCCACGAGGACCGCATGCTCGGCGTCGTACGCTCCGGACACCCGCTGCTGGCCGGCGAAGTGACGCCCGAGCGGTACGCGACCGCGGCCGGTCACCTGAACGTCTCGCGGCGCGGCAAGCTGCACGGCCCCGTCGACGCCGCACTGGCGGAACTCGGCCTGGAACGCCATGTGGTGGGGACCGTCGGCACCTTCCCGGCCTCCCTCTTCGTGCTCCGCGACTCCGACCTGATCGGTCTGATCAGCTCCTGGGGGGTCCCGCTGGCCACCGCCCTGGGCCTCACCACCTTCGAGGTCCCGCTGCCGCTGCCGCCGATCCCTCTCGGCCTGGCCTGGCACCCGCGCCACGACGCCGACCCGGCGCACGCCTGGCTGCGGCGCTGCGTAAGGGAGTTGCTGGTCGGCGGCGGTTCCGGGGACGTTGTCAGTGGCGGACCGTAACCTTCGGGGCATGACTGATGACACCCGGTCGGCCGTCTGGTGGGAACCGCCCGTCGCCGGAACCGAACTCGACACCCTGATCGGTTCCCTGGAGCGGCAGCGGCGCACCTTCGCCTGGAAGAGCGAGGGACTCGACGCCGCGGCGCTCGGCCGTCGGCTCGCGCCCTCCGCCCTCACCCTCGGCGGGCTGCTGAAACACCTCGCCCTGGTGGAGGACCAGTACTTCACCGTACGGCTGCTGGGGGAGAAGCTCCCCGCCCCGTGGGACGCGGTGGACTGGGACGCCGAGCCCGACTGGGAGTGGGGATCGGCCGCCGCCGACAGCCCCGAGGAGCTGTACGCGCTGTGGGAGGCGGCGGTGGCCCGGTCCCGGGCCGCGATACGCCGGGCGGCGGCCGACGGGGACGCCGGTGCCCTGATCGCCTACGTCTCCCGCACCGGCGCGCGGCCCAGCCTGCGCCGGCTGCTGACCGACATGATCGAGGAGTACGCGCGGCACGTCGGACAGGCCGACCTGATCCGGGAGTCGATCGACGGGCGCGTGGGGGAGGACCCGCCGGCCGACTTCTGACCAGCGGCGTCTTCCGACATTTCCGTTCCGCTGGTCACCGCCGTCCCCCTATGCTGATGGTTTGTCAACTCGACGTCCAACAACACACTTCACACGCATCGGGGGATCGCGTGAGCACTGCTTACGTGCCGCAGCAACCGCAACAGCCGCAACAGCCGCAGCGGGCGACGCCCGAACCGGCCCCGCCCGCCCAGCCGGGGGTGCCGCCGTACGCCAGTGAGGCGACCCGGCTGCTGTGCGCGGGGACCTATCTGGACCCTGCCTACCGGGACCGGGTCATCGAGGAACTCGACCTCAACGAACAGCGGTTCGTGGCCCCCTCGCTCGGCTTCGACGCCGCCCGCGTCCTCGCCCACGCCCTGCGCGCCCGCCGCCAGGAACTGCTGTGGGCCGCCGCGATCCTGGGGCTGTGGGCGGTCGGGCTGCCGCTCAGCGGCTGGCTGCTCGCCCTGTTCCTGCTGCCCGGCATCGCGCTCGCCGTCGCCCCCTGGATCCAGGGGCTCACCGTGGTGCCGCCGCTGTACCGGGCGATCGGCGCCTTCCTGGTCCGCTGGTGGGGCCGGGCGTTCTTCACCACCGCCCTGATCCTGACCCTGGTCGTCGCGTTCGGCGGCGGCTCGGACAGCGGCAGCACGTCGTACCAGTCGTACGGCTCCGACGACGGCTACTACGGCTCCAGCTACTCGGACTCCACCAGCTACGCCGACCTGCTGGTCCCGGGCAGCGGCGACCTCGGCGGTCTCGCGAAGCCCTGGCACGCCTGGCTCGCGCTCGCCGTGCTGGCCGGCATCGCCCTGTGCGGGCACGCCCAGCGCACCCGGTTCAGCCGGGCCCTGGCCGGCGAACTCTCCCCGCAGCGCTTCCCCGACGCGGCGAACGACCCCGCGGAGAAGGCCGAGAGCCCCCGCTTCCAGCGGATCAGGCAGCGCATCCGGACCGAACAGCACGCCCCGCTGATCATGTACAACGAGACCGATCCGTTCTGCGGGGCCGGCACCGCCTACAGCACCTGGGTGCTCGCCGTCGAACTCCGGCGCGACGAGCTGAAGAAGGAGCAGCAGCCGCTCAGCAACCGCGCCGTCCTGGAGCGGATCCGCCCGCTGCTCGAACGGCTCCGCATCCCCGCCGAGTACGCCGGACCCGGCGTCCGGGACCGGCTGCGCCAGCTGGAGATCGACGAGTGCGTGTTCCTCCCGGCCGAGGGGCTGCTCAGCCGCGACCAGGCGCCCTACACCCCGGACGCCTTCGCCGAGCACCGGGCGCGGGCCGTCGAGGAGGGCGCCGAGAAGCGCCGGCACTTCCTGCGCATCCGGGTCGACGGCTGGGATGAGGAGCTGGTCGTCACGGTGTTCGTGCGCATCCACACCCAGGGCCGGATGCTCGTCCTGGAGATCGCCCCGCACGTACTGACCCCGGTCCGCGCGGACTTCAAGGAGGCGGACCGCGTCGCCCACCGGTTCCGGAACAACAACTGGGTGGGCAAGACGGCCGCCGCGCTCGTCCTGGTCCCCGGTTCCGTGGGCCGCTCGCTGGTCCAGCTCGGCCGGGGCGCGGTGTACGTCTGGCGGCTGCTGACCGGCGGCCACGCGGGCGCGCTGCCCGAGGGGCCCGCGCTGTCCGTGCGCGAACTGGCCTCGGTGGACGTCGGATCCCACTTCCAGGAGATGGACGTCGCCCGCTATCTGCGGAGCATCCAGGACCGGGTGGCGAACGGCGTACGGGCCGCGCTCGCCGACGCCGGGTACGAGACCGGCGAGTTCGTCCAGAAGATCGTCAATGTCAGCAACGACGTGAGCATCGGCCGGGTCGAGGGCTCCACGTTCGCGGTCGGCAGCCACGCCACCGCCACCAGCGTCGTACAGGAGAAGGGGGCCGACACCCATGGCCGGTGAGGAACCGCAGGTCAGCATGGGGAACGTGACGGGGAGTACGTTCGCCATCGGCAGCCACGCGCATGCCGAGAGCCACCACCACGGCACCGGGGGCGACCGGGCCGACGAGGAACTCCTCGCCGCGATCCGGGAGCTGCGGGCCGACCTGGAGCGGGTGCGGGGCACCGAGCAGACGGCGGCGCTGGGCGCGGCACTCGCCGAGACCGAGGAGGAGATCGCCCGCACGGGCCAGGCGGGCCCCACCCGCCGGGAACGCCTGCGCGCCCTGCTCACCGACTCCCAGGCCCTGCTCAACGTCCTGGCCTCGGCGGGCGCCCTGGCCGGCCTGCTCGGACTGTGAGAGGGCGGCCATGACCAACGGGGGATCACGCCACTGGAACGAGGACACCCAACGCTGGGAGGAGGGCCCGGCCCGTCCCACCCCGGCACCGGCACCGGCGCCGGCATCGGCACCGCCGCCGAGCGTGCCGGCACCGCCGCCGAGTGTGCCGATACCCACGCCGACCGCGCCGGCGCCGCCACCGGCCGCGGCAACACCTCCGCCACCGGTCCCGGCCGTGCCTCCCGCCCCGGCGACCGAGTGGTGGTCGGACGGGGGCGGGGGCTGGGCGGCTGCCGTGGGGCCGGGGGTGCCGGAGCCGGTGCAGCCGTCCGTGGCAGCGCCCGGGGCGCCCACGATGCCCACGGCGCCCGTGCCGTCGGGGTCCGCCGGGGGCGAGGCCTCCTGGGCGTCCGGTGCCGGGTGGGCGCCCGTCGAGCCGGGCCGGGTGGCGACGGCGGGGCGGTGGCCCGGTCGCAGGGTCGTGTGGTCGGTCGTCGTCGGGGCCGCCGTCGTCGGTGTGGCCGTGAGCCTGGTGCTGACGCTGGTGGTCGGGAAGGGGGACGGGCACAGGCCCGCCGCGGCCGGCGCCTCGGTCACCCCGACCCCTTCCGTGCTGACCGGCACCGAGACCACCGGGTCGCCCACGGAGCCCGGCTCACCGTCACCGACACCGTCGCCGTCACCGTCGGCGGGATACGAGCTGCGTCAGGACACCGAGGGCTTCCGGACCGCCGTCCCCGAGGGCTGGACGCGCTCCACCGCCGCCTCCTCGTACGGATTCGACGTGGTCAACTACCGCAGCCCCGACGGCACCCACCGGCTGCAGGTCTACCAGGTCGCGGAGGACTCCCCGGACGCCTCCTTCGAGCTCTACCTCTCCGACGGGACCCCCAAGCCGGACGGCTTCGAGGAGCTCGGCCTCACCGACCTCGTCGACGGCCCGTTCACCGGCGCCCGCCTGGAGTACCTGGCCGGGGCGATCAGCGGCGAGCCGGACGTCGGCACCTGGCACGTCTACGACGAGCGGTTCGTCGCGCAGGACGGCAGGGTCTACGCCATCGCCTCCTACGGCCCCGACTCCGACGGCCGCGACGACGAGCTGGCCGCTCTGACGACGGCGGTGGACTGGTTCTGCCCGCCGGACACGGCCTGCGACGCGGATCCGGCGGCGGACTGAGGCACCGGCCTCGCACTGGCCGTCGCACTGGCCGTCGCACCGGCCGTCGCACCGGTCACATCGTCGTTCCTTTAGTTTCAATATTCACGGAGAGTAATCGCCCGCATATTCAAAATTTCTTCAACTGTGAATCGGTAAGTATTCTATAACTTCTCTTCCGGGTGACTGAATTCCCCCGAACGCTCCAAGTCCCGCCCCGTGCGACGGTCGTTAGGTGACCGTGACGCGATTGGACTGGTGCGCAGCCGAAGATCATCCGACAACCGTGCTGCGCTGGCCCGGTGGTATGGATATCACCTCATGCTCGGACTTGCTCGATGATTTCCTGAAGAGAATCAATGCGATGGAAAACGAATATCGGCGGACCCTGGCGGATCTGTACGCGGCGTTCTGAGACAGGGTGCGGAGGTTAATCGATGGACGGGATTCAGCACGACCCGGGTCCGGGGCTCTACGACCACACCGGCTTCTACGACCATCCCGGTCTCTACGACCACACCTGGGGTGTCCCGGAGCCAGGGGTCGCGGCGAACGACTGGGACCCGGTGGAGGAGCTGGCGCAGATACTGTCCGCCCCGACCGGTGTGGCCGCGGCCCCCACCCTGGTGGACGTGCCGGCTCAGCGCCGGGCCAGCCGCCGACGGGTCCGCCACGACTCGCACCTGCTCGACGGCGGCCGGAGCGTCACCCACATCACGCTCCTGATCGCGGCGGTCTCGGTGTGCGCGGTGTCCATGCTGGCCTGGTCCGTCTGCTACTCCTACGCGCAGCTGCGCGGCATCGCCTCGTCGGTGCTCCCCGGCGGGCTGGCGCAGTACTGGCCGCTGACGGTCTACGGCCCGTGGTTCGTGGCGGCGCTGTCCGTCCTGCGGGCCACCGCGCAGCGCCGGAGCGCGCGCCGGTCCTGGTGTGTGGTGCTGGTCGCCTCCGTCGTGGCCGTGGGGCTGTGCGTCAGCCACTCCTCCCATGCGCTGTTGTCGTTAGTGATCTTCGGGATCCCGCCCGTCACCGCCCTGGTCTGTTTCTGGGAGCTCGTCGGTCAGATCTCGACCAGGGGCCGGCCCCGGCACGCCGTGCCCGCCGAATCGGCGAGCGCCACGTCCTGACCTGAGCACGAAAGGGCCAGGACCGGCCGGGTCCTAGGCCAGGACCCGCTGGACCGAGCGCAGTGCCAGGCGCAGCAGTCCCGGGCCGAACGTGATCCTCGTGGCCCCGAGTTCGCCGAGTTCGGCGGGCGCGGGGCTCGCGCCGTCCGGCCGGGCGTACATGTTCAGCGGGCCCTCGATGCCGGAGCGGAGAAGAGGGAGTACGGCGGTCGGGGCGTCGATCGGGTAGACGCAGTCGGCGCCGGCCGCGACGTACAGCGCGGCCCGCTCGATCGCCCGGCCGGGGTCGGTGACCCCGCGTGCGAAGGTGTCGACGCGGGCGTTGAGGAACAGCCGGTCACCGGCGGCCGAACGGACCTCGGCGAGCCACTCGGCGTGTTCGTGCGGGTCCTTGAGGACGCCCCCGGCGGAGTCCTCCAGGTTGCAGCCGACCGCCCCGGCCTCCAGCAGGCGCTCGACCAGCTCCTTCGGCGCCAGCCCGTAGCCGTCCTCCACGTCCGCGGACACCGGCACGTCCACGGCCCGCGTGATCCGCGCGAGCGCCGCGAACATCTCCGCCGCCGGGGTCTCGCCGTCCGCGTACCCCAGACTCGCCGCGACCCCGGCGCTGGGCGTCGCCAGCGCCGGGAACCCGGCCGCCACCAGGGCCCGGGCGCTCGCCGCGTCCCACGGGCCGGGCAGGATCAGGGGGTCTCCCGGCGGGCGCCCGTGGTGCAGGGCCCGGAAGGTGCCGGCCTTGCTCATCCGTGCTGGCCCGGCGTGTAGTGCCCGGGGACCATCCGGGTCGTCACGGCGAACCGGTTCCAGGAGTTGATCACGATGATCGAGGCGATCAGCTGCGTCAGCTGCACCTCGTCGAACTGCTTGGCGGCCCGCTCGTAGACCTCGTCCGGCACGAAGCCGTCGGTCAGCACGGTGACGGCCTCGGTCAGCTCGATCGCGGCGATCTCCTGCTCGGTGTAGAAGTGCTTCGACTCCTCCCACGCGCTGAGCTGGACGATGCGCTGGATGCTCTCGCCCGCCGCGAGCGCGTCCTTGGTGTGCATGTCGAGGCAGTACGCGCAGTGGTTGAGCTGCGATGCGCGGATCTTCACCAGCTCGAACAGCTTGGCGTCCAGCCCCTTACGGGCGGCTCCGTCCAGCCGGACCATCGCCCTGTAGACCTCGGGCGCGTGCTGGGCCCAGGGGAGGCGGGGGGTGTGCTCGGGGGCGTACTCGGCGTTTTCCTGGCTGCTCATGATGCCGACACTAGGTGCCAGGCAGCCCAGGGGTATGGTCCATTTCCATGGAGAAAACGTGGGCCACCCGCCCTGCCCGGGCCACGCTGGGCATCGACCTCCACCTGGAACCGGCCGCCGGTCCGGGCCTGCGCCGGGGCCTGACCGACGCCCTGCGCGAGGCCGTGCACAGCGGCCGGCTGCTCCCCGGCACCCGGCTGCCCTCCTCCCGCTCGCTCGCCGCCGATCTGGCCATCGCCCGCAACACCGTCGCCGACGCCTACGCCGACCTGGTCGCCGAGGGCTGGCTCACCGCCCGGCAGGGCTCCGGCACCCGGGTCGCGACGGGTGTGGTGCCGGTGCGGCAGGCGGAGACCCCCGCGGGTACGGCCGCCCACCGGCCCGTCTACGACCTGCGCGCCGGCTTCCCCGACGTCTCCGCCTTCCCCCGCACCGAGTGGCTCAGGGCCGCCCGCCGCGCCCTCACCGCCGCCCCCAACGAGGCCTTCGGCTACGGCGATCCACGCGGCCGCGCCGAACTGCGCACCGAGCTCGCCGCCTACCTCGCCCGCGCCCGGGGCGTCCGCGCCGACCCCGAACGCATCGTGATCTGCGCCGGGTTCGCCCACGGCCTGAGCCTGCTCGGCCGGCTGCTGCGGGCCCGCGGGGCGGACACGGTCGCCGTGGAGTCGTACGGCCTCGACGAGCACTGGCAGCTGCTGACCGCGGCCGGTCTCCGCCAGGCCCCGCTGCCCTTCGACGAACTCGGCACGGACACCCGGGAGCCGGCCCCGGGAGCGGCCGCCGTACTGCTGACGCCCTCCCACCAGTTCCCGATGGGCGTACCGCTGCACCACGACCGGCGGGCGGCCGTCGTGGACTGGGCGCGCCGCACCGGCGGCCTGGTCCTGGAGGACGACTACGACGGCGAGTTCCGCTACGACCGCCGGCCCGTCGGCGCCCTCCAGGGACTCGCCCCCGACGAGGTCGTCTACCTGGGCACGGCCAGCAAGTCCCTGGCGCCGGCGCTGCGGCTGGCCTGGATGGTGCTGCCGCCGGCCGTGGCCCGGGAGGTGACGGCGGTCAAGGGCGGTGTGGACACCTGCGGGGCGCTGGACCAGCTGACGCTGGCCGAGTTCATCGTCTCCGGTGCCTACGACCGGCACGTCCGCGCGGCCCGCTCCCGCTACCGGCGGCGCCGGGACGCCCTCGTCCGGGCCCTCGCCGAGCACGCCCCGGCGATCCGGGTCACCGGCATCGCGGCGGGCCTGCACGTCGTGCTGCGGCTGCCGCCCGGCACCCAGCGCCGGGTGATCCGGGCAGCCGCGGCCCGCGGCCTCGCCCTCGAAGGCCTCACCCCGCGCCACCGCCACCCCGACGCGGCCACCGCACCCCCGGACGCCCTCGTCCTCGGCTACGGCACCCCGCCCGACCACGCCTGGTCGGGGGCGCTGGACATCCTGTGCGCGGTGCTGTCCGACCCGGCCGTGACCGGCGCCGCCTGAATTCCCCGGCGGCGGCTCCCGTGATCGCCTCCTTAATTCAATTCCGGAGGCTATAGTCATCCCCATGAGCAATGGCGATCAGATTTCCCGCGTGGCCCTCAAGAAAATCACCCCGGACGTCTCCTCGGCCATGGGTTCCCTCCATGCCGCCGCCGTCACCGCGGCCCAGGACGCCAAGGTCGAACCGGAAATCCTCGAGCTGGTCAGAATACGCGCCTCCCAGTTGAACGGCTGCGCGTTCTGCCTCGACATGCACACGAAGGACGCTCGCGCGCAGGGCGAGACCGAGCAGCGGATCTACGCCCTGAACGCGTGGCGGGAGACCCCCTTCTTCACCGAACGGGAGCGTGCCGCACTGGCGTTGACCGAGGCGGTCACTCTCGTCGCCGACGGCCACGTGCCGGACGACGTCTACGCCGAGGCCGCCGGGATCTTCGACGAGGCGCAGCTCGCGGCGCTCGTCTGGGCGGCCACCGTCATCAACGCGTACAACCGGATCGCCATTGCGACGCGGATGGTGCCGGGGGCTTATCAGCCCAAGCGGGCCGAATAAAAGAAGCCTGATATCCGGCCCGGTGAGATATTGCCGGGCCGGTTTTCATTTGCGTCGCAGGGGGGCGGTTGTTTTTCGGCTGCGGGTGGGGTGGGGGCTGGTCGCGCCCACGCGGCGGAGCCGCATATCGATACAGCCCCGCGCCCCTAAAGAAGGGGCGTCATCGCCTCCCCGTCCAGCCACTCCCGCCACTCAGGTGCCCGTACCGCCTTACCGGCGTTCCACGGGCCGCCCACCCAACGCGTCACCGGTCTGATGCCGTGCAGGGCGTTCACCAGCCACACCTCGTGGTCCGCCAGGCCGGCCAGGGTCCGTTCCCGGTGGGCGACGGGGATGCCGGTGCGCTCCGCGCGCTCCTGGATCAGTGCGAGGGTCACCCCGGGCAGCACGGGCAGCCGTGGTGGCGGCAGGCACAGGGTGTCGTCCTCCCACCAGAGGACGCTGGTGGTGGCCGCCTCCAGGACCACCCCGGACGGGCCCACCAGCACCGCCTCCTGGGCCCCCGCCTCGACCGCCCGGGCGCGCAGCCGGGCCAGGGTGTCCAGGTCGGGGCCCTTGCGGCGGGGCACGGTACGCGGATCGGGCCGGCCGACCGCCCAGACCTCGACCGTGGAGCCGAGCGGCGGCGCGTGCCGCAGGCGCAACCGCACGTGGTGGGGCGTGAGCTCGACGCGGGGGAACCACGCGCCGGTGCGGGGCAGCGCGGCCGTCATGTCCCGCCAGAACTCCAGCATCCGGTGGGCCGGCGGTCCGTCGCACTCGCCGCAGGACCGCACGAAGCGGTCCCGGTGCCGGTCCAGGCCGCGCACCCTGCCGTCCCGCACCAGCCAGGAGTCCGCGACCAGCAATGGTTCGTCCGCGTCCCCTGCAGGCCGCAGTCCGGCGCGCGGCGACCATGTCAGCAGGCCTTCGGTCACGGCCGGTCGTGTCATGACGCCTCCTTGCTCCTTCTCCGCCGCGCTCAGTATTTCCGGCCCGCCGACGCCGTTGCCCCGCCCCGCGGCCCGTACGGCGCGTGCTCCAGCCAGGATCCGCAGGACGGCAGGACCGGCGCCAGCGCCGCCGCCGCGCGCTGCCGCAGCCGTACGATCCGCCGCCGGGGCCGCAGATGGTCCAGGGCGGCCCCGGCCGCCTCGCTGTTGAACAGGGCCGCGGCCCGCCGTACCGCCGCGAAGTCCGCCACCGTGCCGGTCGCGACGGCCTCCGCCGCCGCTGCCGCGTCGGCGATCCCGCTGTTCATGCCCCGCGCCCCGAACGGCGGGAAGAGGTGTGCGGCCTCCCCGACGAGCAGTACCCGGCGGTGCGGGTCGGTGAAGGAGGCCGCGACCTTGCGCAGGAAGCGGTACGTCGACACCCACAGGATCCGGTCCGCGTATTCCTCGTGTCCCTCGCCGACCACCCCGGGCAGCCAGCGGCGGACGGCCTCCGCGGTGCCGTACTCCTCCACCCGGTCGTGGGCATGGCACTGGAGGTCCACCTGGAAGCCCCCGGTGAACGGCACCCGCATCACACTGCGGCCGCCGACGGCCGGGTGCTCGTAGTGGAAGACCCGTTCGAGGGGCAGTTCGGCGCCGGGCCGGTCCGCCACGTCGACGACCACGTGGAAGCCCTCGCCGTGCGTGCCCTCCATGGGGATGCCGAGCCCGGCCCGGACGGCGGAGCGGGCGCCGTCCGCCGCGATCACGTGCCCGCACGTCAGCTCCCGGCCGTCGGCGCAGCTGAGTGACACGCCCGAGGCGGTGGTGCGGACGCCGATCACCCGTGCGTTCCACACGAACTCCACGCCCGCCGCCGCGCAGGCCTCCCGCAGGAAGCGTTCGGTGTCGAGCTGGCGCAGGCTGGTGAAGGGCGGTGGGCCGGAGGGGGGCGGGAAGGTGCGGGAGTACACCTCCCGCCCCCGGTACAGGGTTCTTCTGGTGTGCCAGGTCCGGCCGTACGAGGTGATCTCGGCGGCGAGTCCCGGTCGCATCGCGTCGAGCAGTGCGAGGGTCTCGCGGTGCACGAACAGGGCCCGGCTGCCCGGCCGTTCGCGCTCCTCGGGGTCCGCTTCGAGGAGCATGGCCTGCAGGCCGTGCGCGCGGAGCGCCAGCGCCGCCGACAGGCCCACCGGACCGGCGCCGACCACGACGACCGGGGTCACGCGCGGACCCCCTCCGCCAGCATCCGGGTGATCTCCACCCGCTTCACCTTCCAGGTCGCCGTCATCGGCAGCTCCTCGAACCGCCACTGCCTCGGCTCCGCCATCGCGGGCAGGTCGGCGGTCGCCGCCCGCCAGCGCTCCGGGTCCAGCGGCCGTTCCCCGCGCACGCACACCACCGGCACCGGCTCGCGGTCCGCGCCCGGCACGATGACCACCTCGCGGAGCTCCTCCAGCCGGTCCATGAGGGTGTCCTCGACCTCCAGGTTGCTGTGCACGGAGTCGATCCGGTCGATCTCCCGGTCGATCAGGTACAGCGCGCCCAGCCGGCTCAGGTATCCCATGTCGCCCATCTGCCACCACTCGCCGTCCAGCTGCCGTTCGTACTGCTCGCGGGCGCCGAGGTAGGTGAGGATGCGGCCCCGGGTGCGGGCCTCGATCCGGCCGGGGGTGCCGGGCGCGGCGGGCAGGCCGTCGGGGCCGGTGACGCGGACCCGGGTGAAGCCCGGGATCCCGATGCCGACCCGCCGCCCGTCCGCGCGGGCCGCGCTCCGCCGCGTGAACCACTGGAAGGCGACCGGTCCGGTCTCGCTCTGCCCGTACAGCTGCAGCAGCCACGGGTTACGGCGCTTCGAGGCGTCGAGGAGCCGTCGTACCGTCCGCGGGTGGATGGCGTCGAACGTCGAGCCGTACGACCTGACGCGCGACAGCGGGGCGCCGGGCGCGTCCGCCAGCTCCTCCCACAGCACGAAGGTGTTGGGGTGGGTCTCGACGATGCCCGGGCGGTGCCGGGCCAGCATCGGGCCGACCTTCGCCGGGTCGGGGTCGGTGATCAGCAGCAGCGGGCTGCCGTAGTGCAGCAGGACGCCGAGCAGGTGGTAGAAGCGGGAGTGCACGAAGGACATGTGCAGGGCCGCGACCTCGCCCCGGGTGGGCCAGCCCATCGCCTGCTGCGGGACCAGCCGGTTCCACATGGTCTGCGGGCAGTGCACGGCGAGTTTGGGGACGCCGGTGGTGCCGGAGCTGTGGGTGATCAGGGCGGGTTCGCGCGGGTGCAGCCGGATCGGCGCGGGGACCTTCGCGCCGGTGTGCTCGGTGAGGGACACCACGCCGGGCACGCTGTCGACGGTGAGGGTCTGCCGGACCAGGCCGGCGACCTCCAGGTCCTTGAGCCTGGCCCCGTCCGTGACCAGCCACGGCTGCTGCAGTCTGGGGAGCAGCTTGCCGACCACCTCGCCGGACAGCGCGGGCGAGAGCAGCACCGGCACCGCGCCGATCCGGGAGACGGCGCAGGTCAGCAGCACGATGTCGACGTTGTCGGTCTTGTGCACGACGACCTGCTCGGCGGGCCGCACCCCGGCGGCCCACAGCCGGGCCGACAACTCCTCGACCGCGTCGGCCAGTTCCGCATAGCTCAGACGGACGCCGAGGTCCGGGTGGGTGTCCAGGGGCCGGTCCAGGGTGACGAACACCCCGCCGTGCCGCTGGGCCGCCCGCCGGAACAGCGGGCCGAGGTAGAACCCGCGGTCGCCGATGAGGGACTCCTGCGATTCCTGCATGGAGACGGTCCTTTCAGTCGTGGTCACCACGCGCCCCGGCGGACCAGATGGCGGCGGAGCTTCCCCGACGACGTGCGGGGCAGGGAGGGCAGCAGGCTGACGCTGCGCGGGACCTTGAAGGCGGCCAGCCGCTGCCGGGCCAGCGCCAGCAGTTCGTCCGGGAGCCCGTCCGGCGCCGGGGTGGCGGCGGGGACGACGAAGGCGCGCAGCCGTCCGGTGCCGGTCGCGTCCGGCACGGCCGCCACCGCGACCTCGCGCACCCCGGGATGGGTGCGCAGCACGGCCTCCACCTCCAGCGGGGAGACGGTGATCCCGCCGACCATCTCCATGTCGTCGCTGCGGCCCAGGTGCCGGTAGGCGCCGTCGGGTTCGCGGACCGCCCGGTCGTGGGTGGCCAGCCAGCCGTCCACGAGGGTGCGCGCGGTGTCCTCGGGCCGGTTCAGGTAGCCGGGCGTCACCGTCGGCCCGCGCACCCACAGCTCGCCCTCGTGGCCGTCCGGCACCACCCGCCCGTCGCGGTCGCGCAGCTCCACCTCGAAGCCGGGGACGGGACGGCCGACGGTGCCCGGGTGGTCGTGGGCCAGGCTGTTGGCGCAGAAGGCGTGCCCGGCCTCGGTGGAGCCGATCTGTTCGAGGACCGGTGCGCCCCCCAGCAGCTCCGTGACCCGGTCGCCGAGACCGGTCGGCAGTCCCTCGCCGGCCGACACGGCGGCCCGTACGGAGGTGAAGCAGGCCTGGTGCCCGCTGCCACGGTCGGCGACCAGCGCGGCGAACGCGGACGGCACCGAGTACAGCAGGGTCACCCGGTGCCGGGTGATCAGCTCGTCCACGGCGGCCGGGTTCGGACGCCGGTCCGCGAGGACGGCGCTGGAGCCCGAGAAGAGCGGGAAGACGAAGGCGTTCCCGAAGCCGTACGCGAAGTACAGCCCGGACACCGACAGGGTCACGTCGTCCTCGGTGATCCCGAGCAGCCGCCGCCCGATCAGGTCGTGGTACGCGGCGGGGTGGGCGTGAGTGTGCACGACGCCCTTGGGCCTGCCCGTCGTCCCGGACGTGTACTGGACGTACAGCGGGCTGTCCGCGTCGACCGGGTGGGCGGGGGCCGGTGCGGCGGCGGGGGCGAGCGCGAGCAGCTGGTCCGCGCCGAGGCGGACCTGTCTGGCGAAGCGGTCCTCCAGACCGGGTCCCGTCAGGCACAGCACCGCCTCCGTGTCGGAGGCCATGAACGCGTGGTCGGCCCTGGGGAGTTCCGGGTTGACCGGGACGGCCACCGCGCCGAGCCGGGCGAGGGCGAGAAAGGCCACCACCCAGGCGATCGAGTCGGGCAGCGCGAGCACCACCCGGTCGCCGGGGCCGACGCCGTGCCCGGCGAGGACCGTCGCGGTCCGCGCCCCGAGATCGTGCACCTCGCCATGGGTCCAGGCGCGGTGCCCCTGGTGGAAGGCGGGGCGGTCGTCCCAGCCGTGCCGCCGGGCGAGACCGGTGAGCCGGGCGGCGAGGTTGGCGGTGGTGGTGACGGCGGGTGCCTGGGTCATCGGGCGGCCTCCTCCACGGCGTCCGCCGCGACCGGCGCCGTGTGCTCCCGCAGCGCCCGCATCTGCGCGGCCGTCTTCAGGAGCATCTCGTCGTACTCGGCGGCCGGGTCGGAGTCCAGGACGATCGCCCCGCCCGCGCCCAGCTGCATCCGGCCGTCCGCGATCACGGCCGTACGGATGACGATGTTCAGGTCCGCGCCGCCGCTGCACCCGAGGTAGCCGAGCGCCCCCGAGTACACGCCCCGGGCCTCGGTCTCCAGCGAGTCGATGATCTCCATCGTGCGCAGCTTCGGGGCGCCCGTCATCGACCCGCCCGGGAAGCAGGCGCGCACGCAGTCCACGGCGTCCGTCCCGGCCCGCAGCCGTCCGGTCACGGTGGAGACCAGCTGGTGCACGGTCGCGTAGGACTCGGTGGCCATGAGACGGGGGACCCGGACGGTTCCGGTACGGCAGACCCTGCCCAGGTCGTTGCGGAGCAGGTCGACGATCATCAGGTTCTCGGCGCGGGTCTTGGCGTCGGCCGCCAGCGCGTCCCGCAGCCGCTCGTCCTCGAACGGCGTCGCCCCCCGCGGTGCGGTTCCCTTGATGGGCCTCGCCTCGGCGACCCCGTCCCGGTTGATCCGCAGGAACCGCTCCGGCGAGGAACCGGCCACGTCCAGGTCGCCGAAGCGCAGGAGGGCCGCGTACGGCGCCGGGTTGACGCGGCGCAGCTCCCGGTAGAAGGCGTACGGGTCGGGCGGGGCGGGCAGCCGGGCCGCGTCGGTCAGGCAGACCTCGTAGCTGGTGCCGGCCCGCAACTCCCGTCGGCAGGCCTCGATGTCGGCGAGGTAGGCGGCCCGGTCGCGCACCAGCCAGGGCTCGGCGGCCTCCAGGTCCGGCTCCGCTGCGACGGGCGGGGCCGGCCGGGGCGCGTCCGGCGCCAGGAAGCTGAGCTGGGCCAGCGTGTCCGCCAGCCACTCCGCGGCCGCCCGTGCGGCCTGCGGGGTGTCCTCCGCCAGGCAGACCGCGTAGGTGACGTCCTCCTCGTGGTCCACGGCGATCAGGCGGTCCGCGAACAGCCAGCAGGCGTCCGGGGTTTCGGCGCGGTGCCGGTTCGGGGAGCCGCAGTCGGCCTTGGTCTCGTAGCCGAAGTAGCCGACATAGCCGCCGGTGAAGTCGAAGGGCAGCCCGTCCGCGTCCACCCGGCGACTGCTCAGCTGCCGCTTCAGGTAGTCGAAGACGCTCGCGGACACCTTGCGCGGCGGTCGTCCGGCCCGCTCGACCACACACCGTCCGGCCGTGACGTCGTAGCGCACGAACTCGGCGAGCGGGCCGCTGTCGTCGCCCAGGAAGGAGAAGCGCGCGCGGTCCTTCTCGACGAGCGAGCTGTCCAGCCAGAACGCGCGGGGCGAGGCGGCGAAGAGGCGGCCGAAGGCGGCCTCCGTGTCGACGGCGCCGGCGACCTGGCGGGTGTGCAGGCGGTAGGCGGGCACCTCGCCGGGGCGGGGGCGGGGGCGGGGGATGCCGGGGCGGGGACGGGGGCGGGGGACGGCCGTGCCCACCGTGCCGACCGTGTCCACCGCGCTCGCCGCGGGCCTCGGCCGGGGGATCGCCGCCTCGGTCGGCGGGACGGCGGTGTTCTTGGTACGGGCCCGGCGGGCGCGGCGGGCGGTCAGGTTGCGGAAGTTCACGAGCATGCGGTGGCCGTACTCGGTGAGCACCGACTCCGGGTGGAACTGCACGCCCCACAGCGGCCGTTCGCGGTGCCGCAGCCCCATCAGGACGCCGTCCTCGGCCCACGCGGTGGCCTCCAGGGCGGCGGGCAGCGGCTCGTGCACCGCGAGGGAGTGGTAGCGGACGGCGGTGAAGTCCTGGGTCAGCCCCTCGAAGAGGTCCCGCCCGTCGTGCCGCACTCTGGTCAGGTGCCCGTGCCGCGGCTGCGGGGCGGGCACCACCCGGGCCCGCTCCCCGAGGGCGATGCCCTGGTGGCCCAGGCACACCCCGAGGACGGGGACGGTCGCCTCGGCGATCAGCCGGGCGCTGATGCCGAAGTCACGGCTGTCTCCGGGATGCCCCGGCCCCGGAGACACCACCACGTTGTCGAACCCCGCGAGAGCGGGCGGTGCCGGCTCGTCATTGCGGATCACCACCGGTTCCTCGCCGTTGACCTCGGCGATCAGCTGGAACAGGTTGTAGGTGTACGAGTCGTAATTGTCGATGAGCAGGGTCTTCACCCGCCCACCTCCCTCGGGTCGTTCCCGGGCCTATGCGGCCCGTCGTTTGTGCCGCCCGCGCAGCGCCTGGAGCGGGGGATACAGCCATTTCTTGAAGAAACGCTGAAGTCGCGGCATGAGAATCCACGTGACAAGCGCTGTCACGCAGAGGCAGAGCACCAGGGTGCGGATGAGTGGATTGAGTCCGCTGAGATGCGGAATCACGATGATGTTGAAGAGGAGGACCGGCGGAAACACCGCGCTCATGTTGATGAACCACAGTTTCCATTTCGCCGGAGGGACGGGCGGCGGTGGCACGGGCGGCGGCCCGGCCAGCGAGTCGAACCACTCCTTCGACCCCCGTACGCTACGGCGCCCGGTGGGCCGGGCGATGCCGTCCGCGCGGATCTCCCACTCTCCGCGATCTGGGGAGTTCTCCCAGGCCAGAGCGGTGTCTTCGGTGGCGAACCGATACACGACATGCCATTCCGCCTCCTGGTCGACTAGGACGCCGCCACCGAGGAACCCCGGCCGGCGGGCGCTCGCGCCCAGCATGGCCCACCCCCACGAGTGGAAGTCGGTCTCGCGACCCGGCATCACGTGATAGGCCACGGTGACGGTGACGGGATTACTGGTCACGGTGTCCTTTACGGAATGGACACAAGTCGCGTTCAAAGATTCAACGAGTTTTTTGGTTGTCCGGATCGTGACTCTTTATAGCGCTTTCTGTGAGCTTGCCGTGGTCTGCCGTCGGCTACTTCCGGTAACTCCTCCGTAATTCCGGAAAGTGCTTGCCGGGTCGGCCGTGAAAGTTGCACGATCGCCGTCCAAGAACGAAGGAGGACGCCATGTCGAGGTACGTCTGGAATTTGACCGAAGAGGGTCGACAGGCAATCGATCAAGCGCGTTCCGTGATCGAACCGGCGCGAAAAGAAGTGACCGCGCACCCGCTTTACCAGCGGATATCCGACCGGGAAAACCTGGCCGTCTTCATGGCCCACCACGTGTTCGCGGTCTGGGACTTCATGTCCCTGCTCAAGTCGCTCCAGCACGAGCTGACCTGCGTCGACGTCCCCTGGGTGCCCCGCGGCTCCGCGGTGGCCCGCCGGCTCGTCAACGACATCGTGCTGGTCGAGGAGAGCGACGCCCTGGACGGCGGCTTCACCAGCCACTTCGAGCTGTACCGCGCGGCCATGACGGAGGCGGCGGCCGACACCACCGCCCTCGACACCTTCGTCGCGCTCCTCGCCGAGGGTCACGACGTGCCCGCGGCCCTGCGGGTGGCCCGGGTCCCGGCCCCGGCGGCCGAGTTCGTGCGCACGACCTTCGGGATCATCGCCGACCGCCCGCTGCACTGCCGGGCCGCCGCCTTCGCCTTCTCCCGCGAGGACCTGATCCCGGACATGTTCGACCAGGTCATCAGCGAGGAGGGCACCGACCGTTTCCCGCTCTTCCGGGACTACCTCGCCCGCCACATCGAGGTCGACGGCGAGGAACACACCCCCATGGCCCTCCAGATGGTCGCCGACCTGTGCGGCACCGACGACCGGCGCTGGCACGAGGCCACCGAGACCGTCCTCGTCGCCCTGGAGGCCAGGTCCCGGCTGTGGGACGGGATCGTCGCGGCGATGGGGTGAGCGCGGGCGGGGACGGGGGGCGCGGCCGCGCCCGGTGGTGTGTCAGGCGAGGGTGCGGCCGAGGAAGTCGCGGATGTGCCCGGTGATGGTGCCGAGGTGGCTCTCCAGGGCGAAGTGGCCGGCGTCGAGGAGGTGGATCTTGGCGTCGGGCAGGTCCTGGCGGAAGGCCTCCGCACCCGCGGGGCCGAAGATCTCGTCGCCCGCGCCCCAGACCGCCAGCAGCGGGACCTGCGAGTCGCGGAAGTACTGGTGGACCCGCGGGTAGAGGTCCACGTTGGTGGGGTAGTCGCGGAAGAGCCTGAGCTGGATCTCGTCGTTGCCCGGGCGGTCAAGGAGTGCCTGGTCGTGGACCCAGTTGTCCGGGCTGACCAGGGTCGGGTCGGCGACTCCGTTGAGGTACTGCCAGCGGGTGCTCTCGAGGGTGAGCGCGCCCCGCATCGGCGCCTCCGTCTCCGGCCCCGGGTTCGTGGTGTAGGCGAAGACGGCGTCCCAGAACGGCTTGACGAACCCCTCCTCGTAGGCGTTGCCGTTCTGCGTGATGATCGCGCTCACCTGGTCCGGGGCCCGGAGGGCGAGCCGCCAGCCGATGGGGGCGCCGTAGTCCTGCACGTACATCGCGAACCGGTCGACACCGAGGTGCCGGAGCAGGCCGGAGGTGACGTCGGCGAGCGCGTCGAAGGTGTAGGGGAAGTCCCGCGGGGAGGGCATCGCGGACTGGCCGAACCCGATGTGGTCGGGCGCGATCACGTGATAGCGGTCGGCGAGCGCCGGGAGGAGGCCGCGGAACATGTGCGAGCTGGTCGGGAAGCCGTGCAGGAGGACGACGACGGGTGCCTGCGGGTCGCCGGCCTCCCGGTAGAAGACCTCGAGGCCGTCGACGGTGGCGGTGCGGTGGTGGACTGCGAGCTCCATGTCCCTAACCCTTCTATCGATCCTGAGTGGTTATATTTCCAGTCGAGCACGCCCTATATAACCTGTCAAGTCGGGCGAAGGGGTTAGGTGAGGGGCTGCTCGTGTAACCTGTCAAATGAATCGATCCGGTTAGGAGGGGTGACGGTGGCCGACCGTGAACAGCGGGACCAGCAGGAGGCGTTGCTGCTGGCGCTCCTCAACAGCACGCCGGTGGTCAACGGCGTCGCCGAGGACCGGCTGGCGGATCCGGAGGAGGCCCGGGCCTGGCAGCGGGCGCACGGCGGCAGCGGAACCGCGGCCGAACTCCGCACTCTCGTGGCCGCCCGCGACATCCTTCAGGACGTCGTACGCGGCAGCCGGCCCGCCACCGCCCTGGCCCCGCTCCTGGAAGACGTCATCTCCCGCCCGCACCTCTCGCCCGCCGGGGTCTCATGGCAGCTGGACGCGCCCGCGGACCGCAGGATGGCGGCGGAGGTGATCATGACGTGGAGCGCGGTGCAGCAGACGATGCCCGGCCGGCTGCGGCCGTGCGCCAACCCGGAGTGCCGGCTGTTCCTCGTCGACCGCAGCAGGACCAACCAGGCCCGCTGGTGTTCGATGGCCGTCTGCGGCAACCGCATGAAGGCGAGACGCCACTACCAGCGCACCCGTGACGCCGTGGCCGACTGACGCCCCCGGCGGCCCGGACGGCCCGGACGCCCCAGACGGCCCGGACGGCCCCGACGCCCCAGACGGCCCGGACGAGGTTCGCCCCTCGCCCCTCGCCCCTCACTCCTCCTCGGCCGTGACCGGCGCCTCCCCGAACCGGCCCAGCGCCAGCGCCCCCGCCACGGCCACCGCGAAACCGAGCACCGCGAGCCAGGCCAGCCCTTCCCGGGTACGGTCCCCGAGCCACACCACCCCCACCGCAGCCGGGCCGATCGTCTCGCCGATGACCATGCCGGCCGTCGCCGTGGTCACCGAGCCGCGCTGGAGGGCCGACGTCAGCAGCATGAAGGCGCCGCCGCCCCCGATCAGCAGCGCATAGGTCGCGGGGTTGGCGAGCAGGTCGGCCGGCCGCAGGGTGTCGATCAGCCGCACCGACACCTCCACCACCCCGAACCCGAACCCCGCCCCGAGGCCGAGCACCAGCGCCCGCCCCCTGCCGGTCAGCCGCCCGCCGGCCAGGCCGAGGAGCAGTACCCCCACGGCCGTCCCCAGCATCACCCACTTCAGCGTCATGGTCCCGGCCCGGTCCCCCTCCGGCCCCGACGCCAGCCCCAGCATCGCGAGCCCCGCGCACACCACCCCCACCGCGGCCCACTCGACCCCGCTCAGCCGCACCCGCAGCAGCCGCGCCGCGACCACCGCCGTCACGGCGAGGCTCGACGCGAGGGCCGCGCTCACCGCGTAGATGGGGAGCGACCGCAGCGCGAGGATCTGGAACACGAACCCGAGCCCGTCCAGCCCCAGTCCGACGACGTACCGCCACTGCCGCACGGCCCGCAGCAGCAAGGCGGCCTCCCCGCCGGCGCCGTCACCGGCCGCACGCGCGGCCATCGCCTGCAGGACCGTCGCCGTACCGAAGCAGATCGCGGCCGCGAGGGCGCACACCATTCCGAAGAGCACAAAGGGACTGTAGGGGAGGGGGGCATGCGGTGATCGGGCGGAGAGTAAGAAGCGGGCCCGGGGGCGCCCCCGGACCCGCTCCTTGCTTGTCCGCGCAGCGTCAGCTCGCGCCGGCCAGCCAGGCGGTGGCGTTGAGGGCGAGGGCGGCGTTGGTGGCGCCGCTGTCGTTCCAGCCGTCGTACAGCGTGTTGCCGGACTGGCCGGTGCCGTCGTCGATGGGGGAACTGTCGCCCCAGAACGCGACCCGCCCGCTGCCGAAGGTGCTGGTGGCGAAGAAGGCGCCGGTGTTGCCGGAGTAACCGCTGCGGTACAGCAGCCCCTTGACCGCGGAGTTGTCGGACGGCTTGAGGGTGGCGGTCGTGCCGCTGGCGATCAGGCTCTTGGTGACGGTGCCGAAGGAGCCGTGCAGGACCTTGTTGCTGCTGTCGCTGATCGCGGCCGGGTAACCGGAGCTGATGCTCAGCGAGTCGATCGAGAAGCCGAACGGGTCGGTCGAGTCGACGCTGTTGTTGGTCATCAGGTCGTTGAGGATCTCGACCGCGTCGTAGCCGTCGCTGTTGCGGTCGGCCCCGGTGTGGTCGGAGATCATGAACAGCCCGCCGCCGGCCTTCACGAAGTTCATGATCGCGGTCTTCTCGGCGGTCGTGAACTTGGTGTTGGGCTCCGGCAGTACGAGCGCGTTGAACTTCGACAGGTCGGTGGACGACGAACCCCCGTACGTGAGAGCACTCGTCGCGGTCTTCAGGCTGTAGTTGCCGGTCTTCTGCAGGGCGATGCCCCACGAGGACAGCGCGCCGGTCCAGTCCTTGTCCGAGGAGGGGGAGGAGTCCTGGGAGAGCGGGTCGGGCTTGCTGGTGGAGATGATCCAGTCCGCGTTGCCGGCCTCCTCGGCGTGGCCGTCGTCGAACAGGACCTTGTAGGTGGTGGCCGCGTGGGCGGGGGTCGCGGCGCTGGTGGCCTGGACGGCGGCACCGGCGGTGAGCAGGCCGAGCACGGCCAGGGCCGTGGTGAGTTTGCGGCGCGGGATGGCGAAGCCGGGCATCTGTCATTCCTCCATCGGTGGGGGGTGCGAGAGGGATGGCGGCGGTGCGGGTGGTGCGTCAAGAGTCGTTCTGCGCGCGTAGAACGCGACGTGGATCGACGTACAGGGAAATGCGGTTCTGCCGGAGGGGAGGCGTTCTGCGCGCGTAGAGTCCGCAGTTGATCGTTCACCTACGGACAGCTGGACGGTACCGGCGGGACGCGGTGCGCCGACAGGATCCCCGGTGACTTCACATGATTTTCTTACCTGTGCATGACAAGTCGTTCGCGGCACTCCGGTGTCGATCATGGCTGGTTTAGGTCTCTTGTCCGGCGCTTCCGGTCACCCCTACCGTTTGAGCAGTTGCTCAAACCGATCGCTCAGTCGAAGGGATGCGGCGTGGCCAGAGCCGGAGGGAAGCGGTCGGTAGAGCCGTCCGGGGGCCCCAACTCGGCGGCGACGCGGGCGGCGTTGGTCGCCGCAGCCGTCGCCGCACTGCGCGAGGAGGGTTTCGCCGGGGCCAGCGCGCGGGAGATCGCCCGGCGGGCCGACTGCCAACAGTCGCTGGTCTTCTACCACTTCGGCTCGGTGGCGAAGCTGCACCTGGCGGCCCTGGACGCGGTCAGCGACGCGCGCAACGCCCGCTACCAGGCCATGGTCGACGAGTCCAAGACCATCGGCGACCTGGTCCGGGCCGCCAGGGCGGTCTTCGACGAGGACCTGGACCAAGGGCACGTGACCGTGCTCGTCGAGATGATCGCCGCCGCCCAGTTCACCCCCGGGCTCCGCCCGGAAGTCGCCGCCCGGATCCGTCCGTGGCGCACCTTCGCCGCCGACAGCGTCCGCGAGGCCCTCGCGGGCTCGCCCGCCGCTCGGCTGCTGCCCCCCGAGGAACTCGCCCACGCGATCGTGGCCCTGTACCTGGGCCTGGAGATGCTCGCCGGCCTCGAAGAGGAACGCGAGCCCGCACTGACCCTGTTCGACCGCGCCGGGAAGATCGCCTCCCTTCTCGACATCTTCAAACGAAAGAAGAAGGCATGACCGGCAACACACGCGCCTGGCTGCTCTTCACCGGATGGCTTCTGACCGGAGCCTGCTACCTGCTCGCCCTCCTCACCGCGCTGTCGGTCGGGATCTTCATCCTGCCGATCGCCGCGGCCGGCACCGTTGCGCTGGCCACGCGCCGGGACACCTGGCGCAGCCTGCCCGGCCTGCTGTCGGGTGCGAGCCTGCCCCTGTTCCTGCTCGCCTACCTCGACCGGCACGGCCCCGGTACCTACTGCACCACCTCGGCCAATGCCAGCAGCTGCACCGACGGCCTGCTCGACCCGTGGCTCCTGCTGGCCGCCGGCCTGCTCGTCCTCGTCGCCGGACCCGCACTGTTCCTCAGGATCCGGCGACAGCCGGTGCACAGCCCCGCGCCGAGCCCCTCCGAGTAGTTCCGCCGGCCTCCGCGGCGCCCGCCAAGCGTTTTCGGGGCACGGTTCCGCTCAGACGCTCAGACGCTCGGGTGCTCAGGCGCTCAGCACCCCCCACAACTGCTCGACCCCCCACTCCAGATCCTCCTCCGCCACCACCAGCGGCGGAGCCACCCGCACCGTCACCCCGTGCGTGTCCTTCACCAGCACTCCCCGCTCCAACAGCCGCTCCGAGACCGCCCGCCCCGAGCCCACCCCCGGATCCACGTCCACGCCCGCCCACAGCCCCCGCCCCCGCACCGCCGTCACCCGTCCACTGCCCGCGATCTCCGCCAGCCGCCGGTGCAGCAGCTCGCCCAGCTCGGCCGCCCGCTCCTGGAACTCCCCGGTCCGCAGCATCGCGATCACCTCCAGCGCCACCGCACAGGCCAGCGGATTCCCCCCGAAGGTCGACCCGTGCTCCCCGGGCCGGAACACCCCGAGCACCTCCGCGCTCGCCACCACCGCCGACACCGGCAGCACCCCGCCCCCGAGCGCCTTCCCGAGCACGTACACATCCGGTACGACCCCCTCGTGCTCGCACGCGAACGTCCGCCCGGTGCGGCCCAGCCCCGACTGGATCTCGTCGGCGACGAAGAGCACGTTCCGCTCCCGGGTCAGCTCCCGCACCCCCGCCAGATAGCCCTCCGGCGGCACGATCACCCCCGACTCGCCCTGGATCGGCTCCAGCAGCACCGCGACGGTGTTCTCGGTCACCGCGGCCCGCATCGCCGTCAGGTCCCCGTACGGCACGATCTCGAAGCCGGGCGTGTACGGCCCGAAGTCCGCCCGCGCCTCCGGATCAGTGGAGAAGCTGATCACGGTCGTCGTACGCCCGTGGAAGTTGCCGCCCGCCACCACGACCTTCGCCATCTCCGCCGGCACGCCCTTGACCCGGTACCCCCACTTCCGGGCGGTCTTCACCGCCGTCTCCACGGCCTCCACGCCCGTGTTCATCGGCAGCACCATCTCCATCCCGCACAGCTCTGCCAGCTGGGTGCAGAACGCGGCGAACCGGTCGTGGTGGAACGCCCGCGACGTCAGCGTCACCCGCTCCAGCTGGGCCTTCGCGGCCGCGACCAGGCGCGGGTGGCCGTGCCCGAAGTTCAGCGCCGAGTAGCCGGCCAGGAAGTCCAGGTACCGGCGCCCCTCGACGTCCGTCATCCAGGCGCCGTCGGCCGTCGCGATCACCACCGGCAGCGGGTGGTAGTTGTGCGCGCCGTGCGCGTCGGCGGCGGCGATGAGGGCTTCCGTAGTGGTCACGGCGACTCCAGGGAACGCGTTCGGACTGCCCCCTTTCCTACCCTCTGTCCCTGCCCGACTGGTGGACGCCACGGCCCTCGGGCCCGGCGTGCCCGGTAATGTGATCCACGGGCCGTGACTGGCGCGCTGGGATGGGACCGACCATCGGGGAGCGGCCCGTGTCGTGACCGAGTGCCGTGCGCCTGGGCCGAACCGTGAATGCCGAACGCCATGTCCGGAGGTCCCGAATGTCTGACCCGTCTGCGCCCCTGTCCACCGAGTCCACCGCCTACCGCGCCGCCCTCGACGTGATCCGCGCGGTCGAGCCGCGCGTCGCCGACGCCATCGGCCAGGAGGTCGCCGACCAGCGCGAGATGCTCAAGCTGATCGCCTCGGAGAACTACGCCTCCCCGGCGACCCTGCTCGCGATGGGCAACTGGTTCAGCGACAAGTACGCCGAGGGCACCGTCGGCCGCCGCTTCTACGCCGGCTGCCGCAACGTGGACACCGTCGAGGCGCTCGCCGCCGAGCACGCCCGCGAGCTGTTCGGCGCGCAGCACGCCTATGTCCAGCCGCACTCCGGCATCGACGCCAACCTGGTCGCCTTCTGGGCCGTCCTCGCCGACCGCGTCGAGGTCCCCTTCCTCGCGAAGGCCGGCGCCCGCCAGGTCAACGACCTCTCCGAGGCCGACTGGGCCGAGCTGCGGCAGGCCTTCGGCAACCAGCGGATGCTCGGCATGTCCCTGGACGCCGGCGGCCACCTCACCCACGGCTTCCGCCCGAACATCTCCGGCAAGATGTTCGACCAGCGCTCCTACGGCACCGACCCGGCCACCGGCCTGATCGACTACGACGCGCTGCGCGCCCAGGCCCGCGACTTCAAGCCGCTGATCCTCGTCGCCGGCTACTCCGCGTACCCCCGTCTGGTGAACTTCCGGATCATGCGGGAGATCGCCGACGAGGTCGGCGCGACCCTCATGGTCGACATGGCGCACTTCGCGGGCCTGGTCGCCGGCAAGGTCCTGACCGGCGACTTCGACCCGGTCCCGCACGCCCAGATCGTCACCACGACCACCCACAAGTCGCTGCGCGGCCCGCGCGGCGGCATGGTCCTGTGCGACGACTCCCTCAAGGACCAGGTCGACCGCGGCTGCCCGATGGTCCTCGGCGGCCCGCTCCCGCACGTCATGGCCGCCAAGGCCGTCGCCCTCGCCGAGGCCCGGCAGCCCGCCTTCCAGGACTACGCCCAGCGCATCGTCGACAACTCGCGCGCGCTGGCCGAGGGCCTGATGCGCCGGGGCGCCACCCTGGTCACCGGCGGCACCGACAACCACCTCAACCTGATCGACGTCGAGACGTCGTACGGCCTCACCGGCCGCCAGGCCGAGACGGCCCTGCTCGACTCCGGCATCGTCACCAACCGCAACGCGATCCCCGCCGACCCGAACGGCGCCTGGTACACCTCCGGCATCCGTATCGGCACCCCGGCGCTCACCACGCGCGGCCTGGGCACGGCCGAGATGGACGAGGTCGCGGGCCTGATCGACCGCGTCCTGACGGCGACCGAACCGGGCACGACGAAGTCGGGCGCGCCGAGCAAGGCCTCCCACGTCCTGGACGAGAAGGTGGCCCAGGAGATCGCCCAGCGCGCGACGGACCTGGTGTCCGGCTTCCCGCTGTACCCGGAGATCGACCTGGGCTGAAGCGCCCCGTGAGGGGCGCGGGGAACTGCGCGACCAGCCCCCGCGGTCCGCGGTTCCCCACGCACCGAATCCACCCGAGCTCTCTGAGAGAATGGTGAACATGGCCTCAGATCGACCTCGCGTGCTCTCCGGCATCCAGCCCACCGCCGGCTCGTTCCACCTGGGCAACTACCTCGGCGCCGTCCGCCAGTGGGTGGCCCTCCAGGAGTCCCACGACGCCTTCTACATGGTCGTGGACCTGCACGCGATCACGGTCCCGCAGGACCCCGCCGACCTGCGCGCCAACACCCGGCTCGCCGCCGCCCAGCTGCTCGCGGCCGGCCTGGACCCCGACCACTGCACCCTCTTCGTGCAGAGCCACGTCCCCGAGCACGCCCAGCTCGCCTGGGTCATGAACTGCCTCACCGGCTTCGGCGAGGCCAGCCGGATGACCCAGTTCAAGGACAAGGCCGCCAAGCAGGGCACGGACCGCGCGAGCGTCGGCCTGTTCACGTACCCCATCCTCCAGGTCGCCGACATCCTGCTCTACCAGGCCAACGAGGTGCCCGTCGGCGAGGACCAGCGCCAGCACGTCGAGCTCACCCGTGACCTCGCCGAGCGCTTCAACGGCCGCTTCGGCGAGACCTTCACGATCCCGAAGCCGTACATCCTCAAGGAGACGGCGAAGATCTACGACCTCCAGGACCCGTCGATCAAGATGAGCAAGTCGGCGTCCACGCCGAAGGGCCTCATCAACCTCCTCGACGACCCGAAGGCGACCGCGAAGAAGGTCAAGAGCGCGGTCACCGACACGGACACGGTGATCCGCTACGACGCCGAGAACAAGCCGGGCGTCTCCAACCTCCTCACCATCCACTCCACCCTCACCGGCAAGTCGATCGCCGAGCTTGAGCAGGAGTACGAGGGCAAGATGTACGGCGCGCTCAAGACGGACCTCGCCGAGATCATGGTCGACTTCGTCACCCCCTTCCGCGAGCGCACCCAGCAGTACCTGGACGACTCGGAGACCCTCGACTCGATCCTCGCCAAGGGCGCGGAGAAGGCCCGTGCCGTCGCCGCCGAGACCCTCGCGCAGGCCTACGACAGGGTCGGTTTCCTGCCCGCCAAGCACTGAGCGAAGCGAAGCGCTGCACATCACTTCGGCCACGGCTGCCCGGGAGGCGGCCGTGGCCGTACAGTCGATAGCCGGACGCCCGGGTACGAACCCGACATGCGTCCGCCCACCACGACCGACGGGAGATGACGTGGGGACCGTAACGATCGGCGTGTCGATCGCGGTCCCGGAGCCTCATGGCAGCCTGCTCCAGGAGCGGCGCGCGGGCTTCGGCGACGCCGCGGCCCACGGCATCCCCACGCACGTCACGCTGTTGCCTCCGGCGGAGATCGCCGAGGAGGCGCTGGCCGCGGTGGAAGCCCACCTGAGCGAGGTCGCCGCGGACGGCCGGCCGTTCCCGATGCGGCTGTGCGGTACGGGTACGTTCCGGCCGCTGTCGCCGGTGGTCTACGTCAGGGTCGTCCAGGGGGGCGAGGACTGCGCCTGGCTGCAGGCACGGGTGCGGGACGAGGCGGGGCCGCTCGCCAGGGAGCTGCAGTTCCCGTACCACCCGCACGTGACCGTCGCCCACGGGATCGAAGAGGCCGCGATGGACCGGGCGTTCGCCGAGCTGGCGGACTTCGAGGCCGAGTGGGCGTGCATGGGGTTCGCGTTGTACGAGCAGGGTGCGGACGGTGTGTGGCGCAAGCTGCGTGACTTCGTCTTCGGGGGCTCCGTCGTGCCGCCTCAGGTGGGGCATGTGGAGCGGGGGTCCATCGCCAGTCGGTAGTCTGCCGGCCGGTGGGGGCTGGTCGCGCCCACGCGGCGGCAGCCGCACATCGAACACAGCCCCGCGCCCCCAAAAGAACGGGGCGCCTCCCAGTAGCCGGAAGTCAGATCGGCAACCTCCGGAAAACACTGCGCGGCGCATGCCTCAGTGCCGACATCACCACGCGCAGCGTGCCCGGTACCCACACCACCTCCGAGCGCCTGCGCAGGCCGATCTCGATCGCTGTCGCCACCGCCTCCGGGGTGGTGGCGAGGGGCGCCTCCTCCAGCCCCTTTGTCATCTTCGACCGCACGAACCCCGGCCGTACGACCATGACGTGCACGCCCGTCCCGTGCAGCGCGTCGCCCAGCCCTTGCGCGAAGGCGTCCAGGCCCGCCTTGCTGGAGCCGTAGATGAAGTTGGAGCGGCGGGCCCGTTCCCCGGCGACCGAGGAGAGGACCACCAGGGAGCCGTGACCCTGCGCCTGCAGGGCCCTCGCGCTGACCAGGCCGGCCGAGACCGCGCCGGTGTAGTTGGTCTGGGCGACGCGCACGGCGTTCACCGGTTCGCGTTCGTCGGTGGCCTGGTCGCCGAGGATGCCGAAGGCGAGCAGGACCAGGTCGATGTCGCCGTTGGCGAAGACCTTGCCGAGGGCCGTCTCGTGGGACTCGGGGTCCAGCGCGTCGAAGGCGACGGTGTGGACGTCCGGTCCCAGGGCGCGCAGCTGCTCGGCGGCCTGTTCGAGCGCGGGGGAGGGGCGGCCGGCCAGCCAGACCGTGCGGGTGCGGCGGGCGATCAGCCGGCGTGCGGTGGCCAGCGCGATCTCCGACGTACCGCCGAGGACGAGCAGGGACTGGGGCATTCCGAAGGCGTCCTTCACTGCAACTCCTGAGGTTCAGAGACCGAGACGGCGGGACAGGTCGGAGACGAAGACCCCGCGTGGGTCCAGTTCGGCGCGCAGGGCGCGGAAGTCGGGGAGCCGCGGGTACATCGCGCTGAGCAGGTCGGGGCGGAGCCGGGCGTCCTTGGCGAGGTAGACGCGGCCGCCGGCGCCCGCCACCTCCTCGTCGAGTTCGTCGAGGAAGGCGGCGAGGCCGGGCAGCGCGGCGGGGATGTCGAGGGCGAGGGTCCAGCCGGGCACGGGGAAGGAGAGCCAGCCGGGGTCGGCGTCGCCGAAGCGTTTGAGGACGGCCAGGAAGGACGGGCAGCGGCGCTCGGAGATCCGGGCCACGATCCGGCGCAGGGCGTCCTCCCGGCCGTGTCCGACGGCGAACTGGTACTGGACGAAACCGGCCCGGCCGTAGACGCGGTTCCAGTGCGGGACGCCGTCCAGAGGGTGGAAGAACGCGGAGATCGGCTGGAGTTGGCCGACCCGGGCGCGGGGCGCCTTGCGGTACCAGAGTTCGTTGAAGAGGCCGACGGTGGTGCGGCCCAGGAGGCCGTCGGGGACGAAGGCGGGGGCGGGCGGGAGGCTGCGGGGGCGGAAGGCGAGGGGGGCGCGACCGGCGCGGGTGCGTGCGCCGAGCGCCTCCCGGGGTGCGTGGTCGCCGCGGGTGAGCACCGCGCGCCCGGTCGCCGCCCCGCGTGCGAGCAGGTCGATCCAGGCGACCGAGTAGCGGTAGCGGTGGTCGGTGGCGGTCAGCCGGGCCATCAGGTCGTCGAGGTCGGTGGCGCGTTCGGTGTCGACGCGCATGTACGACGTCTCGACGGGGAGGAGGCGGACGGTCGCCGTGAGGATCACTCCGGTCAGACCCATGCCGCCGGCCGTCGCGTCGAACAGCGGGGTGCCGCGGCTCACCGTGCGGACCTGGCCGTCGGCGGTGAGGAGTTCGAAGGACAGCACGTGACGGGAGAACGATCCCGAGACATGGTGGTTCTTGCCGTGGATGTCGGCGCCGATCGCGCCGCCCACCGTCACCTGGCGGGTCCCCGGGGTCACCGGGACGAACCAGCCGAGCGGCAGCAGCACCTCCATCAGGCGGTGCAACGAGACCCCGGCGTCGCACAGCACGGTGCCGCCGTCGGCGTCGACGGCGTGGATGCGGTCGAGGCCGGTCATGTCGAGCACGGCACCGCCGGCGTTCTGCGCCGCGTCGCCGTAGGCCCGCCCGAGGCCCCGCGCGATACCGCCGCGCGCCCCGCAGGTCCGGATCGCGTTCGCCGCCTCCTGGTAGGTGCGGGGACGGATCAGGCGGGCGGCGGTGGGTGCGGTGCGGCCCCAGCCGGTGACGGAGACGGTGGTCTCGGGCGCGGCGGGGCCTACGGGACCTGCGGGACCTTCAGGCCTTCCGGGTGTGACGGGCATAAGGGCGACCGTATCGCTGCCGTATGGGTGTTATGAGCGCTATGGGGGATTGGTTACGGAAGATCACCTGACTCCCCGAAACGGGTGATTATCGGAATGTCGCTCAATATGGTCGTAGCTTTGGCGGGGCGAAGGTGAACAGTGAGTCCAATGGACGACATGGACCACCGGATCCTCTCCGCGCTGCACGCCTGCGGTGCCGATCCGCGCGTCGCGTCGGCCGCGCGCGGTCTCTCCCTCGCCGGTGAGCACGGGGCGCTCTGGCTCGCGGCGGGCCTCGCCGGGGCCGCCGTGGACGGCGTGCGGCGCGGCGCCTGGTTGCGCGGCACGGCGCTCGTCGCGGGCGCGCACCTGGGCAGCATGGGCGTCAAACGGGTCGTGCGCCGGGCGCGCCCCGCGCATGTCCGGCCCCGGATGCGCACCGCGGGCGGGCACTCCTTCCCCAGCTCGCACGCCACCTCCGCCGCGGCCGCCGCCGTCGCCTTCGGGGCGCTCGGCGTGCCCGCCCTCGGCCCCCTCGCGGCCGCCATGTGCCTGTCCCGGCTGGTCGTCGGCGTGCACTTCCCGACGGACGTGGCGGCGGGCGCGGCCCTGGGCGCGCTCACGGCCCGAGCCGGGGCGCGCTGGATGAGCGGAGGCAGGGCGTGACCGAGACCGCGCACGCCGCAGCGGAAGGCGTGGCCGGGACGCCCCCCGCGAAAGGTCCCGCCGAGGGTGTTGCTGAAACGACTCTGCACGAGCAGCGCGCCCACTCCGCCCGGCCGTCCGCGCCACCCCGGGCCCCCGTCACCCTCCCCGGCGTCCTCCGCGGCCTGCTGCGGACCACCCGCCCCAAGCAGTGGGTCAAGAACACCCTCGTCATCGCCGCCCCGGCCGCCGCCGGCCGGCTGTTCTCCGGGCCCGCCCTCGCCCGCCTCGCCCTCACCTTCGTCCTCTTCACGGCCTGTGCCGCCGCCGTCTACCTGATCAACGACGCCCGGGACGCCGAGGCCGACCGCGCCCACCCCGTCAAGTGCCGCCGCCCGGTCGCCGCCGGGCAGGTCCCGGTCCCCGTCGCCTATGCCGTGGGCGGCGTCCTCGCGGTCCTGGGCCCCCTGCTCGCGATCCGGCTGACCCCGCCCCTGGTCCCCGTCCTCCTGGTCGCGTATCTGGGCATGCAACTGGCGTACTGCGTCGCCTTGAAGCACGTCCTCGTCGTCGACCTCGTCGTCGTCACCACCGGGTTCCTGATGCGGGCGATGATCGGCGGGGTCGCCCTCGGCATCCCGCTGTCCCGCTGGTTCCTGATCACCACCGGCTTCGGCGCGCTCTTCATGGTGTCGGCCAAGCGCTACTCCGAGGCCGTGCAGATGGCCGGGAAGGCGGGCGCCACCCGAGCGCTGCTCACCGAGTACACCACCGGCTACCTCCGCTTCGTCTGGCAGCTGGCCGCCGGGGTCGCCGTCCTCGCCTACTGCCTGTGGGCGCTGGAGGGCCACCGCGGGCCCGCCGCCGGCCTGCTGCCCTGGCGCCAGCTGTCCATGGTCGCCTTCATCCTGGCGATCCTGCGGTACGCCGTCTTCGCCGACCGCGGCACCGCGGGCGAACCCGAGGACGTCGTCCTGCGCGACCGCGCCCTCGCCCTGATCGGCCTGGCCTGGCTGGCGATGTACGGCCTCGCCGTGACCCACTGGTGACCGCTCAGCAGCGCGAGCTGATCGGCTTCGCGGCGGTCGGGCTGCTCGCCTACGCCGCCGACCTCGGCCTCTTCAGCTGGCTGCGCGGCCCGGCCGCCCTCGACCCGCTCACCGCCAAGTCCCTGTCCTTCGTGGCGGGTTGCACGGTCGCCTACCTCGGCAACGCCTGCGGCACCTACCGCCACACACGGGCGAGCGGGGTGCGCCCCTACGCCGTCTTCGTCGCCGTGAACCTCGCCGGCGCCCTGGTCCAGTTGCTCTGCCTCGCCGTCAGCCACTACGGTCTCGGCCTCACCTCACAGCGCGCCGACACCGTCTCCGGCGCGGTCGTCGGCATGGCGCTGGCCACGGTCCTGCGCTTCTGGGGTACCCGTACATTGGTGTTCCGCGGAGGGGGCAGAGTCGGATCATGGACTGGCTGAGAAGACTCCCCGTCGTCGGCCCCCTCGTGGGCTGGCTGATGACCACGCACGTGTGGCGGTCCTACGAGCGGCTCGACCGGGTGAAGTGGTCCCGGCTGGCCGCAGCCATGACCTTCATCAGCTTCATCTCGATCTTCCCGCTGCTGACCGTGGGCGCCGCGATCGGGGCCGCCACGCTCAGCGAGTCCCGGCAGCAGGAACTCCAGAACAAGATCGCCGACCAGGTGCCCGGCATCTCCGACCAGCTGGACATCCACTCCCTGGTCCAGAACGCCGGCACGGTCGGTCTCATCGCCGGTGCGGTCCTGCTGTTCACCGGCATCAACTGGGTCGGCCAGATGCGGGACTGCCTGCGCGCGGTGTGGGAGCTCCCCGACATGGACAAGAACCCGATCCTGGCCAAGGCCAAGGACGGGCTGATCCTGATCGGCTTCGGCGGCGCGGTGCTCGTCACGCTCGCCGTCTCCACCGTCGCCTCGGCGGCGGTCGGCTGGACGTCCCGGCAGCTCGGCATCGCCGAACACAGCTGGGGCAGCCTCCTGCTCCGCACCGCCGCGTTCGCCGTCGCCGTGACGGCCGACTTCCTGCTCCTGCTCTACGTCCTCACCCTGCTGCCCGGCGTCGAACCGCCGCGCCGCCGCCTGCTGGTCGCGGCCCTGATCGGCGCGGTCGGCTTCGAACTCCTCAAGCTCCTGCTCAGCGGCTACATCCAGGGGGTCGCCGGGAAGAGCATGTACGGCGCGTTCGGCGTCCCGGTGGCCCTGCTGCTGTGGATCAACTTCACGGCCAGGATCGTCCTGTACTCCGCCGCCTGGACCGCGGAGGAGACCACCGCCGAGTTCAGGGACGAGTCCGTCGGCGCACCAGATCCGGCAGCGGCCAACGGCGGTTGACGAGGAACGCCGCGCCGACCAGCAGCACCACCGCGCCGCCCGCGATCCCCAGCGCCACCCCGATCCCGCCGGAGCCGTCGGCGGAGGCCGCGGCCACGGGCTTCGAGCTCGTGCCGTCGTCCTTGCCGACGGCGGTGGCGGACGGCGCGGCACTGGAGGTCACGGCCCCCTTGGGCGGCACCAGTTCACCCACCGGAGTCACCTTGCCGACCGCCTGGAAACCCCAGTCGAACAGCTTGGCGGTCTCCTTGTAGACCTCGTTGTGCTCCTTCTTCTCCGGGTTCATCACGGTGACCAGCAGCACCCGGCCGTCGCGCTCGGCGACCCCGGTGAAGGTGGCGCCCGCGTTGGTGGTGTTGCCGTTCTTCACCCCCGCGATGCCCTGGTACACCGGGACGTCGGTGTCACCGCTCAGCAGCCGGTTGGTGTTCTGGATCTCGAAGGACCCGCGGACCGACTTGCCCTTCGCGTTCTTCGTCGTGTCGCCCGGGAAACTGGCCCGCACGGTCGAGCAGTACTCCCGGAAGTCCTTCTTCTGCAGCCCGGACCGCGCGAACAGCGACAGGTCGTACGCCGACGACACCTGCCCCGGCTGGTCGTAGCCGTCCGGACTCACCACATGGGTGTCCAGCGCCTGCAACTCGTCGGCGTGGTCCTGCATGTCCCTGACCGTCTGCTCGACCCCGCCGTTCATCGCGGACAGTACGTGCACGGCGTCGTTGCCGGAGCGCAGGAACACGCCGAGCCAGAGGTCGCGGACCGTGTAGGTCTGGCCCTCCTTTATCCCGACCATGCTGGAACCGGCGCCGATACCGGCGAGGTCGGCCGGCACCACCTTGTGCGGGGTCGACTTCGGGAACCGGGGCAGCACGGTGTCCGCGAACAGCATCTTCATGGTGCTCGCCGGGGGCAGCCGCCAGTGCGCGTTGTGCGCCGCGAGCACCTCGCCCGACTCGGCGTCGGAGACGATCCAGGAACGGCCCGTGATGTCCTTCGGCAGCGCCGGCACCCCGGCGGCCGGGTTCACCTGGGTGCCGGGCTGCCCCAGCCGGGTACCGCCCACCGTCGACATGTCCGCCGGGGGAGTGGCCGACGGAGTCGTCGAGGGGGTCGGCGCGGCGAGCGCGGCCGGCGCGGTGAGCGACAGGGACATCAGGGCGGCGGAGGTGACCAGCAGCACACGGCTGGCCTTCGGCTTCGGAGCGGACACGGACGAGAACGTACCTGCCCGGGAGGCCGAAGTCCCATCACCGACCCCACCCCGGATCCGGAACCGGACAGCGCCCGGAGATACTGAACGCATGCTGTGCTCACCCGGGGGACGCGGCGGCTTACTGTCGCTGCGCGACGGGCCGGACCCCCGGCCAGTTCGGTTGGCTGTGGGCGCCCGGCGTGGTGACGAAAGGTCTGTCCCTGTGAAACTCAGCCGTCCGGTCTCCTGGTTCCTGCTCGTGTTCGGGGTGTGGAGCTGGTTCATCTGGATCACTTTCGTCAAGAACCTCGTCAAGGACGGCAGCGGACTCGCCTTCGACGACGGCCACCCCACGGCGTACTTCTGGATCCACCTGACGCTGGCCGTCGTGTCCTTCGTATTGGGGACGGTCATCGGGGTCATCGGGTTGCGCGGAGTACGCGCACTGCGCCGCACGTCATAGCAACGGCAGAGGAAGAGGCACGGCAGGGTGATCATCGTCTTCGGGTTCCTCGCCCTGGCCGTGGTGACGGCCCTCTACTGGTACCTGTGGCGCCGCCTGGTGCGCGACACGACCACGGGGTGGGGTCTGCCGCGCCAACTGGGCACCACCCTGTTCGTCGTCGGCCCGGTCCTGATGTTCGCGGCCCTGTTCGCAGAGGTGGGCCACGCGCCGTTCGTACTCCAGCGCGCCCTCGCCTGGCCGGGCTTCCTGTGGATGGTCCTGTCCCTTTACCTGCTGCTGGCGGTGGTGGCGGGCGAGGCGGTACGGCCTCTGCTGACCCGTATCTTGAAACGCCGCACTACGGAGGGCCCCGAACTCGATCGCCCCGAACCTGAGCGCCCCGAAAGGGGCGCGGGGCTGTATTCGATTTGCGGCTACCGCCGCGTGGGCGCGACCAGCCACGACGGCGAGCAACTGTCACCACAGACAGAAGTACCCCTCCAACAACTCACCCGCACCGAAAGTCCCGCTCTCCCCACCCCCACCCCGACCCGCCGCCTCTTCGTCTCCCGCGTCGTCGGCGGCGCAGCCGCCACCGCAGCGACGGCCACCGTCGGCTACGGCACCTACGGCGTCCTCCGCGGCCCGCGCGTGAAACGCGTCACCGTCCCCCTGGCCAAACTCCCGCGCGCCGCCCACGGCTACCGCATCGCCGTCGTGAGCGACATCCACCTCGGCCCCGTCCTCGGCCGCGGCTTCGCGCAGCGGGTCGTCGACACGATCAACGCCACCCAGCCCGACCTCATCGCGGTGGTCGGGGACCTCGTCGACGGCAGCGTGAAGGATCTCGGCCCCGCGGCCGCCCCCCTGGCCCAGCTCTCCGCCCGCCACGGCAGCTACTTCGTCACCGGAAACCACGAGTACTTCTCCGGCGCCCGGCAGTGGGTCGAGGAGGTCCGCACCCTCGGCCTGCACCCCCTGGAGAACGCCCGTACCGAACTGGCCCATTTCGACCTCGCCGGCGTGAACGACATCGCCGGCGAGAGCACGGGCCAGGGCCCGGACTTCGACCGTGCCCTGGCCGGCCGCGACACGGCCCGCGCCTGCGTGCTCCTCGCCCACCAGCCCGTCCAGATCCACGAGGCCGTCCGGCACCACGTCGACCTGCAGCTCTCCGGTCACACCCACGGCGGCCAGCTCTGGCCGGGCAACTTCCTCGCGGCGGCGGCCAACCCGACCGTCGCCGGCCTGGACCGCTACGGCGACACCCAGTTGTACGTCTCCCGGGGCGCCGGTGCCTGGGGGCCGCCCACCCGGGTCGGCGCCCCGTCGGACATCACGGTCATCGAACTGGCGTCGATACAGGCCTGACCGAAACAGCCCCGCACTCACTGTGGAAGAGCTGTGAAATCCGGCGGAAACAAGCCCTCGGTAAGTTCTTCCTCATCTAGTCAGATCACTCTTCCCCCACATGAAACACCTGTGATTAGGTGAGCCGCGTCACTTAGGGGAGTGGCATTTGCGGAGGGCCTGGGTAGGGCCTGGAGCGGACCCGTGCTGGTCCTGGGGAGGGCACCGACCATGCGATCTGTTCGCATGCGGATTCTCGTGACACTTGTCGTCCTGGTGGTCGTGGGAATCGGCGGCTGGCAGCTGTTGCCGTCGCAGGAGAACAAGAACAAGACGATCACCGTCGGCACGACCGACGCCGTCACCTCGCTCGACCCGGCCGGCGCGTACGACGCCGGTTCCTGGGCGCTGTTCAACAACGTCTTCCAGACACTGCTGACCTTCGAGCCCAGCGGTGTCCAGCCGGTCCCGGACGCCGCCCAGAGCTGTGACTTCACGGACTCCGGCCTCCAGACCTACCGCTGCGTGGTACGCGACGGGATCACCTTCCCGAGCGGCCGGGCGATGACCGCCGAGGACGTGAAGTACTCCTTCGACCGGGTCAAGAAGATCAACTCCGATGTCGGCCCGGCCTCCCTGCTCTCGACGCTCGGTTCGGTGACCGCCTCCGGCAAGACCGTCACCTTCCACCTGTCGTCCCCGGACGCGACGTTCCCGTTCAAGCTGGCCACCGGCGCCGGCGCGATCGTCGACAAGGACAAGTACCCGGCGGACAAGCTGCGCACCGACGACTCGGTGGACGGCACCGGCCCGTACACCCTGACGTCGTACACGAAGGACAAGCAGGCGACCCTGCGGCCCAACAGCCACTACAAGGGCGAGCTGAGCGGCACCGGCCGCCCCGTCGAGCTGGACTACTACGCCGACTCGGCCAAGCTCGCCGACGCGTACAAGGCCAAGAAGATCGACGTGGCGACCCGCACGCTGCCGCCCAGCATGGTCTCCAAGCTCTCGCCGAGCGACCCCGACCAGCGCGTCCTGGAGTCGGACAGCTCCGAGACCCGCAACCTGTACCTGAACACCCGCAAGAGCTCGGATCTGCACGACGTACTGGTCCGCCGGGCCATCGCCTGGCTGATCAACCGCGAGGAACTGGCCTCGACCGTGTACGACGGCACGGTGCAGCCGCTGTACTCGCTGATCCCGACCGGCCTCACCGGCCACACCACGTCCTTCTTCGACACCTACCCGACCCAGAGCGTCGCCAAGGCGAAGGCGCTCCTGGAGGAGGCCGGCGTCAGCACCCCCGTCAAGTTCACCTTCGGCTACGGCATCGGCCACGGCGCGGGAGCCGAGGAGGCCGCCGCGCTGAAGAAGCAGCTGGAGGCGGGCGGCCTGTTCAAGGTCGACGTCAAGGGGTACGAGTGGACCGACTTCCAGAAGTCCTGGGCCCAGGGGAAGATGGACGCCTGGGCGGTCGGCTGGGTCGCCGACTACCCCGACCCGGACACCTTCGGCGCCTCCCTCGTCGGCAGCGACTCCGTGATGAGCACCGGCTACAGCAACAAGGCCGTCGACCACCTCCTCCAGGACAGCCAGCGCTACGCCGACCGCAGCCAGGCCGACCAGGACTTCCGCAACGTCCAGACGGACGTGGCGGACGACGTCCCGCTGATCCCGCTGTGGCAGCGCACGGACTACGTCCTCAGCAGCGAGGACGTGGGCGGGGCCCAGTACCTCACGGACAGCACGGGCATCTTCCGCCTGTGGAGTCTGAACTGGATCTGACGGGCGTGCTGAGACGCAACGCCTTCCGGCTCCCCCGGCACCCGGCGTCCGTCGGCCTGGCCCGGCACCGGGTCCGGGACCATCTGGCCGCCTGGGGCCACGGTCCGGACACCCGGGCGGTCGACGACGCGCTGCTCCTCGTCTCCGAACTGGCCACCAACGTCGTCCGCCACGGCCCCTTGCGCGAGCGGGAGTTCGAGGTCGCGGTGACGGCCCTAGCGGACGGCTCCTGCCTGATAGAGGTCTCGGACGAGGGCCGGGCGGAACCCCGCCTGCGCCTCGTGAGAGAGGACGACGAGACGGGCCGGGGCCTGCGCCTGGTGGAGACGATCGCGGCGGCGTGGGGTGTGTGGAGCAGAGGTAGCCACGGCAAGACCGTCTGGGCGTTGATCTCGGTCGACCCGTAGCTGTCTGCGCGCCCCTTCAGGGGCGCGGGGAACTGCGCGACCGGCCACAACGCACCCGCACCCGAAACTCAGCCGCAACGCAACGTCACCGTCACCGCCAGCCCCTCCCCAGGAGAGGTCCGCACACACACCTCACCCCCGTGCGCCTCCACCACCCCCTGCACGATCGCCATCCCCAGCCCGCTCCCCTCCGCACTCCCCACCCGGAAGAACCGGTCGAAGATCCGCCCCGCGTCCTCCTCCTTCAGCCCCGGCCCCTCGTCGGCCACACACACCCGCACCACTCCGTCCGCCCGCTCCACCCCCAACCGCACGGCGGCGTCACCGGGCGTATGGACACGCACGTTGGCCATCAGGTTCCCCAGCACCTGCCGCAGCCCCGACTCGTCCGCCCGCACCAGCACGGCCCCGTCGGCCTCCACCGCCACCGGCCGCCCCGGCTGCTGCGCCCGCAGGTCCTCCGCCGCGTCCCGCACCAGCCGGCTCACGTCGACGTTCCGGAACCGGATCTCCGGCCGCTGGTCGAGCCGCGCGAGCAGCAGCAGCTCGTCCACCAGGCGGCCCATCCGGTCCACCTCCCCGTGCATCCGGTCCCAGGCCCGCCGCCGCTCCCCGGGCTCGCTCAGCATCCCCTTCTCGTACAGCTGGAGATAGCCGCGGATGGCGGCGAGCGGCGTGCGCAGCTCGTGCGAGGCGTCGCCGACGAACCGGCGCAGCTGGGCCGCGCTGCGCTCGCGGGTCCGGTAGGCCGCCTCCACCTGGTGCAGCATGGCGTTGAGGGCGAGCCGCAGCTGTTCGACCTCCTCCGTCGGATGCTGGCTGGAGGGCACCCGCCGGGTCAGGTCGCCCTCCGCGATCGCCGACGACGTCTCCACCATGTCCTCCAGCGGCAGCAGCCGTTGCCGCACGCTGTACATGGTCAGACAGCACAGCAGCGCCAGCAGCAGCGAGCCGACCGCGAAGTCGAGCTTGAGCGCCTTGACTATGCCCTTGTGCAGCAGCTCGGTCGATTGGGCCAGCAGGACGTAGGGGCCGTCGGCGAGCCGGGTCGCCGTCACCCGGTAGGACGCGCCGTGCACCTCGATGTCGTGCGGGTCGGGCGCGGCGGCGAGGGCGCGCGGGTCGGACACGGCGGCGGCGAGGGAGCGCTGGGCCTCGGTCGGCTTCATGTCGAAGAGGGAGATCGCGTCGCCCTCGGTGTCGATGACCGCGAAGATCGAGTCCGGTGTCGGGTCGGACTCGGTGGGGACGATCCGGTCGCGGATCACACCGAGCGCGCTCAGCGAGTCGACCTGCCGCAGCGTGAGTCCCGAACTCCCCAGTGACGTCCGTGTCTTGAGCAACTCGGAGTCCACCTGGTCGAGCAGGTACAGCCGCATGCCCATGATGCTGGCGACGGCCGCCACCACGATGCCGACGGCGAGCAGCCCGACGTTGGCCAGGGTGAGCTTGCCGCGCAGCGAGTGCATTCCGTGCCGGTGCCGGCGCTTGCCGAGGCTCATGTCAGGCCGTACCCGACACCCCGCCGGGTGGTGATCACCGGCGCTCCCAGGGCGTCGAGCTTGCGCCGGAGATAGCTGATGTAGGTCTCCACGACGGTCGACTCGGACGGTATGTGCTCGTACTGCCAGACGTGCTTGAGCAACTGCTCCTTCGGCACGATCCGGCCGCCGTTGCGCACCAGGAAGCGCAGCAGCGCGTACTCGGTCGGGGTCAGCTCGACCGTGTGGCCGGCACGGTGCACCGAGTACGTCGTCTCGTCCAGCTCCAGGTCGCCGTAGCGCAGCGGCGGGCGCTGCTGGATGACGTCCGCCGGGCGGGTGCGGCGCAGTACGGCGCCGATCCGGGCGACGACCTCGTCGATGTTGAACGGCTTGGTGATGTAGTCGTCGCCGTAGCCGAGCGCCCCGACTATCTCCGCCGGGGCGTCCCGCGCGGTGAGGAACACCAGCGCCAGGTCCGGCCGCCGGGCGCGCAGCTCACGGCCCAGGGCGCGGCCGTCGCCGTCCGGCAGCATCACGTCGAGCAGGGCCGCGTCCGGCCGGGTGCGCTCGGCCAGTGCGAGGGCGTCCCGGACCGTGCCGGCCGTCATCACCTCGAACCGGTGGTAGCGCAGGGCGATGGCGAGGACGTCCGCGATGCTCGGCTCGTCCTCCACGATCAGCACGGTGCTGCCTGGAGCCGTCATGCCCCCAGTATCGGCGCCGCCACCGACAGCCGGGGGCGCGCAGCTTTGGAGTTCCTTGAGAGTCATGCGCGCCCGGTGTCCCGGCGCCCGGCCCGCTGCCGATCCTGGTGCCCAGGACCTGGGGGACCAACCGACCGAAGTGATCTACGAAAAGGAGCTGTTGAGCGTGACGGCATTGGCACGGTGGTGCTATCGGCACCGGCTGGTGGTCCTGTTGCTGTGGGTGGGGGCACTCGTCGGCGTGGGCTTCTCGGCCTCGGCGGCGGGCACGAACTACGCGAACGTGTTCTCCCTCCCCGACACGGACTCCAAGAGCGCGTACGACCTGATGGAGAAGGCCTTCCCGAACACCTCCGGTGACACGGACACCGTGGTGTGGAAGGTCGACAGCGGCTCGGTGACGGACAAGGCGGTCCAGGACCGGGTCCAGCCGACCCTGGACAGGATCGCGAAGCTGCCCGGCGTGGGCGCGGTCACCAGCCCCTACGCCGGCGCCCGGGGGTCGGCGCAGATCAGCAAGGACGGCACGATCGCGTACGCCCAGCTGACCTTCACCAAGCGGGCGAACGAGATACCCAAGGAGCAGGTGCAGAAGGTCCTCGACACCGCGCAGGCCGCGGAACGGGACGGTCTCCAGGTGGAGCTGGGCGGCCAGGCCATCCAGCGCGTCCAGGAGCCGCCGCAGGGTCTCTCCGAGATGGTCGGCATCATCGCGGCGGCCGTCGTGCTGTTCCTCGCCTTCGGTTCGTTCTTCGCGATGACCCTGCCCATCGCGATCGCCGTCTTCGGCGTCGGCATGGGCCTGTTCTCCACCCAGCTGCTCAGCCACGCCGTCGACATCCCCGACATCGCCCCGCTGCTGGCCTCCCTGATCGGCCTCGGCGTCGGCATCGACTACGCCCTGTTCATCGTCACCCGGCACCGGCGCGGCATCCTGCGCGGCATGGACCCCGAGGAGTCGGCGGTCACCGCTCTCAACACCTCGGGCCGGGCAGTGCTGTTCGCGGGCGGCACGGTCTGCATCGCGCTGGCCGGCATGCTGGTCACGAGGCTGCACTTCCTGGACGGCGTGGTCATCGGCACGTCCCTGACGGTGGTGCTCAGCGTCCTCGCGGCCACCACCCTCCTCCCGGCCCTGCTCGGCTTCCTCGGCCCACGCGTCCTCAGCCGTCGCCAGCGCCGCCGGCTGGCCGCCGAGGGACCGGAGCCGGAGAAGGCGAGCGGTCTCGCGGCCCGCTGGTCCGCGAGCGTGGAGAAGCGTCCGCGCCGCATCGCGGCGCTCGCGGTGGTCGTCATGGCCGTCCTGGCCATCCCGGTCCTCTCGCTCCGCCTCGGCGCCACCGACCAGGGCAACGACGACGCGTCCACGACCACCAGGAAGGCCTACGACCTGCTCGCCGAGGGCTTCGGCCCCGGCTTCAACGGCCCCCTCCAGGTGGTCAGCGTCGGCGGCGACACGGCGAAGCTGGTCCAGGGCCTGAAGTCCACGCCGGGCGTCGCCCAGGTGGCCGAGCTGCCCCCGTCCCAGGGCGTCACGGTCATCCAGGTCGTCCCGACCACCTCCCCGCAGTCCAAGGAGACGGACGACCTGATCGACACCCTGCGCGACAAGGTGATCCCGCAGGCGGGCGCGGAGGCGCACGTGGGCGGTGTGACGGCGGTGTCCAAGGACTTCGCCTCCGTCACCGGCGACCGGCTGCCCCTCTTCATCGGGACGATCATCGCCCTGGGCTTCCTGCTGCTCCTGATCGCCTTCCGCTCCCTGGTCGTCCCGCTGACGGCCGCCCTGATGAACCTGATCGCGGCGGCGGCCTCCTTCGGTGTCCTGGTGGCGGTCTTCCAGTGGGGCTGGGGCCTGGACCTGCTGGGCCTCGGCAAGGAGGGCCCGATCAACGCGTTCCTCCCGGTCATCATGCTCTCCCTGCTCTTCGGCCTCTCCATGGACTACCAGGTGTTCCTGGTGAGCCGGATGCACGAGGAGTGGGTGCACACGAAGGACAACGCGCGGGCGGTCCGGGTCGGCCTCGCGGAGACCAGCCGCGTCATCAACAGCGCGGCCCTGATCATGGTCTGCGTGTTCCTGGCCTTCGTCCTCAGCGGCGACTCGGGTGCGGCGACGGCGGGCGTGGGCCTCGCGGCGGCGGTCGCCCTGGACGCCTTCATCCTCCGTACGGCCCTGGTCCCGGCGGCGATGCACCTGCTGGGCGACTCCAACTGGTGGCTGCCGGGCTGGCTGGACAAGCGGCTCCCGCACCTCGCGGTGGAACCCCAGGAGACGGCGGCCCCCGAACCCGCGGAGCCGGCCGGCCCCGCCACGGCGATCCACGGCTTCGTCCGCACGGTGGACGGCGACCCGGTGGAGGAGGCCTCGGTCACCCTGATGTCCAAGGGAGGCCGCCAACTGGACCACGTCACGTCCCTGGCGGACGGCTCCTACATCGTGTCGGTCCCGGCGCCGGGCGCGTACCTGCTGGCGGTCACGTCGTCGTCGTACGGCTCGAAGGCCCGGCACGTGACGGTGGTGGAGGGGCCGCTGGTGTACGACGTGGAGCTGACCGGGGACGAGGTGGACGCGGTCAACTAGCCGGGCCCCTGGTCCTGCCGCCCGGATCCGGCAGTACCCGGGTCATCCCCGGCAGGAAGTCCGTGAACAGCTCGTGGACCTCCAGGACCAGCGGCCGCAGTACCCGGAACCGCGCGAGGGACACCCCTCGCGCGGTCAGCCGGGCCCCCCGCTCGGCCAGCCGGTAGCTCCGTTCCCGCCCCTCGGTCCGGTCGAAGATCCAGTACAGCACCAGCCCCATCTGCGAGAGCCACATCAACTCGGGCAGTACGTCCCGCAGTTCGGGGGCGACCTTGGTCTTCGCCCCGGCCAGCACCTCGCGGTGCACGCTGATCGCCTCGTCGCGCGCGTGCTCGCTCTCCGGGGAGAAGGGGCTGAGCGGGCTGTCGGGGTCGGCGGCGTTCTTGAAGAAGTGGACCGCGAACTCGTGGTACGGCCGGGCGATGTCCAGCCACACCTTCAGCACGCCCGCGAGCCTCGCCTCCAGGTCGGTCTCCTTGTCCAGGACCTCGCGGACCGCCACCCGGTGCTCGGCGGCGAGCTGGTCGTAGAAGCCCTGGATCAGGTGCTCCTTGCCGGCGAAGTAGTAGTACGCGTTGCCGACGGAGACCCCGGCCTCCGTGGCGATCGCCCGCATCGTGGTCTTCTCGTAGCCCCGCTCCCGGAACAGCCGCATCGCCGTCTCCAGGATCAGCGCGCGGGTCTGCTCGGACTTGCTCTGGGCAGCGGCCTCGACAGGACCGTCGTTCTTCGCGGACACGGACAGAGCCTAACGAGTGGCGCAGACGCCGTTGTCACAGCCCGGAGGGTCGTAGAGCCACCCGACGCCGGGTTCGTAGAGCCACCCGTCCTCCCGCCGGAACGGTTGCCCGGTTCCCTGCCCGCCCCGCCACCAGGAGGCGGCGAGCACCGCGCCCCGCGCCAGCCGGGCCCCGGCCGGCGTGCTCAGCCGGTGGGCCAGCGGCCGCTGCTCCCGCAGCGCCCACAGCACCACGATCCACGCGGCGGTGTCCCGGTACACCTGCCCGCCGTCGCCGACGACGGTGACCTCGTCGAGGGTGGCCGAGTGGTCGAGGCCGGGGAACCGGGCGCGGGCCTCGTCCGACCCGGCGGGCACGAGGGTGAGCGGCACCAGCTGCGGCTGGCGCCCCAGCCAGTCGCGCAGGTGGGTGCAGAGGGTGCACTCCGCGTCGTAGAGGACGGTGAGCCCGCGGACCGGGACGCGCACGGCGCCCCGGTCGTCGGTCGCGGTCACGGCGGTCACGCCCCGGCCGCCGGTGCGGTCCAGCCCTGCGGCGGAACCGGCGGGAACTGCTCCTTCTCCATGATTCCGCGCCGCCTGATCCGGTTGAGCACGTAGACGTTGCCGAGGTGCATCACGCCGAGCACCAGCAGCACCACCCCGAGCTTGGCGGACAGCGCCTCGAAGATGCCCCGGGTGTCCTCGACCGTGTCGCTGGTGTGCAGGTAGAGCGCGACGAAGCCGAGGTTGACGAGGTAGAAGCCGACGACCAGCAGGTGGTTGACGGCGTCGGCGAGCTGCTCGTTCCCGTGCAGGACGTCGGAGAGGAAGATCCGTCCGTTGTGGCTGAGCGTGCGGGCCACCCAGATGGTCAGACCGATGCTGACGAGCAGGTAGATGACGTAGGCGATGACCGTGCGGTCCATGCCCCACCCCTTCTTGAACGCGTTCAAAAAGCTGACGGGGATGACTCTAGACCCGCTTTTGAACATGTTCAACTCAATCGCGGAGTGACCCCCTTCACCCTCGCCGTGCGAGCTCCGGCCGCTTGCCGTAGTCCGTGAAGCCGAGGATGTTCCCCCAGGGGTCGGCGACCTCGACGGTCCAGCCGGTGGCCACCGAGAACGGCTCGTCGAGGACGGCGATCCCGGCCTCCTTGAAACGCTCGGCCGCGGCGCGTGCGTCCGGCACCTCCAGCCACACGCGCGGCGACGCCCACACCGCAGGCCGGTGCCCCAGCCCCTCCTCGGCGCGCAACAGGATCCCGGGCGTCTCGCCCCCGACCTTCAGCAGGGCGATCCCGCCCTCGTCGAACCGGAACCCGACCGTGAACCCGGCCCGCTCGTAGAAGGCGACGGCATCCGCGAGCCTCCCGACAGGCATCACGACGTTGTCGAACCCGAGCAGTTCATACGACTCGTCATCTGACATGTGATCAGATTAGGAGTGGAGATGACGGTTGCCGGGCGGGCTGACCGTCGGGTCACTCAATGGGCCGAGAAGGGGGCCGCCGCGTAGGTACGCTGAGCGCTCGTCGGTGCCGGGTGAGCGAGGGGGCGGGGATGGCTCCGGGAGCAGAGGCCTTCCAGGGCGAGGCGCGGGCGGCTTTCGCCGAGGTCGCGCAGCGGCTGGGTCTGGACGGGCCGGGCGGCGCGGAGGACGACCGGCATCTCGCGGTCGCGACCTACGCCGGATCGGGAGTGACCTACAAGGCGGTCCTCGGCCTGTGGCAGGGCGACGTCGAGATCCACGTCTGCCGCACGACCCCGCTGACCGAGTGCAAGGTCGGCATCGAGGGGCTGGCCGTCACGGCGGGCGTCGTGGACCGCCCCGGCGGGGTCTCCTTCGGCGCCCGCACCCTCCGCCAGCTCCGCAGGTCCCTGGCCGGCCAGGTCCGTTACGTCGAACTCGTGCACCCCCTGGTCTCCGGCGACCCGGACACGGCCCTGTCACTGATGCGCGCGGCAGGCGCCCGCGAGTGGCGCAGACCGGCCGCGAACTGAGGCCGGGAACGGCGAAGGCCCCGCTCCCGGAAGGGAACGGGGCCGACGGCTCAAGGGAGGGAGCTCAGAAGCGGCGCGTGATCAGCGCTCGCTTCACCTCCTGGATCGCCTTGGTGACCTCGATGCCGCGCGGGCAGGCGTCCGTGCAGTTGAAGGTCGTGCGGCAGCGCCAGACGCCGTCGCGGTCGTTCAGGATCTCCAGGCGCTGCTCGCCGGCCTCGTCACGCGAGTCGAAGATGAAGCGGTGCGCGTTGACGATGGCGGCCGGGCCGAAGTACTGGCCGTCGTTCCAGAAGACCGGGCAGGACGACGTGCACGCGGCGCAGAGGATGCACTTCGTCGTGTCGTCGAAGCGCTCGCGGTCCTCGGCGGACTGGAGCCGCTCACGCGTGGGCTCGTTCGTGTCCTTCGTGATGAGGAAGGGCATGACGTCGCGGTACGCCTGGAAGAACGGGTCCATGTCCACGACCAGGTCCTTCAGGACCGTGAGGCCCTTGATGGGCTCGACCGTGATCGGCTTCTCGGGATTGATGTCCTTGATGAGGGTCTTGCAGGCAAGACGGTTCTTGCCGTTGATCCGCATCGCGTCCGAACCGCAGATGCCGTGGGCGCAGGAGCGGCGGAAGGTCAGCGTGCCGTCGACGTCCCACTTGATCTTGTGGAGGCCGTCGAGGACGCGCTCCTTCGGGTCGATCTCCAACTGGAAGTCTTCCCAGACGGCGTCCGCGGAGACCTCCGGGTTGAACCGGCGGACCCGGAAGGTGACCGTGATGAGGTGGTCCGAGGCCGCGGCCTCCGCCTCCACCTTGTCCAGAACGGGGGTTGCCATCAGTACTTACGCTCCATCGGCTGGTAGCGGGTCTGGACGACCGGCTTGTAATCGAGACGGATGGACTCGGCGCCGTCGTCGCCCACCTCGCGGTACGCCATGGTGTGGCGCATGAAGTTGACGTCGTCGCGGTTGGGGTAGTCCTCGCGGTAGTGACCGCCGCGGGACTCCTTGCGGGCCAGGGCGGAGACCGCCATGACCTCGGCGAGGTCCAGGAGGTTGCCGAGCTCGATCGCTTCCAGCAGGTCCGTGTTGAAGCGCCTGCCCTTGTCCTGGATCGAGACGTTCTTGTAGCGCTCGCGCAGCTCCGCGATCTTCTCGACCGCCGTCTTGATCGTCTGCTCGGTGCGGAACACCATGACGTTGGCGTCCATGGTCTCCTGCAGCTCCTTGCGGAGCGTGGCGACCCGCTCGTTGCCCGTCGAGGTGCGCAGCTGCTCGATCTGGGAGACGACGAACTCGGCCGGGTTCTCCGGGAGTTCGACGTAGTCGACGGTGTGCGCGTACTCGGCGGCCGCGATGCCCGCCCGGCGGCCGAACACGTTGATGTCGAGGAGCGAGTTGGTGCCGAGGCGGTTGGCGCCGTGCACCGAGACGCAGGCGACCTCGCCGGCCGCGTACAGGCCCGGGACGACGGTGGTGTTGTCCGACAGGACCTCACCCTCGACGTTGGTCGGGATGCCGCCCATCGCGTAGTGCGCGGTGGGCTGGATAGGGATCGGGTCCGTGTACGGCTCGATGCCGAGGTAGGTGCGCGCGAACTCGGTGATGTCCGGGAGCTTCGCGTCCAGCTGCTCCGGCGGCAGGTGCGTGAGGTCGAGGTAGACGTGGTCGCCCTCGGGACCGCAGCCGCGGCCCTCACGGATCTCCGTGTAGATGGAGCGGGAGACGACGTCACGGGACGCGAGGTCCTTCATGACCGGCGCGTACTTCTCCATGAAGCGCTCGCCGTCCTTGTTGCGGAGGATGCCGCCCTCACCGCGGGCGCCCTCCGTCAGCAGGATGCCCATCCGCCAGATGCCGGTCGGGTGGAACTGGAAGAACTCCATGTCCTCCAGCGGCAGGCCGCGGCGGTAGACGGCCGCCTGGCCGTCGCCCGTCAGCGTGTGCGCGTTCGACGTCACCTTGAAGAACTTGCCGGTGCCGCCGGAGGCGTAGATGACGGCCTTCGCCTGGAAGATGTGGATCTCACCGGTGGCCAGCTCGTAGGCGACCACACCGGACGACTTCTTGACGCCGTCCTCATCGGTGATCAGCTGGTCCAGGACGTAGAACTCGTTGAAGAACTCCACGCCCTCCTTGACGCAGTTCTGGTACAGCGTCTGGAGGATCATGTGGCCGGTGCGGTCGGCCGCGTAGCAGGACCGGCGGACCGGGGCCTCGCCGTGATTGCGGGAGTGACCGCCGAACCGGCGCTGGTCGATCGTCCCGTTGGGCGTCCGGTTGAACGGCAGGCCCATCTTCTCCAGGTCGAGGACGGCGTCGATGGCCTCCTTCGCCAGGATCTCGGCGGCGTCCTGGTCGACCAGGTAGTCACCGCCCTTGACCGTGTCGAAGGTGTGCCACTCCCAGTTGTCCTCCTCCACGTTGGCGAGCGCGGCGGCCATGCCGCCCTGCGCGGCGCCCGTGTGGGAGCGGGTGGGGTAGAGCTTGGTCAGCACGGCGGTGCGGCTGCGCTTCGTCGACTCGATGGCCGCGCGCATGCCCGCGCCGCCGGCGCCGACGATGACGGTGTCGTACTTGTGGATCTTCATGTCGTTAGTACCTCAGCCCCGTGCCTAGCGGATGTTCGGGTCGAAGGTGAAGATCACCAGCGAGCCCAGCAGGATGGTGAACACCGTGGCCGTGTAGAGCAGGCCCTTCAGCCACAGCCGGGTGTTCGCGCGCTCCGCGTAGTCGTTGATGATCGTGCGCAGGCCGTTCGCGCCGTGCAGCATCGCGAGCCAGAGCATCAGCAGGTCCCAGACCTGCCAGAAGGGGCTCGCCCAGCGGCCGGCCACGAACGCGAAGCCGATCTTCGACACGCCGCCGTCGAGCACCAGCTGGATCAGCAGGTGGCCGAGGACCAGGACGACCAGCACGACGCCGGACAGGCGCATGAACAGCCAGGCGGCCATCTCGAAGTTGCCGCGGGTGGACCGCGGGGTCTTCTTGGTGCGCTTGCGCGGGGCCTCGATGAGGGGGGCCGGGTTGTCGACGTTGAAGAGGGGGGCGCCCTCGACGGGGCCGACGCCCGATGCGGTGGTTTCAGTGGTCGACATCTGCGTCAGCTCCCGAACAGGACACGAGCGGCGTGGCCGAGAACGGGGTAAATGGCCCCGGCCATCAGGACGACCCAGACACCGACGACCGTCCAGAGCATCTGCTTCTGGTAGCGCGGCCCCTTCGACCAGAAGTCGACGGCGATGACGCGCAGGCCGTTGAGGGCGTGGAAGAGGATGGCGGCCACGAGGCCGTACTCCAGCAGTGCGACGATCGGCGTCTTGTACGTGGCTACGACCTTGTCGTAGTCCTCGGGGGAGACGCGGACGAGAGCGGTGTCCAGCACGTGAACGAACAGGAAGAAGAAAATGAGGACGCCGGTGACTCGGTGAGCCACCCAGGACCACATTCCTTCCCGGCCGCGGTACAGCGTTCCAGCCGGCACGGAAGTCCCTCCGGGAGCGGGGTATCGGGGCCGCGCCGGCTTGTGGGTGTCGGTCGGGCCCGGCCGGGTACGGTCCACCGGCCCCCAGCATCGTAGCGAGGCGTCAGCGCTGGGCTTACGCCGGGCCTACCGGTGTGATCAAAGTGGCACGCGGATGGGTTAGCCGGGCGGCATCCGGGGTGGGTTGTTCGGTTATTTGCCGGGTGCGGGCCGTGCGTGGCTGGTCGCGCCCCGCGGCGGAGCCGCTGATGGATGCTGCCCCGCGCCCCTGAGTTTCTCGGTCAGACGCCCCTGTGCAAGGCGCCGGAGCTGCTCCACGGACATGACCCGCTCGTCCTCCGGATCGTTCTCCAAACGTGAGTAAATGCCTTCCAGGACGCGGTCCAGGCGCTCCTCGGGCGGGGTGCTGCCCAGGTAGATCACGAACACGTGCCCGAATTTCGCCTCGTAGGCCGCGTGGGCTGCGGTCAGGGCCGTGGTGGCCGCCGAGTAGGTGCCCGCCGGGAGGTCCGGCAGAGTCTCGCCCGCCAGCGCCTCGGCGAGGTCCCCCGGTGACAGGTCGTACGTCGCCTCGTCCGCTGCTGCCAGGAGGGACTCCGCGTCGGGGTAGGGGCGGTGGTCGGCGATGCGGCGGGACCAGCGCAGGCTGTGCAGGCAGTGCAGGAGCAGCGCGCCGGCCTCGTCGTCGGGGGCGGCGTTGAAGGCGTCCAGCGGGGTGGGGAGGTGGGGCAGGCGGTGGGCGGGCAGCGTGGGTCCTCGCGTCACGGGCGATGTGGCAGGGGGTGTAGTGAGAGAAGTGTCGTTGACGTTATCGAGGACGTTCACGGGGTGTCCGTCGGTTGCCTGAATTTCACCCGAACGGGAGAGTTTCGGATTGGGTCGGTGACGGCTGCGCGGCTGATGCGTCGTAAGTTGTAGCCGTGAGCCAGCACAGGCGGAGGCCGTCGGCACGACGGGGCGTGCGAAGGCGGGCGGTGGTGGTCGCCGCGGCCTTCGCGGGGACCGTCGCGCTCGGTACCGGCATCGGCGTATGGGCCTCCTCGGGCGGCGACGACGGCGGCAGCGGCGCCGGAGCGGCCCGGCAGCCCTCCGGCAGCGCAGCGGCGGTCTCCTCCGCGGCGAGCTCCGGGGCCGCGACCCCCACTCCCACGCCCACCCGCAGCTACCCGCTCTCCCAGGCCCCCCGCACCATCCCCGCCGTCCGCTCCCACACCGCCGCGCGCGGCCCCGGCTGGCGCCCGCAGCAGGGCGGCCGGGTCGTGGTGAGCAACGCGGCGCTGGCCGACGAGGGGCGGCTGACCGCGGGCGAGCTGGGGCTGTCGTACGCCGGGCAGAAAGGTGCGGGCGAGGACGTCAGGCCGGGTGACCTGCGGCTGGACCTCGGCGGCACGGGGGACCCGGAGTCGTACACCATGACCGTGCGCGGCGGGTCGGTGCGGATCAGCGGGCCCGGTGACGCGGGCGTCTTCTACGGCACCCGGACGCTGAAGCAGGAGGTGCACGGCGGCGGCACGGCCCCGGAGGGGGTCGTACGGGACCAGCCGGCCAAGCCGCAGCGCGGGTTCATGCTGGACATCGCGCGCAAGCCGTTCACCGCCGACTGGATAGAGTCCCGGATACGAGAACTCGGCGACCTGAAGTTCAACCAGTTCGGGCTGCACTTCTCCGACGACCAGGGCTTCCGGATCGAGTCCGACACGCACCCCGAGATCGTCTCCAGGGACCACCTGACCAAGGCGCAGGTCAAGGAGATCGTCGCGGTCGCCGCGAGCCGGCACATCCAGATCGTGCCGGAGATCGACTCGCCGGGCCACCTCGGCGCCGTCCTCGCCGCCCACCCGGAGCTGCAGCTGCGCAACGCGCAGGGCGTGGCCACCAGGGGCGCCGTCGACATCTCCAAGGACGCCTCCGCGAAGCTCGTCGACGACCTGCTCAACGAGTACGCCGACGTGTTCCCCGGCTCCTACTGGAACCTCGGCGGCGACGAGTACCAGGCCCTGGCGGTCGCCAACCCGCAGGCCTCCTACCCGCAGCTCGCGGCCGCCGCCCGGCAGGCGTACGGCGCCTCGGGCACCGTCGCCGACCTCACCACCGGCTGGCTGAACGCCCGCGCCGCCACCGTCCGCGCCCACGAGCGGACCATCCGGGCCTGGAACGACGGCTTCCTGCGGGGCACGTCCGTGCAGCCCGCCCCGGACCTCCAGGTCGGCTACTGGACGGGCAAGGAGAACGGCGCCCGGCAGCCCGTGGAGTACCTGAGGGCGGGCCGCAAGGTGCTCAACTACAACGACGAGTACCTGTACTACGTCCTCGGCGAGCCCAACACCTTCGTCTATCCGACCGGACAGCGGATCTACGAACAGTGGATCCCGCGCGTGCTGCGCGGCACCACCGCCGTGGCCGCGCGGTACGAACCCCAGGTCCTCGGCGGCTCCTTCGCCGTCTGGTGCGACCTCGCGGGCTCCCAGACCCAGGACCAGGTCGCGGCCGGCATCCGGATGCCGCTGCGGGCCACGATCCAGAAACTGTGGGACCCGGGCACCACCCCGACGATGTCCTGGACGGACTTCAAGAACCTCGCGAACAGACTGGGCTGACACGGCGGGGACGAGGTCACAGCGACAACGAGGGCGGCAGCGAGGGCGGCAATAAGGGTGGACGTACGGCGCTGACGGGCCGTATGTTCCGCATTCCGCGCGCGGGCCTGGGGAGGGCTCCGTGCACTGCCGCGTACCGGGGGACCCGTCTTGATCTGCGCCCGCTGCCACCACTTCGCCGCCGCGCCCGGCGCCACCCTCTGCCATCGCTGCCTCGGCGACTCGACGGAGCCGGTCCCGGCCTTCGGCAGCACGCCGGGCCTGTGGCTGCGCTCGCCCGTGGGACTCGGCTGGGCCGCCGTCGTCCTGCTCGGGGTGGTGATAACCGCCGACCTGTTCGCCGTCTGGGCGGACATCCTCCAGTACGACGCCACGGGCGCGCTGGCCGACGGCGAGACCGGCGCCGCCGCGTTCCGCCGGGCCGACCGCGCCGACCAGGTGCTGGGTGTCGCCGCCGGAGCCCAGGCCGTCTCGCTGGTCGCCTGCGTGGTCGTGTACCTGTGCTGGTTCCAGCGGGTGCGGGCCAACGCCCAGGTGTTCGACCCGCTCCGGCAGAGCAAGTCGCCGGGCTGGGCGATCGGCGGCTGGTTCGTGCCGATCGTGAACTGCTGGTACCCGCGCCGGATCACCCTCGACATCTGGGACGCCAGCAGCCCCTGGGGCACGACCCGTTCGCACGCGCTGGTCAACGCCTGGTGGACGCTGTGGCTGGCCTCGCTGTTCGCCGACCGCGTCGCGACGACCGACTACGGCGACGAGGCCGAGGGTGCCGTCCAGGTGCACGACGGCGCCCTGCGGCTGATGGTCTCGGACTCCCTGGACATCGCCGCCGCGGTCCTCGCGATCCTCGTCGTGCTGCGGCTGACCCGGATGCAGCACGAGAAGGCGATGGCGGGCACCGCCCCCGCCGCGCTCTGACGCAGGACCGCACGACCGCACGCGTCTGGCGGACTCCCGTACCCCTGTGGTGTATTCGGCGCGGGACGAGTCGGGGACACAGGGGGACGGACATGGGCCACTGGGGGTATTTCGTCGTCGGCCGGGGCGAACCGGCGCCCGACGGGGGCGTCCTGCGGACCTCGGCCCCCGGCGGCTGGCGCGTCTGGCAGTACGACAGCCCCGACGCCGACGTCGGCAGCATGAACGCCCTCGCCGCGCGCACCGGTGCGCCGGCGCTCTTCGGCTACGTCATGGACGGCGCCTGCGTGGTCGTCGAGGCGGCGGCGCCGGAGAGCGGCGGCTGGACCACCTGCCTGGGCCGGGCGGCCGCGGCCCGCCTGCTGGCGGTCGACGAACAGGGGCTGTCCCTCGACGACTACTTCCTCGAACCCCGCGACGCAGCCGACCGCGCCGTCGCCTGGGCCGCCGAGGCCGGGCACACCGTCGGCGCCGACGCGCTCCTCGCCGTACTGACCGCCGACCCCGACCCGGAGGCACCATTGGCTCAAAACCCATTCTTCGGACTCCTCCGGGTCCTGGGTGTCCTGCCCGTGTGACACTGCCGTACCGTCGCACGCAGTTAGGGAAAGCACGGGCTCTGTGCATGTCGGGCCTTGGTATGTACCGTTTCTGGGAGGCGTGGGATGAGCCTGGTGGAGCTGATCGCTCAGGCCGATGAACGCGGACTGGCTGCCAGCGGGTTGGCCTGTTTGGATCGGTGCGTGCCCCTGCTGGGCGGGGACGACCTGGTGCTGCGGCCGCTGTGGACGAGCCTCGCCGACGGCTCCGGCTGGAGCGAGGGCCTGGAGAAGGCGCGCGGCTCGCTCGGCGCAGGTGAGGAGATCGGCGGGGGGACCGGAGGGCAGGCCGACGAGGCCGAGGCGCTCGCCCGGCGGATGCTCGACGCCGCGCCCGCGTCGCAGGAGGCGGCCGGCATCCGCCTGTGGGCCGACGCCTGTTCCGTCGCCGCGCTGCAGATCCACCGGCTCCTGGACCCCGCCGAGGACCGGGCGCCCTCGGTGGACAGCCGCCGGGAGGGCGGCACCGAGGGCATGTCGCCGCTGGTCGCCGCCGAACTCCGCCGCCAGGTCACGGTCCTCGAACTGCTCGCCGGGCACGGCGCGGCCGGGCTGCGCCGTGCGCTGGACATCTCCACCGAGGGCCGCCGGGTGCTGCGCGCGGTGGTGTCGCGGCGGGCCCGCGGGCGCGGGTGAACCATTCGTGAGGGCGGTGCGAGGGTCCTGCGCCGGTTGCGGGAACACTCCCGGATCCGGGTGACGAAACCGCCGCCCACCTCGCTCTTCCTTGTGTGACAGCCCACTACGTGACACCCCGCCAGGGGACCGCGCCGCAGCAGACCAGGCCGCACGCCGCCGCCCGACCGGCCCGGTGGGCGGCGGACGCCGTGGCGATGATGCGCGAAGGCGCCCGGGTCCGACTCGACTACTCGGCGCAGAGCCTGTGGCGGGTCGACCGGGTGATCGAGGAGATACGCCGGGAGGGCCCGCCGTACGACGCCGTGCGGGAGACCCTGCGCGGTCTCGGGGCCTACGCCGGCGAGGTGATCGTCCGTCAGGCCGGCGCCGAGTGGTGGGCGTCCGGCGGCGACCACTGGATCCGCACTCCCGACGGCCGGCTGTGGGACCCGGTCGAAGAGGCCCGGCGGTGCTACGGCGGCCACGGCTCGCTGCGGCTGCTGTGCCGGGACGCCCTGGGGTAGCGGCGCCGACCCGCCAAGTCGCCGTCGGCAAAAAGACCGTAATAAGAGACGCGGGCGTTCCCAAGTGGTCGGTGGGGGAGCACGATTGGCCCATGGCCGACAACCGACGCTGGTGGGCCCTCGTCGTCATCGCACTGGCCCAGCTGATGGTCGTGCTCGACATGACCATCGTCAACATCGCGCTCCCCTCCGCCCAGGTCGCCCTGCACATGTCCGACGGCAACCGGCAATGGGTGATCACCTCCTACACCCTCGCCTTCGGTGGACTCCTGCTGCTCGGCGGCCGGATCGCCGACCTCGTCGGACGCAGGATCGCGTTCATGACCGGCCTGGTCGGCTTCGCGGCCGCCTCCGCGCTCGGCGGGGCCGCGGTGAACCAGGGGATGCTGTTCGGGGCGCGGGCCCTGCAGGGCGTGTTCGCCGCGCTGCTCGCGCCGGCCGCGCTGTCGCTGCTCGCGACGACGTTCACCGACCCGAAGGAACGCGGGAAGGCGTTCGGCATCTTCGGCGCCATCATCGGCGCGGGCGCCGCGGTGGGGCTGCTCGCGGGCGGCTTCCTCACCCAGTACCTGGACTGGCGCTGGTGCCTGTACGTCAACGTGCCGATCGCCCTGGCCGCCTTCGCCGGCGCCTGGGTCCTGCTGCCCGGCGGGGGCCGCCATCCCGACGCCCGCCTCGACGTCCCCGGCGCCCTGCTCGGCTCGGCCGGCATGCTCGCCCTGGTCTACGGCTTCTCCGAGGCGGAGTCCCGCGGCTGGACCGACGGCCTGGTCCTGACGCTGCTGATCGGCGGGGTCGCGCTGCTCGGCCTCTTCGGGTTCTGGCAGACCCGCGCCCCGGTGCCGCTGCTCCCGATGACCGTCGTACGGGACCGGCAGCGCGTCGGCGCGTTCCTCACCGTGCTGCTGGTGACCATCGGCATGTTCGGCGTCTTCCTGTTCCTGACGTACTACATGCAACGCGTCCTCGGCTACTCGCCCGTGAAGACCGGCGTCGCCTATCTCCCCATCACCGTCGGCATGGTCACCGGCTCCACCCAGGTCGCCGCCCGGCTGCTGCACCGGGTCCCGCCCCGCGTGCTGATGGTGCCCGGGCTGCTGCTGGCCGCCGGGGCGCTGGCGCTGATAGCCCAGGTCGGGGTCGAGCCGGCGTACGCCTCGCACATCCTGCCCGGCATGCTGATGCTCGGCCTCGGCATGGGTACGGCGATGATGACCTCCGTCTCCCTGGCCACCGGCAACGTCGCCCCACGGGACTCGGGCGCGGCCTCGGCCACCTTCAACACCGCCCAGCAGGTGGGCGGTTCGATCGGTACGGCACTCCTCAACACCATCGCCGCGAGCGTCACCACCCGGTACGCCACCGCGCACGCCGCGAGCATCCCGGACCGGACGCTGCTGGCGGCGAAGGCCGCGGTGCACGGCTTCAACGTGGCCACCTGGTGGGCGATGGCCGCGCTGCTGCTGGGCGCCCTGATCGCCGGCGTGGTCGTGAACGCGGACCGGGCCCCCACCCCGCAGGCCGCGCCGGAGCGGACCCCGGAACCGGTGGACTCGGCCACCTGAGCCCGGGCGGCGGGAACCCGCCCGTCCGGCAGCTGTGAACTTCCTGTGTGACATTTCCGTCCCGTGCGGCGCTGGTGCTCGTGGGAGCCCGCGCGCGCCGCCGCGGGTGCCGCACGGCACGCAACGGCAGGCAGCGGTTACGCAACGGCACGGGTTCGGCTTCGGCAGAGCCCGATTCGCACTCGGCACGGACGAGGATCGCGTTGGGCGAGGGAGGGGAGACCCGCCGCGTACAGGCGTACGACGGCGAGCTCGGTGCGGCCGTGGCACGCGCCCAGGAGGGCGACGAGGCCGCCTTCGCGGTCGCCTACCGGCTGGTCCAGCCCGGCCTGCTCGGCTACCTCCGCGGGATCGTCGGGCACGACGCCGAGGACGTGGCCGCGGACGCCTGGCTGGAGATCGCCCGGGACCTGGGGCGGTTCCAGGGGGACGGGGCCGGTTTCCGCGGCTGGACGGCGACCGTCGCCCGGCACCGGGCCCTGGACCATCTGCGCCGGCAGCGGGTACGGCCCCGGCCGTCGGCACCGGAGCACGACCTGCTGGACCTGCCCGCCCCGCACAGCACCCACGACCAGGCGCTGGAGGCGCTCTCCACCGAGCGCGCCCTGGAGCTGGTCCGCTCGCTGCCGCGCGAGCAGGCCGAGGCCGTGCTGCTGCGCGTCGTGGTCGGCCTCGACGGCCCGGCCGCCGCCCGGGTTCTCGGCAAGCGCCCGGGCGCGGTGCGCACCGCCGCCCACCGCGGGCTCAGGGCCCTGGCCCGGCGGCTGGGTGTCGGGGACGGAACGCGGGAGGACCCCGGGACACCGCCGGGGGAGCCGGACTGAACGCCGGCGGCGTCATGGACGTCAGGGGGCGGCCACGACGGCGGGCCGCCGCAGAGGGAGGGACCGGGACATGGGCGAACGGCACAGCCACGACACCGGCCGCGGTCGGCGCCACCCGGTGCCCGGACCCGGGTCCGGGCCCTCCGGCCCGCCGCTGGAGGCCCTGCTCGCCGCCGCCCTCCGTGTGGACGACGTCGACACCGAGGGCGAGCGCAGGGCGGTCGCCGCCTTCCGCACCGCCCGTGACACCGGCGCACACCGCTCGTGCCCGCGCCGTCGCGACGACTGGCGGCCCGCCCGGACGACGACCGGCTGAGCCGGGCGCCCCGCACGGGGCTCGGTCGATGTGAGGCAGCACACATCGGGCTGGATCGCGGCCGAGCGCGGCAAGCGTGAGTCGAAGAGGCCCGTGAGCCGGTGTCCGGGGCGGTTCGGCGCATCGTGCCGGGAAGGATCGCCTGAGGCGGTCGGCGGGTTGGTCGCGCTGACCCTCAAGTCTGTGCATCGATGCAGGTCAGGGCGGTAGACCGAGGCAACGGCCGGGGCCGCCACCCCCCACAGGAGAGGCCCCGGCCGTCGCGCGGCACGGACCGCGCGGCGGCCCGTACTCTGTTCAGCGCCATGACTGCGTTTTCTGTCACACCCCGGGGCGTCACGAGTTAGTTGCACCTTGTACGGACGTGGACGGCGAGCGGTTTCAGGTCGTAACGTGCAGTTCGCGCCGGGGCGCGGACGACGCATGACCACCGCAACGATCCGCGGTCCCGAATACCGCAACCATCAATTGAGGAACCACGACGGCGAGAACCACGTCCGCGAGAGCGGCGCCGGTTTAGGCGCAGAGTAGGTATCGGGTGCTGGGGGACGACGCGGAGCTGACTGCCGCGGTGCGTGCGGCACAGGACGGGGACGAGACCGCGTTCCGCATCGTCTATCGCGCGGTCCAGCCACGCCTGCTCGGATACGTCCGAACGCTGGTCGGTGACCCGGACGCCGAGGACGTCGCCTCCGAGGCCTGGCTCCAGATAGCCCGCGACCTCGACCGGTTCAGCGGTGACGCCGACCGGTTCCGCGGCTGGGCCGCCCGGATCGCCCGCAACCGCGCCCTCGACCACATACGGATGCGCGGCCGCCGCCCCGCGATCGGCGGCGACGAGACGGAACTGGTCGGCCGGGCCGCCGACTCCGACACCGCAGGAGAGGCCATCGAGGCGCTGACCACCGACTCCACCCTCTCCCTCATCGCCCGGCTGCCGCAGGACCAGGCCGAGGCGGTCGTCCTCAGGGTCGTCATGGGCCTCGACGCCAAGACCGCCGCCGAGACCCTCGGCAAACGCGCCGGAGCCGTCCGCACGGCCGCCCACCGCGGCCTGAGGAAACTCGCCGAGATGCTCGGCGCCGACCCGGAGAAGGCGGGCGTCCTGGACGCGCTGCCGCCCCAGCGAGAACCGAATGAACGTGCGGTGACGTCCGCGAGTGTGACGCATACGCGTTCGCGGACGCAGAAGGACATGTGATGGCCGACGAGCAGTACAAGTGGCTGAACCGGGTGACGGCGGAACGTCTGCTGCGCGGTGAGTCGCTCGAAGCCGTCGACGCCTCCTCCACTGACCAGGCAGAACGCCTCGCCAGGACGCTCGGCGCGCTCTCCGCGCGAGCCACGCCGGACACCGCCGAACTTCCCGGTGAGGAAGCCGCGCTGGCTGCCTTCCGCAAAGCGCGCGAATCCGCCGAGGACGCACGGACCGCCGCCGCCATGGCGAGCGGCGCGACCGCCCGGCCGGCGAAGGGCGGACGGCAAGCCGACGCGGGCCTCTTCCGTATCGGTGCCGGTGCCGGTGCCGGTGCCCGGCCGGCCCGGGGCGCGGGCTGGGCCCGCCCCGCACGGCTCGGCCTCGCCGCCGCGCTGACCGCCGGCATGCTCGGCGGGGTGGCGGTGGCCGCCGGCACCGGAGTGCTGCCGACGCCGTTCGACGACAACCCTCCCGGACCGGCCGCCTCCGTCTCGGCCGCCGGCACCCCGGCACGCCCGGGCGGCACGTCCTCGCCCGAGTCCCTGCTCGGCGGCGAGACCGGCACACCCTCCTCCGGCGCCACGTCCGATGGCTCCGGGCAGACCTCGCCCACCCCGTCCGGCAAGCCGAGGACCAGGGACACCGGCTCGCCCGGCTTCCAGGTCGGCGGCTGGAGCGGTGCGCTGACGTCCTGCCGCGCGATCCAGAACGGCAAGACCCTGGGCGCCGACCGCAAGCGGGCCCTGGAGGGCCTGGCGGGCGGCGCCGGCCGGGTCGACAAGTTCTGCAAGGCCGTCCTCGGCACCGGACTGAACGGCAAGGGCGACGCCTCCGGCGACGGCAAGGACGACGGCAAGGGCGACGGCAGCGGTCAGGGCGGCCAGGGTGACAACAGCAGCCAGGGCGACGACGGCCGGCCCGGCAGAGGCACCGGTAGTGGCAGTGGCAGTGGCGAGGGCGGCGGCAAGGGCAACGACCCCCGACAGAACGGCGTGGCCACCCCCGCCCCGACCTCCTTCGTGCCCCTGCTGCCGAACCGGCCCGTCACCTCGCCCAGCCCCACCTACAGCGCGCTTTGACCTTTACGCACCGCTGTGACCTGCGGTTTTGAAACTCGCTGAACTTTTTTCCCGCGGGGTGTGACGTTTTCGGCGGCGCCGGCGCAGTACTGAGTGAGCCGACTGGTCATCGGCCGTCGCACAGAGCCGGGGTTCCCCCCGTACCCGTGGCTCGTGCATCGGCGCGGGGGGGGGCCCGTGGCCCCCGGCCCCCCCCCCCCCCCCCCGCCCGAGCCCCGAACCCCCCGGCCCCAAGAAGCCCGAGGGTGGGGGCCGGAGGGCCGGCGCGGGCAG
>NZ_JBHXMA010000002.1:194159-282915 GCF_042721035.1 Streptomyces sp. NPDC058464
TAAAAGACACACCCGGGGGATCGTGCTCGGGCGGGGGGGGCACAGTTCCCCCCGGCCCCGCCCGCGCCCCGCACGTCCTTCGCACGTCACCCGCTCACCAGTAGACGACGACCTTGTCGCCGCTGCGCACCTGCGCGAACAGATCCGCGATCGCCGCCTCGTCCCGCACGTTGACGCACCCGTGCGAGCCGCCCGCGTAGCCCCGGGCCGCGAAGTCGTAGGAGTAGTGCACCGCCTGGCCGCCGCTGAAGAACATCGCGTACGGCATCGAGGAGTGGTAGAGCGTCGACACGTGGTGGCGGGACTTCCAGTAGACGTGGAACACACCCTCACGGGTGGGGGTGTACTGCGCCCCGAACCGCACCGACATCGTCGACACCGTGCGCCCGTCGATCATCCAGCGCAGCGTCCGGCTGGTCTTGCTGATGCACAGCACCCGCCCGGTCAGGCACCGCGGATCGGGGGCGGCGGCCGGCTGACCGCCCATCAGGTACAGCTCCCACTTTCCCGGCCTGTGCGTCATCCGCACCAGCCGCCGCCAGGTCACGGCGTCGGTCTCACCCGTCCGCGGCAGCCCGCGTCTGCCCTGGAAGCCCTTGACGGCCTGGGCCGTGAGGTCGTCGTAGGTCCCCGTCGGCCCGTCGAACAGCCAGGCGACCTGGCGCAGCCGGGCCTGGAGCTCGCGGACGCCGGAGCCGGTGTCGCCGCGGGTGAAGACGATGTGCGGCGGGACGGTCTCGACGGCGGACGGGGAGGATGCGGAAGCGGTGGGAGTGGTGGGAGCGGCGCCGGCGGGCGTCCGGCTGTGCGGCAGGTCGATGTGGACGGGCGAGTGCCCCTTGGCGTCCCCGCCGTCCGGCGGCTGCACCGTGCACCCGCACAGCACGGCCAGTACGGCGGCCAGGATCCCTGAGTACCCCGAGACCTTCATGCCGAGGATGCTTCCCCGCGTGACCGCCGCCGAACAAGGGGGCATCGTGGGAACCGACAGACGTACCGGCATGTTCGGTGCAACGGCACACTGTGGAGGTCACCCACCATGGTCCGTGAGTCGGAGTCCGGACTGCCCGTCGAGCCGGTCTACGGCCCGGGGGACCTGGCGGGGTGGGACCCGGCCGGGAAGCTCGGCGAACCGGGGTCGTACCCCTTCACCCGGGGCGTCTACCCCACGATGTACACCGGCCGCCCCTGGACCATGCGCCAGTACGCGGGCTTCGGTACGGCAGCGGAGTCCAACGCCCGCTACCGGCAGCTCATCGCGCACGGCACCACCGGCCTCTCCGTCGCCTTCGACCTGCCCACCCAGATGGGCCACGACTCCGACGCGCCCCTCGCGCACGGCGAGGTCGGCAAGGTGGGGGTGGCGATCGACTCGGTCGACGACATGCGGGTGCTGTTCGACGGGATCCCGCTGGACAAGGTCTCCACCTCGATGACGATCAACGCCCCGGCGGCCGTGCTGTTGCTGCTGTACCAACTGGTGGCGGAGGAACAGGGCGTCGGCGCGGACCGGCTGACCGGCACGATCCAGAACGACGTCCTCAAGGAGTACATCGCGCGCGGCACGTACATCTTCCCGCCGAAGCCCTCCCTGCGGCTGACCGCGGACATCTTCAAGTACTGCAGGGCCGGGATCCCGAGGTGGAACACCATCTCCATCTCCGGCTACCACATGGCCGAGGCCGGGGCGTCCCCCGTGCAGGAGATCGCCTTCACGCTCGCCGACGGTGTCGAGTACGTGCGCACGGCGGTCGCGGCCGGCATGGACGTCGACGACTTCGCACCGCGCCTGTCCTTCTTCTTCGTGGCCCGTACGACGCTCCTGGAGGAGGTCGCCAAGTTCCGTGCGGCGCGCCGGATCTGGGCACGCGTGATGCGCGAGGAGTTCGGCGCGCGGGACCCCAGGTCGCTGATGCTCCGCTTCCACACCCAGACCGCCGGGGTCCAGCTGACGGCCCAGCAGCCGGAGGTGAACCTGGTCCGGGTGGCCGTGCAGGCGCTGGCCGCGGTCCTCGGCGGCACCCAGTCCCTGCACACCAACTCCTTCGACGAGGCGATCGCGCTGCCTACGGACAGGAGCGCGCGGCTGGCGCTGCGCACCCAGCAGGTCTTGGCGTACGAGACCGACGTGACGGCGACCGTGGACCCGTTCGCGGGTTCGTACGCCGTGGAGCGGATGACGGACGACGTGGAGGCGGCGGCCGTCGACCTGATGCGGAGGGTCGAGGACCTGGGCGGCGCGGTGGCGGCGATCGAGCACGGCTTCCAGAAGGCCGAGATCGAACGCAACGCCTACCGCATCGCCCAGGAGACCGACGCCGGCGACCGGGTGGTGGTCGGCGTCAACCGCTTCCGGCTCGACGAGGAGGAACCGTACGAGCCGCTCCGCGTCGACCCGGCCATCGAGGCCCGCCAGACCGAACGCCTCGCGCGGCTGCGCGCCGACCGGGACGGACCGGCCGTCCGCTCGGCCCTCGCCGCCCTGAAGAAGACCGCGGAGGGTGACGACAACGTCCTCCACCCGATGAAGGAGGCGCTGCGGGCGCGGGCCACGGTGGGGGAGGTGTGCGACGCGCTGCGGGAGGTGTGGGGCGGGTACGTCCCGACGGACGCCTTCTGACCCGCGGCGGGGGCGTTGTCGGACGTCCGTGCGAGACTTCTTCGCATGTTCGGCGTCATCCACCTCCCCACCTATCTGGCAGGACTCGTCCTGATCGTCCTGCTGCCCGGCCCCAACTCCCTGTACGTCCTGTCCGTCGCCGCCCGCCAGGGGATCCGGGCCGGATACACCGCCGCGGCGGGCGTGTGGTGCGGGGACACCGTGCTGATGACGCTGTCCGCGGCCGGGGTCGCCTCGCTGCTCAAGGCCAACGCCGTGCTGTTCGGGATCGTGAAGTACGCGGGCGCCGGCTATCTCACCTGGCTGGCGATAGGGATGCTGCGGGCGGCCTGGTCGATGTGGCGGTCGCGGAAGGAGCAGGCGGCGGGGCCGGAGGCGGCGGTCGCCGCGCCGGCGCACGAGCGCCCGTACCGCCGCGCCTTCGTGATCAGCCTCTTCAACCCGAAGGCGATCCTGTTCTTCATCGCCTTCTTCGTGCAGTTCGTCGACCCGGGGTACGCCTACCCGGCCGTGTCCTTCGTCGTCCTCGGCGCCTTCGCCCAGCTGGCCAGCTTCCTCTACCTCAGCGCCCTGATATTCAGCGGCACCCGGCTGGCCGACGCGTTCCGCCGCCGCAGGCGGATGTCGGCGACGGCCACTTCGGCGGCCGGGGTGCTGTTCCTCGGGTTCGCGGTGAAGCTGACGCTGGCCAGCGCCTGAGCCGACGGGCGGCCCCGGGCGCCCGGGGTCACAGGTGTTCGGTGAGCCGTTCGGCGGCCCAGTCGGCCCACTCCGCGGACGTCGTCGAGCCGCGCAGGCCGTATTCGAGGATCAGCCAGCCGCAGATCTGCACCGGGTCGCCGACCCATTCGACGTTGTCCCGCACGGATTCCAGTGCGGCGAGGCGTTCGCGGTTGATGCGGGCGAAGTTCTCCAGGTAGTCGACGCCCTCCTCGCGGCTGAGCGTCCACAGGAAGAACACCCGCAGCAGGGCGGCGCTGCGGAAGGCGAAGTCGGTGCCGGGTTCGGTGAGCCAGCCGCGCAGTTCCGCGCGCCCGGCGTCGGTGATGCCGTACTCGCGGCGCTGGCGTGCGCCGGTCCCGGTGACCTCGATCAGACCCTTCTCGCTGAGCTTCGCCAACTCGCCGTAGACCTGGCTCTTCTGGGCGGGCCACACGGCGGACAGGCCCGACTCGAACCGCTTGAGCAGGTCGTATCCACTGGCTGGCTGCTCGGCCAGGAGGCCGAGGAGGGCGTGGGGCAAGCTCATGACCTCACCCTACCTTTCCGGAATTCACCCGTCACGGCTGGACAGAGCAAGATCGACCGGCCATTCTTGGACCGTCCAACATTGGACTCTCGGTCTGTCCCGAAGGAGACACCCGGTGAATTACGTCCGCGGTTTCGCGCCCTGGCTGTGTTACGCGGCCCTGAGCCCGGTCGACTGGCGACTGGGCACGAGCGCCGCCGCCCTGGCCGCGCTGGTTCTTTCAGCCCGGCAGCTCCGCACCCGCACGGTCGACCTGCTGACCACTGCCACCTGCGGGTTCTTCGTGGTCACGGCCGGTGTCGCGCTGGCCGATCCCGGCTCCGGCCTCCAGCACTGGATCTGTGCCCTGGCCAACGCCACCCTGGCGACCACAGCCCTGGCCTCCCTCGCCGTCCGCCGCCCGTTCACCCTGACCTTCGCCCGGGCCGAGGTGCCCCGGGAGTTCTGGGACTCCCCCCGGTTCCTCAGCGTCAACATGGTGCTGACCGCCATCTGGGCGGCCGGGTTCACCCTCGGCGCGCTCGCCTGCGCCGCCGTCGTCGACTACGACCACTCCGCGACGGTTCCGCTCGTCACCGCCCAGGTCCTGGCCTTCGCCCTCCCCTTCGCCGTCGGCGGCCGGTACGCGGCACGGGCCAGGGCCCGCGCCGCGCAGGCCCTGGCGTGACCGCCCACAGCTCTGACCGCCCACAGCTCTGACCGCCCACAGCTCTGACCGCCCACAGCTCTGACCGCCCACAGCTCTGACCGCCCACAGCTCTGAACGTCCACAGCTCATGACCGTCCACAGCTCTACGAGAAAGCAGCAGAAGATGCCCGACACCCGCGCGCAGCACACCGCCGGGCCGCAGGAGGAAACCGCGAAGACCGAGCAGGCGGGGGAGGCGCAGCAGGCCGGGGCGGCCCACGCCGGCCGGCCGGTGAGTCCGGAGCGGCTGATCTACTTCTCGGACGCGGTGGTGGCCATCGCCATCACCCTGCTCGCCCTGGAACTCCCGGTCCCCACCGGGGAGGTCCACGGCAACAGTGGTGTCCTGCACTTCCTGCGCGAGCATCTGACGGAGTACATCGCGTTCCTGGTCAGCTTCTGGGCCGTCGCCATCCACTGGATGATCCATCAGCGCCTGTTCCGGTACGCGACCGGACTCTCGGGCGGTGCCATCCGCTGGAACCTGCTGTGGCTGCTCGCGATCGTCCTCATGCCGTTCACGACGAAGCTGCTGACCAGCGAGGCCGACGCCTACCAGGTCCAGTTCATCGTGTACGCGGCCGACCAGGTCCTGGCCTGCCTGTTCTTCCGGCTGGCCTTCGCGGACCTGCGCAGGTCGGGCGCGCTCGACACCTCCGATGCGCCGGAGGCCGTCTCCAGCACGCTGGGCTGGCTGACCGCGATGATGCTGGCCTTCCTCATCTCCATACCGGTCGCCCTGGTCACCCACTGGGCGTCGGTGTGCTGGGCCCTGTTCCCGGCGATACGGGTCGGTCTGCGCGGCCTGCAGCGCCCCGTAAGGGGCGCGGGGAACGGCGCGACCAGCCACGACGGCGCCGCAGCCGCCTGACGACCCGACGCGGCGCTCCCAGCGGAGCGCTTACGCTCCGGTGCGCGCCGCGTACGCCCGCAGTCCCTCGGCGGCCGTCTCGCCCGCCCAGCCCACATAGCCGTCCGGGCGGACCAGGAACACGCCCGGGCCGTACGACTCCGGGGCCCGCAGGCCGTCGACGCCGGCCACCGGTTCCGGGGTCAGCAGGGTCCAGTGCGGGCCCCGGAACGCGTCGAACATCCGCACCCCGTCCGCGTTCCGCCCGTCCGGCGCGCGGTCGCCCGCCCGTACCGGCCCCGGGTGCGCCCGGGTCTCCTCCGTCAGCGAGGACTCCCGGTAACCGAGCGCCAGCTGGACCGTCGCCTCGCCCCGCCGTACCTCTCCGTGGTGGACGCTCGTCGAGAGGCCCAGCATGGCCGCGGCGTTCGGGCGGCGCTCCTCCTCATAGGTGTCGAGGAGGGCGTCCGGGGCCCGGCCGGCGAGGACCGCGGCCAGCTTCCAGCCCAGGTTGTAGGCGTCCTGGACGCTGGTGTTCAGGCCCTGGCCGCCGGCCGGGGAGTGGACATGGGCCGCGTCTCCGGCCAGGAAGACCCGGCCCACCCGGAACCGGTCGGCCAGTGCGGCGCGGGGGCGGAAGTCGGAGGCCCAGCGCACCTCGGTGATGTCCGCCGCGTCGAGGTGGCTGTACGTCGTCACCAGCCGGCGCAGACCCTCCAGGGACAGGTCGATCCGCGTGCCCTCGGGCAGCCGGGCGCCCAGCTGGAAGTCGTCGGTCCCGGCCAGCGGGCACAGCGCCACACCGCAGCCGTCGTCACCGACGAAGGTGTGCCAGTGGTCGCGGTCGAGGCCCCGCACCCGCAGGTCGGCCACCAGGAAGGGGCTCGGGTCGACCGACTCGCCGGTCATCCCGACGCCCACCGCGCGCCGTACGGTCGAACGGCCGCCGTCCGCCGCCACCACGTACCGCGCGCGAACCGTCGTACCGTCGGCGAGGCCGGCCGTCACGCCCTCCGCGTCCTGCTCCAGACCCGTCAGCCCGCGCCCGAACCCGACCCGGCCGCCCAGCTCCCGCAGCCGCGCGTACAGCACCTCCTGCGTGCGCCACTGCGCGACCATCAGCGGTTCGGTGTACGGCGCCCCCTCGTCCGCCGCCACCGCGTCGAACATCGGCTTCGTGTCGAGCGGCTCGCCGTTCTTCCACAGCAGCCGGGGCGGGTAGGGGCCGCCGGCCGCGCGCATCGCGTCGAGCACGCCGAGGTCGTAGTAGACCTCCTGGGTGCGGGGCTGGATCCCCTTGCCGCGCGAGCCCGGGGACAGCGTCTCGCCCGCCTCCACGACCAGCGCGTCCACCCCGCGCCGGGCGAGGTCGATCCCGAGGGCGAGCCCGGTGGGCCCGGCGCCCACGACCAGTACGTCCACCGCATCCACCACATCCACCGCAGTCATCACATTTCTCCTTAACGTTGTTAAGTGCCGTCGGCGACAAGGCTGCCCTTAACGCTGTTAAGCTGTCAAGCGTGAGTACGGAACGACGCGCCCCCCTCGACCGCCGCCGGGTCGCCGACACGGCCCTGCGCCTGCTCAACGAGGCCGGACTGGAGGGCCTGACCCTCCGGGCCATCGCCAAGGAGCTGGACGTCAAGGCGCCGGCCCTCTACTGGCACTTCAAGGACAAGCAGGCGCTGCTCGACGAGATGGCGACGGAGATCTACCGCCGCATGGCCGCGGACACCCGGCTCGACCCCGCCGGCACCTGGCAGGACGGACTGCGCACGACGAGCCGGGGGCTGCGCACGGCCCTGCTCGGCTACCGCGACGGCGCCAAGGTCTACAGCGGCTCACGCTTCACCGGCATCGACCACGCCCCGCAGCAGGAGGCGTACCTGCGCCTCACGACGGAGGCCGGCTTCACCCTCGCCCAGGCGGCGGCAGCGGGCCGGACGGTGAACGCCTACACGATCGGCTTCGTGACCGAGGAACAGGGCGTCGAACCCCTCCCGGGCCAACGCCGAGAGGGCTACGACGTGGACGAACGAGCCCGCATCCTGGCCGACTTCCCCTTGTCGGCAGCAGCGGGCCGGGAACTCTTCACCGACTACGACGACCAGTTCGAGGAGGGCCTGGAATTGGTCATCACCGGAATCAGCACCCGCTACAAGATCCCTTGAGACCGGCGCGCTCCTGAGACGCGGGGCGTTGCGCCCCATAGGGGCGCGGGGCTGTATCGAATATGCGGCTCCGCCGCGCGGGCGCGACCGGCCGCGCGTTCGCACGTGCTCTTCCGCCCACGGCAGCGCCCCGTAAGGGGCGCGGGGAACTGCGCGACCAGCCACGACGCACCCGCACCGGCGCCACAACCCGTGCCCCCTCCCCCCCGGGGCGGCTACCGCATCGCCCTCCGAAGAGCCCGCGTCAGCACAGGCGGCAGCAGATCCACCGCAACCCTCCGCACCCGACTCCGCCGCCGAGGAACCGACCCGGACGCCGCCGGCGCCGCAGGCGCTGAAGTCGGCCCAGGCGCCTCCGGCGCGATGGGCGCAGATGCATAGCGCGACAACGGAAACTCCGGTGCCCGCATCCCCTTCGACTTCAGCCGTATGATCCGGTGCCCCGCCGCCTCCTGCATGCTCAGGTGGCAGTCGCTCCGCCCCCGCACCATCGCGATCAGCTCCTCCTGCACCGGCCCGGGGTCGCCCCACGTCCCGTACAGCTTCTGGGTGCTGATGCATATCGGCCGCAGTTCCCCGTTGAGGACCGCCTCCCACGTGGCGATGGAGACACCCGGCGTGTGCTCGGAGCGGAAGTCGTCGAGGACCACGATCCCGTCGGGGAGGAGCAGCTCGCGGGCCGCCCTTATGTCGCCGTGCACGTGCTCGTACAGGTGCGACGCGTCGACATGCACGAACCGGCAGGAGCGGGGCGCGACTTCGGCCGGTACGACCGAGCTGGGCCCCTGGAGCACCCGGGGCAGCGCGTCGTGGAAGGCGAGGTAGTTCTCCTCGAAGATCCGCCGGGTCAGCCTGCCGTAGGACTTCGTCGACTCCGCGCGGTTCGCGGAGTCGGGCGCGTCGCCCTCGAAGAGGTCGCAGACCGTGAACGACTCGCCGGGCCGCAGGTGCCGGCCGGTGAAGATGGCGCTCTTGCCCATGTAGACCCCGACCTCCAGCAGGTCGCCCCGCGTTCCGGAGGCCTCCTGGCGGCTCAGGAACCAGTCGAACAGCACCTGGTCGAGCACGGGGAACCAGCCGGGGACGTCGTCGAGACGGTGGGGCGGGCGGGTCGTTTCCTGGGTGGTGGCCATACGGAAGGGGCACTCCCTCGATACGCGGTACGGAAGCCTGTGGGAACCCTGCGGGCCGCCTGTGTGCGGCAGGGCTCTACGGTGCCTGCCCGCCGTACACCTCCGAAACCAACGGTGAGGTGAACGACGGACAAAACTTCCCCAAGTGAACGAGAGGTGAATCAGAGCCGAATCACGACGCCTTCAGGGCCCTTTTCAGCCTGGGCCCGAAGGGTGTCTCCACGAACCGGTGGATCAGCCAGGCCAGCCCGAGCATCCCGCACACCGTGATCGACAGCGTCGGCCATGGCGGAATTCCCCACCCCCGGTGCAGCACCCGGATCACGAACCATCCGATGTGTTCGTGGACCAGGTAGAAGGGGTAGGTCAGCGCCCCGGCCGTGGTCAGCCAGGGCCAGGCCGCGCGGCGCGTCCAGCCCGCCGCCACCGCCGCGACCGCGGCGAACGCGAGGGTGACGACGAGCATCACGACGTACGGGTTCCGGGGGGCGCCCGGGTGCCACAGCCCCTCGGTGGCGGCGCGCAGCCCGAGGATCCAGGAGAGCGCCACGATGCCCCAGGGGAGGAGCCGGCCGCCGCAGCGGTGGACGAGGTAGAGGGCCAGGCCGCCGACGAAGTACGGGGCGTACCGGGGCATCACGACCAGTTCGGCCCATGACCCGTCGCCCGCCGCGGTGGACAGGACGGCGGCCAGGGTCCACACCGAGCAGAACAGCACCACCCTGCGGTACGTGACGCCCGGCAGGACGACCGTCAGTGCGAACAGGGCGTAGAAGCGGACCTCGACCCAGAGCGTCCAGCAGACGCCGAGGACACGGGGTGCGCCCATCGGCTGTTGCAGCATCGTCAGGTTGACCAGGAACTCGTCGGGGCGCACGGCGCGGACGACGACCGGCAGGATCAGGGACGCGCCGGTGACCAGCACCACGGCGACCCAGTACGCGGGGTAGAGGCGGGCGACGCGGGAGCGGAAGAAGTCGCCGAGGGGGCGGCCCCAGCTGCTCATGCAGATGACGAAGCCGCTGATGACGAAGAAGAGCTCGACGCCGAGACAGCCGTAGGCGGCCGGCCGGGACAGGGTCGGGAAGACCTGGGCGGGGTTCTGGTGCCAGGACGCGGAGACGACTCCGCCGCGTCCGGCGTAGTGGTACAGGCAGACCAGCAGGGCGGCGGCGAGCCGCAGTCCGTCGAGGGCGAGCAGGCGGGTGCGGGGGTGTCCGGGTGGGGCCGGGACGACCGGGATCTTCGCAGGCGAGGGCGCCAGTGTGGGGGTCGCGAGTGACATGGTCCGGGACCCCTACCCGGGTCCGGACGGCTAATCATCCGATCTGTTCGCGAAGTCCCCGGGACGTGGGAAGTCCAATACCGTCACCTGGGGGAATCATAGAAAGTGCGCGGTGAACCTGCTAACCATTCTCTTACCCGTCGGGATTCGTTAACCATATAGTCGTTTTGGCTTTCTAGTTTCTCCATCCATCCCCCCGATGCGGGTCAACCCACCACACACAGCGGTTGCACAAGCTTTGCTTGGCAAAATCAGGAGAGCTATGACGAGGGTCCAGAACAGGCGGGCACCTGCGCGCGGAGGGGAGCTGGACGACTGCCTGCACGCCTGCGCCGTGCACAGCGGCAAAGTGGTCGGCAGCCTCGACCGCCGTCGCGCGGAGCTGGCGGAGCAGCTGCGCAAGCTGCTGGTGGTCGTCGCCACGGAAGGCACCACCACACCCGCGCCCGCCCCGGCCGGCGGTGCGACGGCGCTTCTCAAGCGCGCCGTCAAGGGCGCGGCCAGCCCCTCCGGCGGGATCAACAACGACCTGCTGGACGCTCTGCTCGCGGTCGCCAACAAGGCCCTGGAGTGCGGCTACAACGACGAGCTGAACCTCGCCCTGGTGATCAGCGACACCGTGCTCGCCGAGCGCAAGAACTCCCGCGCCGGCTGGCGGCTGCGCGCCCGCATCCTGGAGGGGCTCGGCGAGGAGCGCGAGGCCATCGAGGCCTACGAGCGCTATCTGGAGCTCACCAAGGACGACGGTTTCGGCGTCGCCAACCGGATCTCCGGCATGCGCCGCGCAGCCGAACGCGAGGGCGAACTCCTCGGCCTCCTGAAGCGCCAGGTCCCCGCCGCCGCGGACCACGTCCGGGCGCCCTCCACCGCCACCTGGGCCGAGGGCCTCGCCCTGCAGGCCGTCGGCGACTGGCAGGCCGCCGAGCCCCGCCTGGTCGGCGCGCTGCTCGCCCTCGCCGAGGACGAGGCACCGGTGAACGACCGGCAGGAGCTGCTCAGCCAGTACCTGGACCTGCGCCTCGCCGAGGGCAACGACGCCGGCATCGCCGAGGCCGTCGCGCTCTACGCCGAGCAGCGCCGGATCCGGATGCGCGGCCCGGTCGCCAACCCGACCGTCGACGGCGTGCAGTGGATCAGCCTCGGCGAGTTCCGCAACCAGATCGCCGGCAAGTCGGTCTGCCTGATCGCCAACTCGGGCCGCGTCGGCGCCAGTGGCATCGGCAAGCAGATCGACGACTACGACCTGGTCGTGCGCTTCAACTCGTACAAGATCGACCCGAAGCACACCGGCGAGCGCACCGACATCCACGTCAGCATCCACAAGCACGCCTTCAACTGGGAGAAGCCGGTGACCACCCGGCTGATCTTCGGTGGCGTCTCCGGCGACTGGAAGCACTCGCTGCGCAACAAGCTGGTGCCCGGCGCGCAGAAGTTCCTCGGCGACGAGTCGCTGCGCTGGCCGATGCGGAACATCGGGCAGATCAGCACCGACACCTGGTCGGGCATCCCGACCTCCGGGTTCAACATGCTGTGGCTGCTGGACTTCCTGGACGTCAGCCCGACCCTGGACCTGATCGGCTTCGACTTCTACGAGAGCGGCGCCTACCGCGTGCAGGAGGCCATGAAGCTGGCCATCACCTCCGTGCACGAATACACCAGCGAGAAGGATTGGGTCATGCAGCGGGCCCAGAGCGTGACCGACATGAGGATCTCCCTGCGATGACGACCACCTTCACCTCGGCGGCACCGAACACCGACGCGAGCGCCCTCACCAAGAAGCGCCGGATAGCCTTCGCGTCCTACGTGGACGAGAACTACCTGCCCGGCTTCCTGGTCCTGCTGCGCAGCCTCGCCCTGTCCAACCCGGGCGTCTGCGAGGACTTCGTCGTGCTCTACGACGACCTGCGCCCGGCCTCCATCGCCAAGATCCGCGCCCTGCACCCGCGCATCGTGCTGCAGCGGGTCAACGACACGCACTACGACTCGTACGTCAAGGGCGACCAGGACAACTACCTGGTCCGCAAGGCGTACTTCATCCTCGACATCTTCCGGCTGCGCGACTACGACACCGTCATCACCCTGGACACCGACATGGTCGTCCTCGGCGGTCTCGGCGAGCTCCTGGAGCTGCGCGAGGGCCTCGCGGCCGTGCCCCAGTTCTTCTACGGGCAGCACAAGCTGAACTCCGGCCTTCTGGTGATCCAGAAGGAGTACCTGTCCGACGAGTTCTGCGCGAAGATCGACAAGACCGGCCGCAGCGGCGACTACGAGCTGGACAAGCACGACCAGGGCATCCTGAACGCCGTCCTGGACGGCGACTTCGTCCGCCTCGACGCCAAGTACAACTTCGTCAAGCGGCGGCTCTCCGGCGACCTCCCGGTCCCCGAGGACACCAAGATCCTGCACTTCACGGGGCGTCACAAGCCGTGGCAGGGCGGTGAGTCCGGCTACGCGCAGGCCGAGGACCGCTGGCGCGAGTTCGAGCTGAGCGACGCCGAGTTCCACGCGGCCTACTTCGCCTCCTCCGGCGGCCTCCACCACGACCTGGTCGTCCACTTCGGTACCCCGCACGTCAAGCGCACGGGTGACGTCGAGATCGCCCGCAAGGTGGCCGCCGCGCACATCGCGTCCGGCGACTACCAGGACGCCGTCGACGTCATGAGCAGCGTCCGCATCCCGCTGGACGAGGCCTGGCCGCACGAGGTGCTCGGGCACGCCCTGATGAGCGTCTCCCGCATCGAGGAGGCCAAGACCCAGCTGCTGCTCGCGTCCGCCGCCCCCAACCGGGCCGCGACCGCCTTCTCCCGGCTCGCCCAGATCTCCTGGGTGTACGGCGACAACACCGAGGCCCTGCGGTACGCCACCGCCGGCCTCACCGTGGACCCCACGCACCGCTCCAGCCGCCTGTGGGCGCAGCGCGCGGCCGCCGTCCCCTCCCAGGAGCAGGGCAGCGCCGAGGACCAGCTGGCGCACGTCGCGTTCTACATGGACCGGCAGGGCAACGCGGGCGACAAGCTGCTCCCGGAGACCGTCCGGCTCGGCTTCGGCCCGGACACCACCTCCCGGCGCTGGCACTCGGTGCACGCCCACCGCTACTTCGACAAGGCCGCCCTGGAGCGCGTCAACGCCCGCCGGGGTCTGGTCATCGGCGGCGGCGGCCTGTTCATCCCGGACACCATGCCCAACGGCAACAGCGCCTGGCAGTGGAACGTCCCGGACGAGCACCTGCGCGCCATCGACGTCCCGATCATGATCTACGCGGTCGGCTTCAACGCCTTCGACGGCCAGTCCTACCGGGCCCAGCGGTTCAACGAGAGCCTGCGGCTGCTGGTCGAGAAGTCCTCCTTCTTCGGCCTGCGCAACCACGGCTCCATCGCCAAGGTCCGCGGCATGCTCCCGCCGGAGCTCCAGGACAAGGTCGTCTTCCAGCCCTGTCCCACCACGGTCATGCGCCAGCTGGTGGCCGGCTGGACCGACCCGGTGTACCGCGAGGACACGGTCATGCTCAACGCGGCCTACGACCGCGCCGGGCTGCGCTTCGGCCACGACTACGCGCACTTCCTCGCCGAGATGGCCAAGGCCGTCCGCAAGATCGGCGAGCACACCGAGGTCAAGTGCGTCGCGCACTCCCTCGACGACGAGAAGATCGCCTTCGACCTGCGCCGCGAGCACGGCATCTCGCTGCCGGTGATCCCGATGTACGACTTCTCCAACGACGAGATCCGCGAGACGTACGCCAAGACCCGCCTGGTCATCGGCATGCGCGGGCACGCCGGCATGATCCCGTTCGGGGTCGGCACGCCCATCATCTCGCTCATCTCGCACCCGAAGATGGCGTACTTCCTGAACGACATCGAGCGGCCCGAGTGGGGCGTCTCGGTGCACGAACGGGAGCTCGGCGACATCCTCACCGAGCGCGCCATCGGCATCCTCGACAACCACAGCCGGACCGTCGCCGACGTGCACGACCGGCAGGAACAGCTGTGGAAGGTCACGGAGGAGAACCGCGCCACGATCAAGAAGATCCTGGGCAGGTAACACCGAAGGGGCGGGCCCGGAGATCCGGACCCGCCCCTTCGAGAAGCGGTTCGACAGCGCCCCAAAGGGGCGCGGGGAACTGCGCGACCAGCCACAACGGCGCCGCGGACGACACGACAAGGCGCTTAGGGCGGAACTTACCGCCGCACAACCCGCCGCAGGTTCCGCGCCTTACGCGCCATCCGGCGCACCGTCGCGTTCCGCAGCGGGAACGACAGCTGCGCCGGCACCCCGCCGGGCAGCCCGAGCGAGGTCAGTCGCTTGCGCTTGAAGTAGCGGATGGTGGTGTCGTTCAGGTGCTTGGTCAGGTAGCGCTCGGTCTCCGCGCGCAGCTGCGGATGGATCCTCGGCTGCATCGCGAAGCCCACCGCCCGGACCAGGTCGCCGAGCTGCTCGACGCTCAGCAGCGGACGCTGTTCCTCGACCGCCTTGCGGTCCGTGAGCTCGGGGATCAGCGCGTCGACGACGGTGACCGGGATCCGGTTGCTGTTCTCGAACGGGGTGAGCTTGTCGAGGAGCGTGTCGGTGCCGATGCGTGCGGTCGGCAGGCCGTACAGCGCGGACGCGGTGAGCAGCGCGGTGGAGAAGCAGCCGACGACCAGGGCCGGACGCATCCGCTGGTAGAGCACCTCGGCGAGGACCGTGGTGTCCAGCACCGTGAGGTCGACCTTGAGCTTCTCGGCCTCCTGCTCCAGGGTGCGGGCGAACCGGGCCGGGGCGGAGGGGTGCGGCTTGAACACGACCTTGGTGTGGCCGAGTTCGACGGCGCCCTTGAGCATCCGGACGTGCAGGTTCTCCTCCTGCTCGGCGGAGAGGATGCCGAGCGCGGAGAGGTACTGGCCGAGCAGCAGGGCCGGTTCCTCGATCTCGGGCAGCTCGTCGCCGCTGGGGGAGAGTTCGGCGAGCACCTTGGTGAACGCCGGGGTCGGCACGACCTCGCCGGGGACGCCGAACTCGGTGAGCAGCATCGGCTGCAGGCCCGGCACCAGGTCGAGGTGGAGGACCCGGTCGACGCGGGTGCCGACCAGGGGGTCGATCTTGTTGCGGGTCGGGCCGTAGCTCATCAGGCCGTCGGCGTAGACCGTGACCGGGGCGCCGGTGAAGATCTGGGTGAGGCTCTGCGAGGGGTTGACCTGGATCGACTCGACGGCGAACTCGACGTCGTCGTCGCCCAGCTGCCACTCGTGGCGCAGGAAGCGTTCCCACAGCGGGAAGTCCTCCAGGCGCGGGGCCCAGCCGCCGGGGTGGAACGGGAAGATCGTCTCGTTGTACGAGATCACGTCGTCGAAGCGGTCGCGCAGCCGCTCGAAGCCGGGCGCCTCGTCCAGGCCCGGGGTGGTCTCGGGGGTCGCCGCGTTGTTGCAGACCAGCAGGATGCGCCGGTCGGCCGGGCGGAAGGCGCCGGAGTCCAGGGCGGCGGCCAGGGTGGCCGTGCCGTAGAGGGTGGACGCCTGGAAGATCTGGGTGGTCACGCGGCGGCTCCCGCGGGGGCGGGACGGCGGCGCAGCCGGCGCAGCTTGGTGGCGCGCTGGAGGTCCATGGAGTCCAGGGCCTCGTCCAGCACGTCCTGCGGCATCCGCCGCAGTGCGGCCGCACTCATGGATTTCAGCTTCTTCGCCACCGCGGGCTCGAACCTTTCGATGGATCCCAGGTGATGGGAAATGATGGCGCAATACGTGCGGACGGCCTTCGGCAGGAGATCCTTCGCGTCGGCGTCCTGTGCCGTTTCCTCGATCACCTGGTCGAACGCGCGAATGAAATCGAGCTGACGGACGTCGCCGATCTGCGTGAGTGAAGAGGCTACGCCACGCCGGTAGAAGACGCCGAGCAGGTTCACCGCCGCGAAGGACTCGGCCTCCCGGTGCAGCTTCCAGATCCACGGCCGGTCCTCGGCCGTACGCAGTCCGTCCGTGAAATGGACGAGTCCCTTGTCCACCAGACGGCGGTGATAGACGCCCGCCCACGCGTAGGCGTAGTCGACGGAGGTGGACCGGTCGGCGGGCAGGATGGCCTCCCGCGGGTTCATCACGACGTTGCGGCGGCCGACCGGCACCCGGGTCACGGACCGGGCGCGCGCGGTGCACTGCACATGGTCGGTGCGGACGAAGTCGCAGTTCAGCGACTCGATCGCGGCGACGAGCTGCGGGTAGTAGCCCGGTGCCAGCCAGTCGTCGCCGTCCAGGAAGGTCACGTACTCGCCGCGCGCTCTGTCGATGCCGGTGTTGCGCGCGGTGGCCAGCCCCCCGTTCTGCTCGTGTCTGACATGGACCGCGCCTGGGAGCTCGCGCTCGGCTCGCGCGAGAATCTCTGGTGTCCCGTCGGTCGAGCAGTCGTCGACGAGAATGAATTCGAAGTCCTCACGCGCGTTCGCGCGCAGGCTCCTCAGGGTGTCGGGCGCGTATTGCTGCACGTTGTAGAACGGCACGATGACGGAGAGCTTGACCACGTGGGGGACGTTAGAGGAGCGTCCGTCGTGCGTCTTGACCGCCGCCTTGATACGAGGTGAACGACGTGTGGCGAAGTCATGAACCAGGGCTTTTTGATGGGCAATCCTGGGCTGGTTCGCCATTCGGCGACGTGTTGTTAACCTTTTGTTGGATTCGGGTTCGGGAGTTCCTCGGAATGGCTTCCTAGCGTCTTCGACGTGCCAGCAAGTGCAACGAAGTCCCTGCGAGTGGCGGTCCTGGCGGATTCCGATACTCGGTGGAAGTGGGGGGCGCTCACCGCGAAGCGTCTGATTCCCAACGAAACCGACCATTCGGACGTCCGGCTCGACGGTTACCTCCTGCGCGGCCGTGCCACCCCCACCGCCCGCCAGCTCCAGGAGGTCGGCGTCCACGCGGACTCGCTCCGCGAAGTGACGGCCGTCGAGTTCCTGAGAGACATGGAACAGCAGTCGTACGACATCCTCGTCCTCTCCCTCGTCGGCGGCGGGACGCAGGCCATGCTGCACGGGCTGCGCAGCGCCTGGGCCGGCCGGGAGAAGCGGCCCGTCGTCGTCACCGGCTATGTCGGCGTCGTCTACGAGAAGCTCGCCGACGGCCTGCTGCTGCGGCACGGCGCGGACCTCGTCCTCGCCAACTCCCGCCAGGACGCGGACCGGTTCCGGGCGGTGTACGACGGGGTCGGCGCCGACTCCTCGTCGGTGACCGAGGTCGCGCTGCCGTTCCTCGGCGGGGCGCCCTACGAGGGCGAACACGACCCGTACACCGTGGTCTTCGCCGCTCAGCCCTCGGTCCCGGACAGCCGCAAGGACCGTACCTACCTGCTCAACCGGCTGATCCAGCACGCCCGCAAGCACCCCGAGCGGGAAGTGCTGCTCAAACTGCGCTCCAAGCCCGGCGAGCACACCACCCACATCGAGGAACTGCCGTACCAGAAGCTGGTCCAGGGCAAGGACGTGCCCGCCAACTTCCGGCTGGTCTACGGCCACATGGGCGAGGTGCTCGACCGCACCGACCTCCTGGTCACGATGAGCTCGACGGCCGCCCTGGAGTCCCTGCACCGCCGGATCCCGACCGTGGTCCTCACCGACCTCGGCATCCGCGAGGCGCTCGGCAACCACCACTTCGTCGGCTCCGGCTGCCTCGCCTCCTGGGACCAGCTCGACGCCGGACACCGCCCGGTGCCCGACGCCGAGTGGGTCTCACGGCAGGGCGTCGTCGCCGACGGCAGCTACGCCACCGCCTTCGACGCGGGCCGCGAGCGCATCGCGAAGCTGCTCGCACGGCCCGGCGGGCTGCCGCCCCTGAACCCGTACTACACACCCGAGACCGCGTCCGGTTACCTGCCCGGCATCCTGGCCCGCCACCACCTCGGCCCCGACGGCGTCCCGCTTCCGGGCGCGCCCGCCGCCGACAAGGCCCCGGGCGCCGTCCGCCAGATCGTGCGCCGGGCCGCACGCGGCGCCTACCGCCACGGCGTCCAGCGGGTGGCCCCCGTGATCCGACGAATGGGAGAGCTGTGAGCGACCGGATCCCGCACCAGGCGCAGTCAGAGCCGTCTGCGCCCGTGCCTGCCGAAGGAACAGAGCCGATGTCCCACCCCGAAGGGGCCGCAGTGCCCCGCGTCCTCGCCGTGATCCCCGCCCGGGGCGGCTCCAAGGGCGTGCCCGCGAAGAACCTCGCCCCGGTCGGCGGCGTCCCGCTGGTCGCCCGCGCCGTCCGCGAGTGCGTCGCCTCCCGCCTGGTCACCGACGTGGTCGTCTCCACCGACGACCAGGCGATCGCCGCGGCCGCCCGCTCCGCCGGCGCCGAGGTCGTGCTGCGCCCCGCCGCCATCGCCGGCGACACCGCCACCTCCGAGGCCGCCGTCCTGCACGCCATGGACGCCCACGAGGCGCTGCACGGCGCCACGGTCGACGTGGTCCTGCTCGTGCAGTGCACCAGCCCGTTCATCGTCCGCGAGGACATCGACGGGGTGGTCGGCGCGATCGTCGAGAACGGCGCCGACACGGCCCTGACCGTCGCCCCCTTCCACGGCTTCGTCTGGCGCGACGAGGTGCACGCCCCGGTGCCGGTACCGGCTGTCGGTGACGCCGACGAGGCGTCCGCCAGCGGCGGCTTCGGCGTCAACCACGACAAGTCGTTCCGCCCGCGCCGCCAGGACCGCCCGCAGGACTTCCTGGAGACCGGCGCCGCCTACGCGATGCGCGCCGACGGCTTCCGCGAGCACCAGCACCGCTTCTTCGGCCACACCGAACTGGTGCGGACCGACCCCGCGCGCGTCCTGGAGATCGACGACCACCACGAGCTCGCGCGCGCCCGCGCCCTGGCCCCGCTCTTCGACGCGGACCGCCCCGGCGCGCTCCCGACCGCCGACGACGTCGACGCGGTCGTACTGGACTTCGACGGCACCCAGACCGACGACCGGGTGCTGATCGATGCCGATGGAAAGGAGTTCGTCTCCGTGCACCGCGGCGACGGACTCGGCATCGCCGCCCTGCGCAAGAGCGGGCTCAAGATGCTGGTCCTCTCCACGGAGCAGAACCCGGTCGTCGCCGCCCGGGCCCGGAAGCTACAGATTCCGGTCCTGCACGGCATCGACCGCAAGGACCTCGCACTGAAGCAGTGGTGCGAGGAGCAGGGCATCGCTCCCGAGCGCGTGCTCTACGTCGGAAACGACGTCAATGACCTCCCGTGCTTCGCCGTCGCCGGCTGGCCCGTGGCGGTCGCGAGCGCCCACGACGTCGTACGCGGCGCCGCACGCGCGGTCACCACCCTCCCCGGCGGTGACGGCGCGATCCGAGAGATCGCCAGCTGGATCCTCGGCCCCTCTCTCGATTCCCTCCCGAAGTAAGGACACCCCACAGTCATGAGCAACTCCCGTCTGCGCACGTTCGGTTCCCGTGAGGTCGGCCCCGGTCAGCCCGTCTACATCTGCGGCGAGATCGGCATCAACCACAACGGTGAGCTGGAGAACGCCTTCAAGCTGATCGACGTGGCCGCCGAGGCCGGCTGCGACGCCGTCAAGTTCCAGAAGCGCACCCCGGAGATCTGCACCCCGCGCGACCAGTGGGACATCGAGCGCGACACCCCCTGGGGCCGCATGACCTACATCGACTACCGCCACCGCGTGGAGTTCGGTGAGGACGAGTACCGCCAGATCGACGAGTACTGCAAGAGCAGGAACATCGCCTGGTTCGCCTCCCCGTGGGACACCGAGGCCGTCGCCTTCCTGGAGAAGTTCGACGTCCCCGCCCACAAGGTCGCCTCCGCGTCCCTCACGGACGACGAGCTCCTCAAGGCGCTGCGCGCCACCGGCCGCTCGGTCATCCTCTCCACCGGCATGTCCACCCCGAAGCAGATCCGCCACGCGGTCGAGGTCCTCGGCTCGGACAACATCCTGCTCTGCCACGCCACCTCCACCTACCCGGCGAAGGCCGAGGAGCTCAACCTCCGCGTGATCAACACGCTGGAGAAGGAGTACCCGAACGTCCCGATCGGCTACTCCGGCCACGAGACGGGCCTGCAGACCACCCTCGCCGCGGTCGCCCTGGGCGCCACCTTCGTCGAGCGTCACATCACCCTGGACCGCGCGATGTGGGGCTCCGACCAGGCCGCCTCCGTCGAGCCGCAGGGCCTGACCCGCCTGGTCCGCGACATCCGCACCATCTCGGCCTCCCTCGGCGACGGCGTCAAGAAGGTCTACGACTCCGAGCTCGGCCCGATGAAGAAGCTGCGCCGCGTCACCGGTGTCGTCGCCGAGGCGGAGATCGCCGCGGCCGCCGGCGAGCCGGTCCAGGTCTGACACCTCTGTTGTTACGACGACGGGACGGTCGTACGTCGATGAGCCCCCGCGCCGGGAACACCGGCCCCCACACACTCGCGTTCGTCGAGAGTCCGGTGCAGCTGCTGAACGTGCTGGAGTGGGCGCATGTCCATGCCCTGCGCGGGTCGGCGGACCCGATGCCGGCCGTACCCGGTCAGGTACGGCGCTCGGCATCCGGCATATCGGCACCCGGCGCGGAACTCACGATCGTCGTCCTGTCCCCGACGGACCCCATGACCCGGGGTCAGCTGCGCCGCATGGCGGACCTGGCCCGGGACGAGGGATACCGGGTCCGCTGGGAGGAAGCACGGGGCGGCACCACCGCCCCCTTCCAGACGATCGGCGGCCTGGCGGGCTCGCTGCGCCGGGCCGACCGCATCGTGATGGGAGACCCGTTCTCCCGCTACGTACAGCTGCTCCTGACCATCACCCGGGCCCGTGACCTGGTCGTGGTCGACGACGGCACGGCGACGATGGAGTTCGTCGCCCAGCTGGCGCGCGGCGAGCGCCTGGTCCGCTGGCACCGCAAGGGCGGCCGCCCCGGCGCGCGGGACCTGCTCTTCGCGCCGGTCTCCTCCTCCGCCCGCCGCCGCCTCACGCCGAGCGCCCGCCGACGCGTCGAGGTCTTCTCCTCCATGCCGATGACCGAGACCCCGGCGGGCGTCACGGTCACCGCGAACGACTTCGGCTGGACCCGCGCCCGCTTCGGCCCGCCGCGCATCACCAAGGGCGCCGACATGGTGGGCACCTCCCTGGTGGAGACGGGCGTCGTGGACGGCGACCGCTACCTGGAGGCCGTCCAGACCCTGGCCAAGGCGCACGGCGCGACCCGCTACTTCGCGCATCGCCGGGAGAGCACGGAGAAACTCCACCGCCTGGCGGTCGAGACGGGCCTGGAGATAGTCCGCCCGGACCTCCCCCTGGAACTGATCGCCCGCCGCGGCCCCATCGGCCGCACGATCCTGAGCTTCCCCTCGACCGTCGTCCACACCCTGCCCCTGGCCCTGGCGGGCACGGGCGTCCGCGTGGCCGTCTGCGACATCGACCCGACCTGGCTGACGGAGACCGCGTCACCGCGGGCGCAGGGGTTCCTGTCCGGGGTCACCGGGACGGCGAAGGACGTGCACCGGCTGGCGGCGGTCGCGGGCCCGGCGTAAGCGCTCCGCTGCAAGTGCCGCGATGTGCCGTCTGCCGACTGCGGCGCCGTCGTGGCTGGTCGCGCAGTTCCTCCCCCAGCCTTCGGCCGGGGGTACCCCCAGCGCCCCTTCGGGGGCGCTGCCGAACCGCAGCGGACTCCGCCGGACCCGCTTGGAGCGCTCAGCGGTCTCAGAACGGGTAGTGGGCGTGCTGGGTGGCGATCGTCACCCAGCGGGTGTTGGAGAACGCCTCGATGCCCCAGCGTCCGCCGAAGCGGCCGTAGCCGGAGGCCTGTACGCCGCCGAACGGGGCCTGGGGCTCGTCGGCGACGGACTGGTCGTTGACGTGCACGATGCCGGTGCGGACGCGCCGGGCCACGGCCAGCCCGCGGGTGGCGTTCTCGGTGATGATGCCGCAGGTCAGACCCTGGTCCGTGGCGTTGGCGAGGGCCACGGCCGTGTCGTCGTCGGGGAAGCTCTCGATGACGCAGACCGGGCCGAAGACCTCCGCGTGGTAGAGGTCCGCGGCCTCGGGCACGTCGGTGAGCACGGTCGCCGGGTGCAGCGCGCCCTCCGGTTCCCCGCCGCCGGCCAGCACCGTGGCCCCCTTCGCCACCGCGTCCCCGACCAGCCTCGCCACCCGGTGCGCGGACCGCGCGCTGACCAGCGGGCCGACGACGGTGCCCGGATCGTCCGGGTCGCCCGCCCGCAGCGAGGCGGCCTTCGCGGTGAACCTGCGGGTGAACTCGTCCGCCAGTGACTCGTGGACCAGGACGCGGTCGCCGGACATGCAGATCTGCCCGGAGTTCATGAACACGCTGAAGGCGACCGCGTCGACCGCGTAGTCCACGTCCGCGTCCGCCAGCACGATCACCGCGTTCTTGCCGCCCAACTCCAGTACGGCGGGCTTGAGATGGCGGGCCGCGTGACCGCCGATGATCCGGCCGACCTCGGTGGACCCGGTGAAGTTCACCGCCCGCACCCGCGGGTCGGAGATGAGCATCTCGGCGATCTCGGGCGCGTCCTCGCGGGCGTTGGTGACCACGTTGAGCACGCCGTCGGGCAGCCCGGCCGCCCGCAGCACGTCGGCCACCAGCAGCCCGCAGGCGATCGGCGCGTCCTCACTCGGTTTCACCACCACCGTGTTCCCGGCCGCCAGCGGCGCCGCCACCGCCCGGATCCCGAGGATGACCGGCGCGTTCCACGGCGCGAACGCGGCGACCACGCCCAGCGGTTCGCGCACCGCCAGGCCCAGTGCACCCTGCTCCTGCGCGCTCAGCACCTCCCCGCGCGGGGCGGTGATCGCGGCCGCCGCCTCGCGCAGGATGTTCGCGCCGAGGGCGACGTTGAAGTACGCCCAGGGGCGGGTGCCGCCGGCCTCCTGGGCCATCAGCCCGGCCACCTCCTCGGCCCGCGCGTCCAGCAGGTCGGCGGCCCTGAGGAAGATCGCCCGGCGGGCGAAGGGCGCCAGCTCCGCCCACTCGGCGAAGGCGGCCTGGGCGGCGTCCACGGCCCGTCGTACGTCCTCGGGACCGGCGGCGGCGACGGTCGCGTACACCTCGCCGGTGTACGGGTTGATGTCCTCCTCGGTACGGCCGGACGCGGCGGGCACGTCCTTGCCGCCGATGAACAGGTCACGGGTGACGGTCATGCGAGCTCCTCGGGTGCGGGGTGTGAGCCGGGTGCGAGCGGCCGGTCGGGGCGTACGGCCACTTCCAGCAGGAGTGGTTCGGTGCGGTGCGCCAGGTCGGGCAGGAGTGCGTCGAGTTCGGCGAGCAGGGCGGGCCCGTCGGTCACCCGGCGGGCCGGGCAGCCCAGTGAACGGGCCAGCCCGCAGACGCTGATCTCCTCGAAGGCCGGCCAGGGCGGCTTGCCGCCGTGCCGGTCGGCGAGCTGGTCCATGACCGCGTAGCGGCCGTTGGCCAGGACGACGAAGAGGGCGCCGACGCCGTAGTGGGCCGCCGTCCACAGGGACTGGATCTGGTAGAGCGAGGATCCGTCGCCGACGACCGCGACCACCGGCCGTTCCGGAGCGGCCATCCGGACCCCGATCGCGGCGGGCAGCGCGAAGCCGAGCCCGCCCTGCGCCGCGCTGAGGAAGCCGAGCGGCTGCCGGGCCGGTACCAGCGCGTGCAGGTCGGGGCGGCTGGACGGGGTCTCCTCCACCAGGACGGCGTCCGCCGGCAGCCGCTCGGCGAGGGCGGCCAGGACCTGTGCGGCCCGCAGGCCCTCGCCCGCGCGCGGCGGGCGGGGCGCGGCCGGGCGGCCGAGAACCGGCATCGGGGCCTCGGCACGGTCCCGCACACCGGCCGCCAGTTCGCCGCAGAACGCCGGCAGCGGCGCGACGACGGCCAGGCCGACGGGCGCGCGCTGCGCCTCGGCGGGATCGTCGGTCACCATCGCCCACCGCGTCCCGGCCCCGGCCAGCGGGCCGTCCTCGTACAGGTTCTGGCGCAGCACCGGAGCGCCGACGGCCAGCACCAGGTCGTACGGGGAGAGCGCGGCGCGCAGCGGCCCACGTTCGGCGGGCAGGTGCCCGGCGAACAGCGGGTGGTCCTGCGGGAATCCGGCGCGCGCCCCGAACGGCTCCTGCCACACCGGGCAGCGCAGCCGTTCGGCCAGCGCGGTGAGCGCCCGCCAGGTCGCCGCGTCGTCCGCGCCGGCTCCGACGACGAGCGCGGGACGGGCGGCCGCGTCCAGCAGGGCGGCCACCTCCCGGACCGCGCCGGCGTCGGCGCCGGTCGCCTGCCGCAGCACGCTGGGGGCGGGCACCGGGAGGTCGTCCGCGGGCTGCGCCCAGTCGTCCATCGGCACCACCACCAGCGCCGGGCCCCGCCCGATGCGCGCCGCGTGGGCCGCCCGGCCGATCGCGCCGGGGACGTCCTGGGCGCGCGCCGGGGTCTCCACCCGCACCGGATAGTCACCGGCCAGGCCCGCCAGCCGCCCGGCGAGGAAGGGCTCCTGGGCGAGGTGGCGGCGGTCCTGCTGGCCGACCAGTACCACCAGCGGAGCCCGGTTCTCCCGGGCGGTGGCCAGGGCGCCGACGGCGTTGCCCAGTCCGGCCGTGGTGTGGAGAAGGACCAGGGCGGGTTCCCGGCGGGCGACGGCCCAGCCGGTGGCGGCGCCGACCACCGACCCCTCGTGCAGGGCCAGCACGAAGTCCAGGTCGTCGGGCAGGTCGGTGAGCAGCGCCACCTCGGTCGAACCAGGGTTGGCGAACAGGGTGGTGAGGCCGTGCAGGCGCAGGACGTCGAAGGCGGCGTCTCGCACAGTTCGCATGGTGGGGGGTTCCTCTTTCGTGACGGGGTTCTCCGTGACGGGGTTCTCGGCGCCGGGACCGGGATCTCCGGCGCCGTGACACGGGTTTGCGGACGGGTCGGCCATCAGGCCGGCGTGCCGCCGCCGCGGCGCGGGTCGCGGACCGGTATCAGCAGGCAGAACCCGGCGACGATGATCGCGGCGTCCAGCCACACCGCCGCCGTCCAGCCGCCGGTCTGGTCGCGCAGCACCCCGCCGACGGCGGGCGACAGCACGGCGCCCGTCTCCCCGATGAGGTTCTGCATGCCGAAGGCCGAGCCGCGCAGCCGCGGCGGGGCGAGCTCGGCGGTGAGGGCGTGCCCGATGGGCTGCAGCGCGTTGAAGAACAGGCTCGCCGTGAACAGCAGCACCCCCATGACCAGCAGCGACGGCTTGCCCGCGGCGGCGAGGTACCAGGCGAACACCACGGTGAGCACGGCCTGTACGCCGGTGAAGGACAGCAGCATGGGCTTGCGCCCCCAGCCGCGGCGCACCGCGAGGTCCGAGAGCCACCCGCCGGCCGGGAAGCCGAGGATGCCGGCGCCCGCGTTGAAGCCGGCGGTCAGCGCGGCGCCGGCGAAGGAGGAGTGGGCGGCGCCCGCGACGATCGACACCGACCAGAAGCTGAAGAACCAGAGGTTCCACAGGATCGCGATGTACGAGAGGTAGATCAGGAAGAGGCTGCGGTTCCTCAGGACCGGCCCGAGCTCCTCACCCTTGCGGGCCAGGGCGAACAGCACCAGGCCGACGGCGAGGACGACCTCCAGCACGGCGATCCACAGGTCCGACAGCCCGGCCCGGGTGCCCACCAGATAGACGGCCATGATCAGGGCGAGGGAGACCGCGGAGTATCCGGCCAGGTGCAGCGTGGCGCGGCCCACCACGCGGGCGTCGAGGTCCTTGCGGAACCGCCAGGCGAGGGCGGCGGCCGCGAGCAGGGTGGCGGTGCCGAGGATGTAGAAGGTCATCCGCCAGGCGTCGACGTCGGGCAGCCACAGCTTGCCCAGGTCGATGAAGTTCGGGGTGAAGACGGTGGCGATGGTGATGCCGAGGGCCAGGCCGGTGATGACCACGCCCAGGCCGAGGCTGCGTTCGCGTTCCGGGGTCGTCTCGGTGATGACCGTGCGGTCGTTGGAGTAGTAGGCGCCTTCCCCGAGACCGGTGACGACGCGTACGACGATGAACGTCACGAGTCCGCCGATGAGCCCGGTGACGAGGGTGGCGACACCGGCCCAGACGAGGCTGACCACGATCAGCGTCCGGTGGCCGTACCGGTCGCCCAGGTAGCCGCCGGGGAACTGGGTGAGCATGTAGCCGGCGAAGAACAGCCCGCCGATCAGGCCGCCCAGCGCGAAGGGGCGGTCTGCGTCGGCGAGGAAGCCGACGTGGTTGTCGATCATCCAGGTGACGACGGGCCCGGTGACGGAGCGGTCGGCCGCGCTCACCGTCCAGCCGAGCATCAGCAGCAGCCACAGGCTGTGCCAGGGCTTGATCCTCCGGCCGGTCGCGCTCGCGTCGGCTGCTCGGTCCGGCTCGGCCGGTGCCACGGGGGGTGGGGTGTCTGCGGTTTCGGACTGCATGGCGGCTCTCCAGGGCGGGCGGGGACGGGCGGTGTCCTTCGTGGGCCCACCGTAGGAAGTACTCCCACTCTGCGGAACAATGCCGACTAGTATTTCTGCTATGCCGAAAAGCAACCCCGTGTCAGACACGTCCACCCGGGACCCCTACGGCGCCGCCTCCGTGGCCAACGCCCTGCGCACGCTGCTGTTCCTGCGCGGGCGCGAGTCCGTGCGGCTCACGGACGTCAGCGATCACCTGGGCATCGCGCGGTCGACGGCACACCGCCTGCTGTCCACCCTGCGCACGCACGGCTTCGTGGAGCAGGAACTCGGCGGTAAGCGCTACCGGCTCGGTCCCGCGCTGCTCGCGCTGGCGCGCGGCATGGTCGACGAACGCGCGCTGATCCGGGTCGCGCGCCCGCATCTGGAGGCGCTGCGCGAGGCCACCCAGGAGACGGCCAACCTGCTCGTCCTCGACGGGCCCGACGCCTTCTTCCTCGACGGGGTGGAAGGCCCGCGCACGCTGCGGGTCGCCGCGCGCACGGGCGATCATCTGGCCGCGTACGGCGCGGCCGGGGGCAAGGCGCTGCTCGCCGAACTGCCCCCCGAGACGGTGCGGATGCGCTACCCGCAGGGCCTCAGCCGCCTCACCCCCCACACCCTCCCCGACCTCGAAGCCCTCCTGGCCGACCTGGCGGTCAGCCGGGCCCGGGGATACGCCCTCAACTTCGACGAGAGCGTCACCGAGGTGCATGCGATCGGCATGCCGGTCCGGGACTCCGCCGGACTGTGCGTGGCCGCGGTCACCGTCTCGGCGCCGGGCACCCGGCTCGGGCACGCCGACATCGAGCCGCTTCTTCCGCCGCTGCGCACGGCCGCGACCGGGATCGCCGCCGGCCTGGGCTGACGACCGGGCCCGCGACCGCCTCACGCCACGCTGATCACGGCCTTGCCGCGCGCGTGCCCCTGCTCCACGTGCCGTACGGCCGCGGCCGTGTCCGCCAGCGGGTAGGTCCGGTCGACCACGGGGGCGAGCCGGCCGGCCTCGACGAGGGCGGTCACGGCGAGCAGGTCCTGGTGGACGGGCCCGTTCGGGACCGAGGGGACGAGCGGCCGCAGCCGCTGCCGGACGAACGGGTCGGCCGCGACGACCCGAAGCATCGAGCCCATCGCCCCGAAGACATGACCGGGCGAACCGCCGCCGTTGGCCACCAGCGTCCCGCGCGGGGCGAGGGCCCGGCGCAGCCGGTGGAGCGGACGGCCGCCCACGTTGTCGAGGATCAGGTCGTAGCGCTCGCCCCGGCCGGTGAAGTCCTCCCGCGTGTAGTCGACGACGTGCGCCGCGCCCAGCGAGCGCACCAGCTCGGCGTTGCGTGCGCTGCACACGGCGGTGACCTCGGCGCCGAGGTCCACGGCGATCTGCACGGCGAAGGTGCCGGTGCCGCCGCCCGCCCCGTTGACCAGCACCCGCTGCCCGGCCTCCGCCCGGCCCACGGTCCGGATCCCGCGCAGCGCGGTCACCGCCGCCATCGGCAGGGCCGCGGCCTCCTCGAAGGTGAGCCCGGTGGGCCCGGCGGGTTTCGGCACCAGCAGCTCGGGGGTGGTGCACGCGAACTCGGCGAAGGCGCCCGGACAGAAGCCCAGCACCTCGTCGCCGGGCCGCAGCCCGGCCACCCCGGCGCCGACCGCCGCCACCTCCCCGGCCGCGTCGATCCCGGCCACCCGGGACCTGGGCCGGGTCAGCCCGACACCTCCCAGCAGCCGTGCCACGTACGGGTCGCCGCGCAGCAGATGCCAGTCGTACGGATTGACGGCCGCCGCTCGCACCCGTACCAGCACCTGGCCCGGACCGGCCGTCGGCGACTCGATCTCCGCCGCCCGCAGCACGTCCGGCGGCCCGAACCGCTCCTGCACGATCGCCTTCATCGGGACCCCCCCCTTGCTCCCCCTGTGGTGTACGGCGTACACCCCCTTGAGGGCAAGGTAGGTGTACGGCGTACACCCGTCAAGGTTCCGGCAGACCGGGACTCAGGCCGCGGTCAGCAGCCGCTCAAGGCCGTCCAGCGTCAGGTCCAGGGCGAACTCGAACTCGAACTGGTCGTCGCAGCCGGAGCCGACGACCGACTCCGGGTCGTGGGTCACCGCCATGGCCAGCTCGGCGAGGTGCGGGAACCGCGCGGCCATCTCCTCGGCCGGCAACGCGTCCGCGTCCGGGGCCTGTCCGGGCCGGTCCTCGAACAGCTCCTGCGAGAAGCCCAGCAGCCGACTGCCCATCACATGCAGCGCGTGATGGACCAGCCCGATCGGGAACCCGCCGGCCCGGAAGATCCCGACCATCGAGTCCAGGTACGCCAACAGGGCCGGGGTGGGGGTGGTCCGCGCCTTCATCCGGGACTCGATGACCTCGGGCGCCCAGGGGTGGCGCAGCAGCATGCGGCGGGCCGACAGCACGCGGCGCCGTACGGCTTCCTTCCAGGCGATGCCGGGCGTCGGCGGATCGATCTCACCCACCAGGACGTCGATCATCCCGTCCAGCAGCTCGTTCTTGTTGGCCACGTGCTTGTACAGCGCCATGGGGACGACACCCAGCGCCTGCGCGATCCGGCGCATGCTGAGCGCGTCGACGCCCCCGTCGTCGGCGAGGGCGACGGCCGCGTCCAGGACCCGCGGCCGGCTCAGCGGCACCCGCGGCTGAGCGACGGCACCGGCCTGCCTGGCGATCTCGACCAACCCCTCTCACCGGCCCTGTGCCGAATCTACAGGGCCCGCCGAACGCGGGACGGCCTGCGGGGCGGCCAGCTCACCGCCAGGTCGGCATGGCCGCGGCCGGGTAGCGGGAACCGGCCGCACCCCGCGGCAGGATCTCCTGGATCCGGGCGAGGTCCCCGGGCGTCAGCTCGACGTACGCCGCGGCCACGTTCTCCTCGACCCGGTGCGGGCTGCGGGTGCCCGGGATGGGCACGATGTCGTCGCCCTGTGCGAGCAGCCAGGCCAGCGCCAGCTGGGTGACCGTGCAGCCCTTGCTCTCCGCCAGGGCGGTCAGCCGCTGCACCGCCGCGACGTTCTGCTCGTAGTTGCCGGGCCGCCAGCGCTCGTCCAGGGTGTGCCGCATGTCGTCGGCGTCGTACTCCGCGGCCGGCTTGACCGCGCCGGTGAGGAAGCCGCGCCCGAGCGGGGAGTACGGCACGAAACCGATGCCCAGTTCCCGGACCACGGGCAGCACCTCGGCCTCCACGGCCCGTTCGAACACCGAGTACTCGGTCTGGAGCACCGAGACGGGGTGGACGGCGTGGGCGCGGCGGATGGTCTCGGGCCCGGCCTCGCTCAGCCCGAAGTAGCGGACCTTGCCTTCGGCGATCAGTTCGCCGACCGTACCCGCCACGTCCTCGATGGGGACGTCGGGGTCCACGCGGTGCTGGTACAGCACGTCGATGCGGTCCGTGCCCAGGTGTCGGAGGCTGCTCTCGGTCACCTCCCGGATGTGCTCGGGACGGCTGTCCAGCGCGTGCCCGATCCGCGCCGGATCAGTGAGGTCGAAGCCGAACTTGGTCGCGATCAGGATCTCGTCGCGGTAGCCCTTCACCGCGCGCCCCAGCAGCTGCTCGTTGCTGCCGGTACCGAGGCCGTACAGCTCGGCCGTGTCGAAGAGGGTGACCCCCAGTTCATGGGCCCGGTGGAGGGTGGCGATGCTGCTCCGCTCGTCCGGGGTGCCGTACGCCATCGTCATGCCCATGGTGCCGAGACCGATCGCCCCGGCCGTGAGGCCCTGGGTGCCGAGGGTGCGCCGGGGAAGGTGTGAGGTGTGCTCTGTCATGCCGCCCACGCTAGGGACGAGCGGCCCGGGAAGCATGGGCCGTCGCTCGCATAGGATTGCCTGATCCTCTCAGGGACGGAGCGTGCTGTGCTGGACCGACTCGTCGCCGCCATCGACCGGCACTGTGTCGCGTCGGGCACGGACACCGCGGTTCCCCGGCTCTCCCTCGCCGCGGTCGACGAGCCCGTGGAGCCCGCGCACCTCCTCTACGAACCGGCGATCTGCTTCGTCGCCGACGGCACGAAACGCACCACCGCCGGCGACCTGGTCCGGGTCGCCCGCCCCGGCGAGATGCTGCTCACCACCATCGACCTGCCCGTCACCGCCGACCTGGAGCAGGTGCCGTACCGGTCCGCGTCCCTGCGTCTCGACAGTGAGGCGTTCACCGAACTGCTGGTGGAGCTGGACGAGGCGGCCCGCCCCGCCCCGGCGCCCACCGCCGCGCACGTCGCCGCGCCGATGCCCCCCGAACTCGCCGACGCGGTCACCCGCTGGGTCCAGCTCCTCGACGCCCCCGACGACATCCGCCCGCTCGCCGGCCGCATCGAGAGCGAGATCCTCTACCGGCTGCTGCGCAGCTCTCTCGGCCCCGTCCTGCGCCAGTGGTCACTGGCCGACTCCACCACGACCCGGGTGCGCGAGGTGGCCCGCTGGATCCGCGCCCGTTACGCGGAGCCGCTGACCATCGACGAGATCGCCGCGGTGGCACACATGAGCGCGGCCGGCCTGCACCGGCACTTCAAGGCGGCCACCGGCATGAGCCCGCTCAGGTACCAGAAACACCTGCGCCTCCAGGAGGCCCGGCGCCGCCTGGCCGTCGGCGACGCCACGGCCGCCCAGATCGCCCAGGCCGTCGGCTACGTCAGCCCCACCCAGTTCAACCGCGAGTACCGCACCGCCTACGGCCTCCCGCCGATCCAGGACGCGGCCCGCCTGCGCGCGGGACTGGCCCGGACCGGCCCCGCGCCGACGGGACTGTGACCGCGCTCACGTCTCCCGTCGTCACATCTCCCTCCCGGGGTCCGTCAGTGCGGTGACAGCGACACCGAAGCGCTCACCAGCTCTCACCGAGGAGACGGCGATGGCAGCACGTTCGATCACGGCAGAGGTCCCGACGGCCCCGCGGATGTCCGACGACCCCGCGCAGCTCGTCCCCGAGTTGGCGGACGTGTCGGCGGCACTGTTCCGGGCCGCCGGCAACGGCTCGGTACCGCGCCCGACGATCAGCCTGGTCCAGTTGCGGGCGGGTCAGATCGTCGGCAGCACGTACCTGACGGTCCTGCACACGGGGTTCCTGCGGAAGGCCGGGGAGCCGGAGGAGCGGATCACGTCGGTGGCGTCATGGCAGGACTCGCCGTACTTCACGGCCGCGGAGCGTGCCGCGCTCGCCCTGACGGAGGCGGTGCTCCAGCCCCCGGCGGACGGCGAGCGGGTCCCCGACGACCTCTACGCCCAGGCGGCCGAACTCTACGAGCCGAAAGCCCTCGCCACCCTGATGTTCGTGATCGGCCAGGTCAACTTCTTCATCCCGATCGCCCTGATCGCCAAGCCGGTACCGGGACGGGCGTTCAACGCGCCGTGGAAGTGACGACCCGCCGCGCACCTTGAGGGCCCGCGCCCGCCCGTAGTCGCGTTGACCGTATTGGGCATACTGTCGGCTGATCGTTTGATTGCCGCGCGGAGTGGGGGGTTGCTGTGGGGCTGATGGACCGCATCCGCGGTGAGTTCATCGACATCATCGAGTGGACCGACGACGGCCGGGACACCATCGTGTGGCGCTTCCCGCGCTACGGCAACGAGATCAAGATGGGCGCCCGGCTCGTGGTGCGCGAGTCGCAGGTGGCCGTCTTCGTCAACGAGGGCCGGCTGGCCGATGTCTACCAACCGGGCACGTACACCCTCTCGACCCGGAACATGCCGGTCCTGTCCACGCTGAAGGGCTGGAAGCACGGCTTCGAGTCGCCGTTCAAGGCCGAGGTCTACTTCGTCACCACCCGGCAGTTCACCGACTTCAAGTGGGGCACCCAGAACCCGGTGATCCTGCGGGACGCCGAGTTCGGCATGGTCCGGGTCCGTGCCTTCGGCACCTTCGCCGCCCAGGTGGTGGACGCCGCCGCGCTGCTGCGCGAACTCGTTGGCACCGACCCGCAGTTCCGCACCGAGGAGGTCGGCGAGCACCTGCGTCAGCTGATCGTCTCCAAGCTGGGCTCGGCCCTGGGCGCGGCCGGCGTGCCGCTCCTCGATCTCGCCGCCCGGCAGGACGGCATCGGGCAGCAGCTGGCCAAGGCGCTGACCCTGGAACTGTCCGCCACCGGCATCTCCATCCCCCGGTTCTACATCGAGAACATCAGCGTCCCGCCGGAGGTCGAGGCGGCGATCGACACCCGCTCCCGGATGGCGATCACCGGCAACCTGGACGACTACGCCAAGCTCCAGGCGGCCGACGCGATCCCGCTCGCCGCCGCCAACCCCGGCACCGGCGGAGACGCGGTAGGGCTGGGTGTGGGCATGGCGCTGGGCCAGCGGATCGTGCAGAGCACGTCCGGTGCGGCTGCCGCCGCGGTCCCGCCGCAGCCCGCCCCAGCTCCCGCCCCCTCCGACGTCCCGCCGCCGCTGCCCACCGCGCCCCGCTGGTTCATCGCGGTCGGCGGACAGCAGCAGGGCCCGTACGACGAGAGCGCGCTGGCCGGGCAGGTGGCGGCCGGCAACCTGACCCGGACCACGCTGGTCTGGCGCAGCGGGCAGGCCGCCTGGCAGCCCGCGGACCAGGTCCCGGAACTCACTTCGCTGCTCGCCGACGTCCCGCCGCCGCTGCCCCCGCAGGGCTGAGATCGGAGAAGTGAGTTGACGGATCAGGACGTCGTGCCGGCGCCCGACCGGGCGTTCCAGTGCGAGGCCTGCGGCGGGGTCAGCGAGTACGCGCCCGGGACCTACGCGCTGCGCTGCCCGTACTGCAAGCACGAGCAGGACATCACGCCGGTACCGCGGCAGGTGACCGAGCACCCGGTCGAGGAACTGGCCGCGCTGCCCCGCCGGGCATCCGCGCCGGACCGGGTGAAGGTGTACACCTGCCCCGGCTGCCACGCGGTGACCGAGAGCGACACGCTCAGCGACAAGTGCCAGTTCTGCGGCACCCCGCTGGTCTCGGACGCCTCCGGCACCGAGCGTGTGGTGCCCGAGGCGGTGCTGCCCTTCGGGGTGGACCGGGAGCAGGCCCGTGCGGCGCTGGCGAAGTGGACCACGTCCCGCTGGTTCGCGCCGAACGAGCTGAAGAAGGTCACCGAGGCGGAGACCTTCCGGGGCAGCTACCTGCCGCACTGGACGTACGACGCGCAGACCACCACCCACTACACCGGTGAGCGCGGCGAGCACTACTGGGTGGAGGAGGAGGACTCCGAGGGCCGCAAGCGGCAGGTGCGGCACACCCGGTGGCACCACACGTCCGGGACGGTCGGCCGGTTCTTCGACGACGTGCTGGTGCCCGGCAGCGGCCAGGTGCCCGTGCAGGAACTGGACAAGCTGACCCCCTGGCCGCTGGAGGAGACGGTCCCCTACCAGGAGGAGTACCTGGCGGGCTTCCGCACCGTCCGTTACGACGTCGAGCCGGAGGCCGGCCTGGAGGCGGCGAAGGCGCGGATGGCACCGGTGATCCGCGCCGACTGCAAGCGGGACATCGGCGGCGACGAGCAGCGGGTGCACTCGATGTCCACGTCCTACAGCGGCCTCACCTACAAGCTGGTGCTGCTGCCCGTCTGGTTCCTGACCTACCTCCACGCCGGCAAGGCATGGCCGGTGATGGTCAACGCCCGCACCGGCGAGGTCATCGGGGAGCGGCCGTACAGCGCGGTGAAGATCGCCCTGGCGTCGGCGGCCGCCGCGCTCCTGATCGCCCTGGTGGTGCTGCTCGTGGTGATGCTGCGCAACTAGGGAGTTTCGTCCAGATCAGTTCTGATGGCCCGGGCCGACGCCGATGAGTTTCGGTGTGCCGGACGGTCCAAGTCGGCACACCTGACAAAGGGAGAAGCCGATGGGCAGGACGCGCCTGCATCCGACAACTCACATCGCCCGTCGCATGTTCGAGCTCCTGGAGCCGATCTGCCTGGTCACCTACATGGCCGACGAGTGCAACCAGGAACTGGCCGCACTCGGCCACCGCACCTACTGGGACGGCTACTTCGCCAGCCGCGCCGCACCACTGGGACGGGTGCCGGCCCAGGTCGTGCACGCAGCCTTCTACAACTTCGCCGACGGGGAAGCCGAACGGCACATTCCCAGCGCCTGGGAGACGATCCCGCCCGAGGCCTCCGTCGCGGCGCGGGAGCGGGGCAGCGCGGCCTCCCTGCGGCGCATCCTCGGCGACGAACTGGCCGACTCGCCGGGCCTGGTGCGCGCCGCAGACCTGACCACCAAGGCCGCGACGAGCGCCCCCACCGAAGGCCGGGTGATGTACGCCGGCATGCGCACCCTCAAGGTGCCCAGCGACCCCGTCGCCCGGCTGTGGCATTCCGCGAACATGCTGCGCGAGCACCGCGGCGACGGGCACATCGCCGCTCTCGTCGGCGCGCGCATCGGCGGCACGGAGGCCCACGTGCTCTGCGCTCTGGGACAGGGCATCCACCCCCCGGAGTCGTTCGGACGCATCCATCACCTGCCGAAAGAGCGACTGGCCGCGGTCATGGACGGCATGCGCGAACGCGGACTCATCGACACCGACGGCCACTTCACCGACGCCGGCCGCGCGACCGGACAACGCATCGAAACCCTCACCGACGAACTCGCCGCCCCGCCCTACGACGCCCTGTCCCCCGCCGAACTCGACGAACTGATCACCGAGCTCGAACCCATCACCGCGACCCTGGTGGCCACAGGCTCGCAGTGACACGCAGCCATGGCTACGCATCTTCGTGAGCAGAGAAGGCACAGGACACCGACGACCCTGCGGAGGACACGGGTTTCCACACCCGCCCGTCCCGCGTGGGTGATCAGCGCAGAGCAGAGCTCTGGGCCCAGCGCGCGGTTCACGTCACCGACGCCGCGGAACTGTTCGCCGAGGAGTGATCGCCGAGCGGGGGCCCGGCCGGTAATTCGGGTGCGCCGGGTGGTGGGGCTGGCAGGATCCGGGTATGCCGATCGTCGACGTATCGCCCGGAGTGTCCATCGCCTACGACTGCTTCGGCGACCCCTCCGACCCTCCGGTGCTGCTCGTGATGGGGTTCGGTGCCCAGCTGATCGCCTGGCACGAGGACTTCTGCCGGGAGCTGGCGGGGCGTGGTCGTCATGTGATCCGTTACGACAACCGTGACTGTGGGCTCTCCAGTAAGTTCGACGACCATCCCGTCGACGTCGGCCGGTTCATCGCCGCCGTGAGCTCGGGAGACGTCTCCGCCGCCGTCGCGATGGTCCCGTACCGGCTGCGGGACATGGCCGACGACGGGCTGGGCCTGCTTGCCGCGCTCGGGATCGAGCGGGCGCACGTGGTCGGGGCGTCGATGGGCGGGATGATCGCCCAGACGATGGCCGTCACCCGGCCGGAGCGGGTGCTGACGCTGACGTCGATGATGTCCTCGACCGGGGAGAGCGAGTACGGCCGGCCCACCCCCGAGGCCCAGGCGGTGCTGTTCAGTCCGAAACCGGCGGACCGCGAGGGGTATGTCGCGGCGGCGGAGCGGGAGCTGGTGTGGGCGTCCAGGCGCTACGGCGACCCGGCGGTGCTGCGGGAGCTGGCCGCTCGCAGCTACGACCGGGCCTACTACCCCGCCGGGACCGGGCGTCAGCTCGGCGCGATGATCCTCGGCGGCTCCCGCGCGGAGGCGCTCCGCGAGCTCCGGGTGCCGACCCTGGTGATCCACGGCCTGGACGACACCCTGATCGGCGTCGACGGCGGCCGGCGCACCGCCGACCTGGTGCCCGGCGCCGACCTCCTCCTCGTCCCCGACATGGGACACGACCGCCCGCGCGAGCTCTGGCCCGAGATCATCGACGCCCTGGTGGCCCACACCGGATGAACGGGGTCGCAGGTGCCCCCTGGGCGGCCCCTGGGCCCGTCCGCTCAGCCCGGCTTACGGGCCAGGACGAAGGCCCGGGGCCACTTCTCCGACTCCACCGGCTCCCGGATCAGGGTCGCCGCCACCTCCAGGCCCGCCTTGGCGAGCATGTCTCCGACCGCGTACGCGGGGCGCCAGTAGTAGCGCAGGTCGATCTCGTGGCCGAAGCGCTCGGTGAGGTGGAGCCCGGGTGACTCGCCCTTCTGGAAGGACAGCAGGACGTGGCCGCCGGGGACCAGGGCGCGGTGGAAGCCGGCGAAGGTCGCCGGGAGGTGGTCGTCCGGGACGTGGATGATCGAGTAGAGGGCGAGGATGCCGCCGAGGGTCTCGTCGGGCAGCTCCAGGGACGTCATGGAGCCCCGGTGGAAGCGCACGGCGGGGTGGGCCTCGCGGGCCAGGCCGACCATGGCGGGGGAGAGGTCGATGCCGAAGGCGGGGACTCCCAGGTCGTTGAGGTGGGCCGTGATGTCGCCGGGGCCGCTGCCCAGGTCGGCCACCGGGGCGGTGCTGTTCGCCTTCACCAGCGTGGCGAAGGCGGCGATCATCGACATGTCCACCGGCCGTTCGGGGAGGCCGGGGTAGGCGGCGGAGTAGTCCTTGGCGATCGTGTCGTAGGACGTACGGGTGGTCTGTATGAAGTCGGGTGTCTCCGAGTCCGTCACGGTCGCGCACGCTACCGGGCGGGCGTGGCCCGCGTGGCGAAGACCCGGTTGCGGCTCGGTCCCGTTTCGGTGGGTGGACAGGACCGGCGTGATCGTCGCCGCGCGTGGTATGCGTGGAAGAGGAAACATAGGTGTTACCCAACCACGTCCGAGGTCATGCGTCCGCGGTCAGATTTTCTTCCCCTAACGGGCTGAACTTTTGTTGATCTCGGGTCAGTTGACCCTTCGGGCGTCCTACCCTTCAGAGGGTGAACCAATTGATGTCCACAGAGACCGAGGCCGACCTTCCCGGGGATGTGCTCCCCGGCGTGCTCAGCGAGGAACTGCACGCCGAACTCGTCGCCTTCCGCCGCGACCTGCACATGCATCCCGAGCTAGGGAACCAGGAGTTCCGCACCACGGCCGCCATCAAGGAACGGCTGGAGAAGGCCGGTCTCCGGCCGCGCGTCCTCCCGGCGGGGACCGGGCTCATCTGTGACATCGGACCGGTCGGGGACGGGCTTCCGGTGCTCGCCCTGCGCGCCGACATCGACGCCCTGCCCATCCCGGACATGAAGACCGAGTGCGCGTACCGGTCCACCGTGCCGGACCGGGCGCACGCCTGTGGGCATGACGTGCATACGACAGTGGTGCTGGGCGCCGGACTGGTTCTCGCCGAGCTGCACGCGCAGGGGCAGCTGCCGCGGCCGGTACGGCTGCTCTTCCAGCCCGCCGAGGAGGTGCTGCCCGGCGGTGCCGCCGACGCCATCGAGGCCGGGGTGCTGGACGGGGTGGGGCGGATCATCGCCGTGCACTGCGACCCCCGGGTGGACGTGGGGCGGATCGGGCTCCGGACCGGTGCCATCACCAGCGCCTGCGACCGGATCGAGGTGTCCCTGGACGGGCCCGGCGGGCACACCGCACGCCCGCATCTGACGACCGACCTGGTCACCGCCGCCGCCCGGGTCGCCGTCGACGTGCCGGCGATCATCGGACGCCGGGTGGACAGCCGGAGCGGGCTCGCCGTGACCTGGGGCCGGATCGAGTGCGGGCACGCGCCCAACGTGATCCCCCAGCACGCCGAGCTGTCCGGGACCGTGCGCTGCCTGGACCTGGAGGCCTGGCGGACGGCGCCCGACGTCGTGCACGCGGCGATCGACGAGGTCGCGACCCTGCACCGGGCCAAGTCCGAGATCAACTACGTGCGCGGGGTGCCGCCGGTCGTCAACGACCCGGTGATCACCGAGCTGCTGCGGGACGCGATGACCGCCCGGCGCGGCACCGAGTCCATCGAGACCACCGAGCAGAGCCTCGGCGGCGAGGACTTCTCCTGGTACCTGGAGCACGTGCCGGGCGCGCTGGCCCGGCTCGGGGTGCGCACGCCGGGCGAGCGGACCGTGCGCGATCTGCACCAGGGCCACTTCGACGCCGACGAGCGGGCCATCACCGTCGGGGTGGAGCTGTTCACGGCCGCCGCCCTGATCGACGCGACCATGTAGTCACAGCGGTGGTAGTCGTATCAGACGGCGGGAGAAACGGTCAGCTTCCCCCGTAAGCCGCGCAAGTTCCCCAGGGGGCGAAGAGGTGCCCGGTCGGTACCTCTTCGCCCCCTTGTGTCACCCCGCCGTAACCGTTGGCCTCCGCTTGTAACCCGGAGTCGGCACGGTTCGATAACGGCCCGGAGAAACCCCGTTCCCCTCCGCTTCTACGCGCGTTACTGTGCGCCGAAATCGCCACCGAGGGTGGACGGTTGGGGAAGCGGGCCGGTGACGGTGCCGTGGGGACGAAGGGGTGCTTGCTGTGCGTCATATCTCGGGTCGGAGGACACGGTTCTCCCAGGCAGCGGTGACCGTGGCGGTCCTCGCCCTCGCGGCTGCCGGATGCGGTAAGTCCAGCTCGGACAGTGGTGCGACCAGCACCAACTCGTCCGGCAAGTACAACGGCAAGGGCATCGGCCTCGCCTACGACATCGGCGGCAAGGGCGACCAGTCCTTCAACGACGCCGCGTACGCCGGCTTCCAGAAGGCCGAGAAGGAGTTCGGCATCAGCGGCCGGGACATCGAGCCGCAGGACGGCGAGTCCGACGCCGACAAGGTGCAGCGCCTCGACACGCTCGCCAAGGCCGGCTACAACCCGATCATCGGGGTCGGCTACTCCTACGCGCCCGCCGTCAAGGAGGTCGCGGCCAAGTACCCGAAGATCACCTTCGGCATCATCGACGACAACGAGGTGACGGCCTCCAACGTCGTCGACATGGTCTTCGCGGCGGAGCAGTCCTCGTACCTCGCGGGCGTGGCCGCGGCGTCCGCCACCAAGAAGGACCACATCGGCTTCATCGGCGGCGTCGACATCCCGCTCATCCACACCTTCGAGGCGGGCTTCGACCAGGGTGCCAAGTCGGTCAACCCGAAGGTCAAGATCGAGTCGCAGTACCTGACCCAGACGGCCCAGGAGGGCGGCTTCTCCAGCCCCGACAAGGGCAAGGCCGCCGCGCAGGGCCAGATCGACGCCGGTGCCGACGTCATCTACCACGCGGCCGGTCTCTCGGGCCAGGGCGTGATCGAGGCCGCCTCGACCGCCAAGGTGTGGGCGATCGGTGTCGACTCCGACCAGTACAGCCAGAGCGCGCTCGCCAAGTACAAGGACTACATCCTCGGCTCCGCCCTGAAGAACGTCGGCGGCGCGGTCTACGACCTCGTGAAGTCGGTCTACGAGGGCAAGCCGGAGAGCGGTGTCGTCAACGGCACCCTCAAGACCGGTGGCGTCGGCTTCGCGGACACCAACCCGAAGTACAAGGCGATGACCGAGGTCGTCGCGGCCGTCGACAAGGCCAAGCAGGACATCATCGACGGCAAGGTCACCGTCAACACGAAGTAATGCGACATATATAAGTCGCCGGGTGAGCGGCCGTACCCGCGAGTACGGCTGCCCTGGCGTCGTTGCAGTTCCCGCGCCCCTTGCCTCCCGCAAGGGGCGCGCTGCTGTCCGTAGCCTTGGCAGTGACTGTGGCCACAGCTAGATAACGGACCGGACATTGGGGGTTTTCCGTCTGGTCTACGCGCGTTACGCTGCCGCGGAACCAGCGCCTGGTTTGGGCGCTTGCACGAAGGAGTCTCGTTCCATGCGCCGGGTGTCCCGAATCGCCGTTGCGGGCGTTGCAACCGCAGCCCTTGCCGTCACCGTTTCCGCGTGCGGCAGCTCGTCCAGCTCGTCCACCGGCAAGGCCGGCGCGTCCAAGGGTGTCGGTCTCGCGTACGACGTCGGCGGCAAGGGCGACCAGTCCTTCAACGACGCCGCCTACGCCGGCTTCCAGAAGGCCGACAAGGAGTTCGGCGTCACCGGCCGGGACATCGAGCCGCAGGACGGCGAGTCCGACGCGGACAAGGTCCAGCGGCTGGAGACCCTGGCCAAGGCCGGCTACAACCCGGTGATCGGTGTCGGCTTCGCCTACGCGCCCGCCGTCAAGGAGGCCGCCGCGAAGTTCCCGAAGGTCACCTTCGGCATCATCGACGACAACCAGGACCAGTCGAGCAACGTCGCGGACATGGTCTTCCACGAGGAGCAGTCCTCGTACCTGGCCGGCGTCACGGCCGCGCTGACCACCAAGTCGAACACCGTCGGCTTCATCGGCGGCGTGGACGTCCCGCTGATCCACAAGTTCGAGGCGGGCTTCGAGCAGGGCGTCAAGGACACCAAGAAGAACGTCAAGGTCAAGGCCCAGTACCTGACCCAGACCGCCCAGGAGGGCGGCTTCTCCAGCCCCGACAAGGGCGAGGCCGCCGCCGAGGGCCAGATCGGCGCGGGCGCCGACGTGGTCTACGCCGCCGCCGGCCTCTCCGGCCAGGGCGTCATCAAGGCCGCCGCCGCGCACAAGGTGTGGGCGATCGGCGTCGACTCCGACCAGTACAACCAGGCCGCGCTGTCGAAGTACAAGGACTACATCCTGACCTCGGCCCTCAAGAACGTCGAGGGCGCGGTGTACGACCTCGCCAAGTCCGTCATCAAGGACAAGAAGCCGCTGTCCGGCGACATCCGCGGCTCCCTGACCAACGGTGGCGTCGGCCTGGCCGACTCCAACCCGGTCTTCAAGAACAACGCCACCCTGCAGGCCGCGCTCAAGAAGGCCGAGGCCGGCATCAAGGACGGCTCCATCACGGTCAAGACCTCCTGACCCGGCGGTCATGACCTTGTCGTAGGCATGGTCAAAGAGACGCTGTAATGGCAGCGTTACGGCCACGGAACGGGGTGCGGGAAGGATGTTCTTCCCGCGCCCCCTGCCATGATCCGGGGACCCGGTCGGGGCCCTGGCGCGGATCCGAGCGTTCGGTCAGGAAGCTCGGGTACGGGTCCGGTGGATCAGCGGCAGGGGCAACCCCCGTTCGCGCGGCAGAATGCTCGGAACGGATCGAGAGTCGAAAAAGCTCGGTCAGGTCCGGGCACTATTTAAAGCAGGGGCGCTACGCGCGTAGAGCGGCCCCTTTCTCTAGGAGAGTGCGCCATCGACGCGTCCAGCAGCCCTCCGCTCACCGCAGAGACGACAGCCGCGGTCGAGCTGGCGGGGATCACCAAGCGATTCCCGGGTGTCGTAGCCAACCACGACATCCACCTGTCCGTCCGCAAGGGCACCGTGCATGCCCTGGTCGGCGAGAACGGTGCCGGCAAGTCGACCCTGATGAAGATCCTCTACGGCATGCAGAAGCCGGACGAGGGCACCATCGCGGTCGACGGCGAGCAGGTCTCCTTCTCGTCCCCGGCCGACGCCATCGCGCGCGGCATCGGCATGGTCCACCAGCACTTCATGCTGGCGGACAACCTGACGGTCCTCGAGAACGTCGTGCTCGGCAGCGAGAAGCTGTACGGCATCGGCGGCAACGCCCGGAAGAAGATCAAGGAGATCTCCGACCGGTACGGCCTCGGCATCCGCCCGGACGTCCTGGTCGAGGACCTCGGTGTCGCCGACCGGCAGCGCGTGGAGATCCTCAAGGTCCTCTTCCGCGGCGCCAAGACCCTGATCCTCGACGAGCCCACCGCCGTCCTCGTCCCGCAGGAGGTCGACGCACTCTTCGACAACCTGCGCGAGCTGAAGTCCGAGGGCCTCTCGGTCATCTTCATCTCCCACAAGCTCGGCGAGGTGCTGTCCGTCGCCGACGACATCACCGTCATCCGCCGCGGTACGACGGTCGGGACCGCGATCCCCTCCGAGACCACCCCGCGCCAGCTGGCCGAGCTGATGGTCGGCAGCGAGCTGCCCACCCCGGAGACCGCCGAGTCCACGGTCACCGACAAGCCCGTGGTCACGGTCAAGAACCTCACCGTCTACGCCAGCGGCGGCATCGCCTCCCTCGGCGAGGTCGGCGCGCAGCCCGAGACCGCGACGGTCGGCTCGTCCGGTGCCGCGCCGGGCGCCGACGTGCTCACCGAGGCCACCACCCCCGGTGCCGCCAAGCGCGTCCTCGACGACGTCTCCTTCACCATCCACGCCGGTGAGGTCATGGGCATCGCCGGGGTCGAGGGCAACGGCCAGACCGAGCTGATCGACGCGCTGATCGGCACCAAGCACGCCGACTCCGGCGCGATCGAGTTCCTCGGCGAGGACGTCACCGGCTGGCAGACCCGCAGGCGCCGCGAGTCCGGCGTCGGCTACATCCCCGAGGACCGGCACCGCCAGGGCCTGCTCCTGGAGTCCCCGCTCTGGGAGAACCGCATCCTCGGCCACGTCACCGAGAAGCCCAACGCGAAGGGCTTCTGGCTGGACATCAAGGGCGCCCAGGCGGACACCCGCCGGATCGTCGAGGAGTTCGACGTCCGCACCCCCGGCATCGACGTCACCGCCGCCTCCCTCTCCGGCGGCAACCAGCAGAAGCTGATCGTCGGCCGCGAGATGAGCCACAGCCCCAAGTTCCTGATCGCCGCCCACCCCACCCGCGGTGTGGACGTCGGCGCCCAGGCGCAGATCTGGGACCGCATCCGGGACGCCCGCCGCGAGGGCCTCGCCGTGCTGCTGATCTCCGCCGACCTGGACGAGCTGATCGGCCTGTCGGACACCCTGCGCGTGATCTACGACGGAAAGCTGGTCGCGGACGCCGACCCGGCCACCATCACCCCGGAGGAGCTGGGCTCCGCCATGACGGGTGCCGCGTCCGGCCACCTGGAACACGTGGAAACCACCACCGACGACGACGCCGGTCCGGAGGACGAGGCCCGATGAAGAAGTTCGACAAGGAGCGGGTGCTCCTCGCGGTGGCCGGCCCGGTCATCGCGCTCGTCCTGGCGATCGCCCTGACCTCGATCGTCCTGCTGGCCTCGAACCGCAACCCGTTCGAGCCGTACGTGCTGATGCTCCAGCAGCTGCCGTACTCGGACATCCAGGTCCTGATCATCAACCAGGCCGCGATGTACTACATCGCGGCCATCGCGGTCGCCCTCGGCTTCCGGATGAACCTGTTCAACATCGGCGTCGACGGCCAGTACCGCCTCGCCGCCGTGATGACGGCCGTGGTCGGCGCCAACGTGGGCCTGCCCGCCTTCCTGCAGATCCCGATGCTGCTCCTGGTCGCCATGCTCACCGGCGCCTTCTGGGCCGGCATCGCGGGCGTCCTCAAGGTCACCCGGGGCGTCAGCGAGGTCGTCGCCACGATCATGCTGAACGCCATCGCCACCAGCGTCATCGGATACATCACCCTCTCCAACGTGTGGGGCGTCCAGGTCGGCAACAACATGACGACCGGCGTGATGAAGAAGTCCGGCTGGTTCCCCGGCATCAACCTGGGCTCCGACGTCGGCGAGATCTACGGCATGGTCTTCGTCGCCATCGCCCTCGGCATCGGCTACTGGGTCGTCCTCAACCGCACCCGGTTCGGCTTCGACCTGCGTGCCACCGGCGCCTCCGAGTCCGCCGCGGCCGCCTCCGGCGTCGACGCCAAGCGCATGGTCCTGGTCTCCATGCTGATCTCCGGCGCCGTCTCCGGCCTCGCGGGCCTCCCGCTGCTGCTCGGCGACTCGCACACCTACAGCCTCGACTTCCCGGCCGGCCTCGGCTTCACCGCCATCGGCATCGCCCTCCTCGGCCGCAACAACCCCGGCGGCATCGCCTTCGCCGCCCTGCTGTGGGCCTTCCTCGACAAGGCCTCGCCCGCCCTCGACTACGCGACCCCGGTGGCGTACGAGAAGGAGATCGCCACGATCATGCAGGGCCTGATCGTCTTCTCCGTCGTCATCTCCTACGAAGCCGTACGGCAGTGGGGTCTGCGCCGCCAGCAGCGCCAGGTCGGCGCGGAGCTCGCCGCGGCCGCCGCCAAGAACACCAAGAAGGAGGTGGCGGCCTGATGTCCACCGCGACCATCGCCAAGCCGCAGGCGAAGCAGCCCGGCAGGGGCGGCCGCCGAATGTCGCTCCCGGTACTCCTGCTGGTCATCGCCGGCGTACTGGTCCTGACCTCGGCCGTGCGCATCATCACCGGCGCCGAGGGCATCACCTCGACCGGCCAGATGTCCACCGCGCTGCGCCTCGCCGTCCCGATCGGCCTCGCCGGTCTCGGCGGTCTGTGGGCCGAGCGCGCGGGCGTCGTCAACATCGGCCTCGAAGGCATGATGATCCTCGGCACCTGGTTCGGCGCCTGGGCCGGCTACCAGTGGGGCCCCTGGGTCGGCGTCGTCTTCGGCATCCTCGGCGGCGCGCTCGGCGCCCTGCTGCACGCCGTCGCCACCGTCACCTTCAACGTCAACCACATCGTCTCCGGTGTGGCCCTGAACATCCTCGCCCTGGGCGCCACCCGCTACCTCTCGAAGTTCACCTTCGAGAACGCCGAGGGCGGCTCCTCCAAGCAGTCCCCGCCGATCGACTCACTCGGCACGTTCAGCGTCCCCGGCCTGTCCGACTGGCTGGACACGCTCAACCAGAAGCACTGGTTCTTCGTCTCCGACATCGCGGGCCTGGTCGGCGGTCTGCTCACCGACCTGTCGCCGCTGACGGTGATCGCGGTGGCCCTCGTCCCGATCACGTGGTGGGTCCTGTGGCGCACCGCCTTCGGCCTGCGCCTGCGCTCCTGCGGCGAGAACCCGGTGGCGGCCGAGTCCCTCGGCGTCAACGTCTACAAGTACAAGTACATCGCGGTGATCATCAGCGGTGGCTTCGCGGGCCTGGGCGGCGCCTTCCTCTCCATCGTCGCCTCCAACGTGTACCTCGACGGCCAGACCGCCGGCCGCGGTTACATCGGTCTCGCCGCGATGATCTTCGGCAACTGGATGCCGGGCGGCCTCGCCCTCGGCGCCGGCCTGTTCGGCTACACCGACAGCCTCAACCTGCGCGGCGGCACGGTGAACGTGCACGCGCTGATCCTGCTGCTCGCGATCCTCCTGGTGTTCGGCGCCGCCTACCTGGCCTGGCGCAGGAAGTACGTCCCGGCCGTCATCACGATCGTCATCTCGGTCCTGATGTTCATCTGGTACGCCACCACCAACGAGGTCCCGCGCCAGCTCGTGACCGCGACCCCGTACCTCGTCACCCTGCTCGTCCTCTCGCTGTCCGCGCAGTCCCTGCGGATGCCGAAGGCGGACGGCCTGCCGTACCGGAAGGGACAGGGCAAGTGACCACCGCGGCCGCCGACTTCGACTGGGAGTCCCTGCGCGCGGAGGCCCGCGAGGCCATGTCCCACGCGTACGCCCCGTACTCCGGCTTCCCGGTCGGGGTCGCGGCCCTGGTGGACGACGGCCGCACGGTCTCCGGCTGCAACGTGGAGAACGCGTCGTACGGCCTCGGCCTGTGCGCCGAGTGCGGACTGGTCTCCGAGCTCCAGCGCACGGGCGGCGGCCGGCTCACGCACTTCACCTGCGTGGACGGCACGGGCGGGCTCCTGGTCCCGTGCGGCCGCTGCCGCCAGCTGCTCTACGAGTTCGGCGGCCCGGACCTCCTCCTGGACACCCCGGAGGGCGTCCTGCCCCTCTCCGAGATGCTGCCCCAGGCCTTCGGCCCGGCCCATCTCACCAAGTAACTCCCGTACGGCCCCTCCGCGTCCGTCGCGTCCGGAGGGGCCGTACGCATCGCACCTCTCGAAGGGAACGCCATGGCCACCATGGACGCCATCTCCGTCATCCGCACCAAGCGGGACCGCGGTGAACTCAGCGACCAGCAGATCGACTGGGTCATCGACGCGTACACGCGAGGCGAGGTCGCCGACGAACAGATGTCGTCGCTCGCGATGGCCATCCTCCTCAACGGCATGAACCGCCGCGAGATCGCCCGCTGGACCGCCGCGATGATCGCGTCCGGCGAGCGCATGGACTTCTCCTCCCTGTCCCGCCCGACCGCCGACAAGCACTCCACGGGCGGCGTGGGCGACAAGATCACCCTGCCTCTGGCCCCCCTCGTCGCCGCCTGCGGCGCGGCCGTCCCCCAGCTCTCCGGGCGGGGCCTCGGCCACACCGGCGGCACCCTGGACAAGCTGGAGTCGATCCCCGGCTGGCGCGCCCTCCTCTCCAACGAGGAGATGCTGTCGGTGCTGGACACCACCGGCGCGGTGATCTGCGCGGCGGGCGACGGCCTGGCCCCCGCCGACAAGAAGCTGTACGCGCTCCGCGACGTCACCGGCACGGTCGAGGCGATCCCGCTGATCGCCTCCTCGATCATGTCGAAGAAGATCGCCGAGGGCACCGGCTCCCTGGTCCTGGACGTGAAGGTGGGCACGGGCGCCTTCATGAAGACGCTGGCCGATGCCCGCGAACTGGCCTCGACCATGGTGGGCCTCGGCACCGACCACGGCGTGAAGACGGTCGCCCTCCTCACGGACATGTCCACCCCCCTCGGCCTCACGGCGGGCAACGCCCTGGAGGTCCGCGAGTCGGTGGAGGTCCTCGCGGGCGGCGGCCCCGCGGACGTCGTCGAGCTGACCATCGCTCTGGCCCGGGAGATGCTCGACGCGGCCGGCGTGCGCGACGCCGATCCGGCGAAGGCCCTGGCCGACGGCTCGGCGATGGACGTCTGGCGCCGGATGATCGCGGCCCAGGGCGGCGACCCGGACGCGGTGCTCCCGGTGGCGGGGGAACAGCACGTGATCAAGGCGCCCTCGTCCGGCGTCCTGACCCGCCTCGACGCCTACGACATCGGCGTCGCCGCCTGGCGCCTGGGCGCCGGCCGCGCCCGCAAGGAGGACCCGGTACAGGCGGGCGCGGGTGTCGAACTCCACGCCAAGCCGGGCGACACGGTGACGGCGGGCCAGCCGCTGCTGACCCTGCACACGGACACGCCGGAGCGCTTCGAGTACGCGCTCCAGGCGGTCGAGGGCTCGTACGACATCGGGGCGGCGGGCACGGAGTTCACGGCGTCGCCCGTTGTGCTGGAACGTATCGCCTGACCAGGGGATTTCTCGATCGGGTGAACGGGACCGGTGGACCTGCGCCGGTCCCGTTCGGCATGCTGGGATCGGTGACGCACCCGAAGGAGACCGCCATGAGCGCACTCACCGTGGGCCACGACCCCGAGCAGAGCTGGGACGAACTCGTCCGGTTCTGGGAGGAGATGGATCGGCCCGAGGGCAGCAAGGTGGAGATCATTGAGGGGATCGTCACCGTGTCACCTGCTCCCGCCTCCCGCCACAACGTCATCGCGGCCCGCATCCAGCGCCGCCTCTACAGCGTGGTTCCTGACGACTTGGAGATCTTCCAGACACTGGCCATCGCGGTGCCGTCGCGTCTGGGCATGCTCATCCCGGACCTGGTGGTGGCACCCGTGCAGGACTGTGTGGAGGCGGAATCCCACATCCCGGCCGCTCTCGCCGAACTCGTCGTCGAGGTGACCTCCAAGGCCAACGCCCGCCACGACCGCGTCAGCAAGCCGGCCGCCTACGCCACCGCGGGCATCCCGCTCTACCTCCTCGTCGACCGCTGGGCGCCCGGAGGCCCCACCGCGACGCTCTACGGCGAGCCCAAGGGGGACGTCTACCGAGTCCTCAGCGCCGTCAAGTTCGGCGACCCCATCAAGCTGCCGGAGCCGTTCGACCTGACGATCGACACCGCCGAGTTCCCCGCCGACTGATCCCGTCTCGGTAACGCCGCCACGCCTGTCGCCGTGGGGTCCACGCCCCGGTGCCACACGACGCCCACCGCCACGAACGCGCCCGCCGCCGCACGGCCTTGGCGAGGGTGGTGAAGAGCAGGGCGGGGGAGGCGACGTGGAAGGCGAGCTCGGTGAGGACCTCGCGGCCGTTCGCCCCCAGGTGGCCGCCGCGGCCCAGGACGTAGCCGACGGCGATGACGATCGCGATGACCGCGAAACCGCTCAGCACCCCCTGCACGGGACCCCCTCGGCGGGTGCCGGGTGGCCGACGGGCGGCGGGGGCGATGGCGGTGCGTGGCGCATACACCAACCCTCTGGGTCGGTCAGGTGCAGGTCAACGTTGTGGTCCTTGTGATCGACGTGATCTGCGCGACCCTCTACCGATGAGTCGCGGCCCCTGGCGATGAGTCGGGGCGCTGCCGGGGGTCTACCGCCTCGTGGATGCCGTGCCCCCCGCCGTGCTCGTGCTGTCGGGCCCCGTCACCAGGGACGAGGTGCCGGGGCTCTGTGACGACGTGCGCGACCTGCTGGCGGTCACCGGCGCCGGGGTGGTCGTCTGCGACGTGGGCGGTCTTGGTCCCGGACCGCCGGGGCTGGCGGCCGTCGACCTGCTGGCCCGGCTGGAGCTGGCGGCCCGCAGGGCGGGAGGACGGATACGGCTCCGCGACCCCGGCCCCGCCCTACGCTCCCTCCTCCGTCTCGTCGGCCTCGGCCTCCAGGTGGAGGGGGAGATCGAAGAGCGGGAACCAGCGCTTGGTGTCGAGGAAGAAGTGGAACCCGGTCAGCCGGCCGTCTGAGATCTCCAGGACCTGGACGGACCAGGGGCTCCAGCCCCCGGTGTCCGGGTCGGGCTTGTACTGGGCGAACCCGGGCAGGCCGTTGACCTGGACCGGGAGCAGCCGCGAGCCCTCGCAGGCGGAGCCGATGGTGGTCATGAAGCCGGTGATGTCGTCGTGGCCGGTGAGCCACAGGTCGAACGGCGGCATCGTCATGACGGCGTCCTCGTGGAGGAGTGCCGTCAGCGCCGTCATGTCGTAGCCCTCGAAGGCGGCGACATAGCGCTCCAGGAGCTTCTGCTGCTCCTCGTCGAGCGGGTCGCAGACCTCGGCGGCGGCGCCCGACTGCCGCTGCTCGGCCAGGGTGGCCCGGGCCCGCTGCAACGCGCTGTTGACCGACGCGACCGTGGTGCCGAGCAGCTCGGCCACCTCGGTCGCCTTCCAGGCCAGCACCTCGCGCAGGATCAGCACCACCCGCTGCTTGGGCGGCAGCTGCTGGAGCGCGGCCATGAAGGCGAGCCGGATCGACTCCTTCGCCACGGCCGCCTCCGCCGGGTCGTCCACCGTCGGCAGCACGCGCGCGTCCGGCACCGGCTCCAGCCAGGTGTTGTCGGGCCGGGGGGAGAGCGCCGCCTGGGCGAGCGGCGTCGACTCGCTCAGGTCCATCGGCCGGGCCCGCTTGTTGCCCGCGCTGAGCATGTCCAGGCACACGTTCGTCGCGATCCGGTACAGCCACGACCGGAGACTGGAGCGGCCCTCGAACTTCTCGTAGCTCCGCCAGGCCCGCACGAGCGTGTCCTGCACCGCGTCCTCGGCCTCGAAGGACGAGCCGAGCATCCGGTAGCAGTACCCGGTCAGCTCGGTCCGGTACTTGTCCAGTGCGACGTCCAGCTCCGCCGTCGCCGTGCCGTCGGTCATCTTCCGTCCACCCACCCCTGTGGCCGTTCCTGTTCGCGCGCCGTTGCGCTCCAGCACTTCGGAAGCTACCGCAGGGGACTGACAACGGCCCCCGGAGTGGGGAAACGTGCAGGTGAGGTGGGGTGGTCGCCCAAGGGGGTGGGGTGTGCGGTGGGGTGGCGGGTGCGGCGCCGTCGTGGTTGCTCGCGCAGTTCCCCGCGCCCCTTTCGGGGCGCTCCAGTGAGGGCGCCGATCAGTGAGCGTTCGCCAGGACGTGCCTGCGCGCCGCCACCGAGCCCAGGACCGTGATCGTCACGACGCCCAGGATCGCGAGCAGTCCGACGCCGACCGTGCCCGCCCAGCCCCCCGCGTGGAACGCCATCGCGCCCACCGTGCTGCCCGCGCTGGAGCCGATGTAGTAGGCGGACTGGTAGAGGGCGGAGGCCTGGGCCCTGCCGTGGGTGGCTGTCTTGCTGACCGCGGAGGAGGCCACCGCGTGGCCCGCGAAGAAGCCCGCGGTGATCAGGACGAGGCCCAGCAGGACCAGGGGCAGCGAGTCGGCCAGGGAGAGGAGGAGGCCGGCGGCCGTCGTGCCGCCGCCCAGGTACAGGGCTCCTCGGCGGCCCAGGCGGCCGACCAGGCGGCCTGCCGTGGACGCGGACACCGTACCCACCAGGTACACCAGGAAGATCGAGCCGATGATGCCCTGGGGGAGCGAGAAGGGCTCCTCGGTCAGGCGGTAGCCGATCACCGTGTAGACGCCGCCGAAGACGGTCATGAACAGCGCGCCGATCGCGTACAGGCGGCGCAGCAGCGGGTCGGCCAGGTGGTCGCGGACCGTGCCGAGCAGCCGGCGCGGGTGCAGCGAGCCCGCCTTGAAGTGCCGAGGGGCGGGGAGGAGGAGCCGGAAGGCGATCGCGCAGCCGACGGCGATCAACCCGATCACGCCCACGGCGACCCGCCAGCCCCACTCCTGTGCGACCCAGCCGGTGATGACCCGGCCGCTCATCCCGCCGACGCTGTTGCCCGCGACGAACAGGCCGATGGCCGTGACCAGCGCCTTCGGGCGGACCTCCTCGGCCAGGTACGCCGTCGCGGAGGCCGGCAGGCCGGCCAGCGCCGCGCCCTGGACGCCACGGAGCACCACCAGCACGCCCAGGGAGGGCGCGAAGGGCACCAGCAGTCCGACGGTCACCGCCACCGCCAGCGAGGCCGTCATGACCGTACGACGCCCGAAGCGCTCGGAGAGCGCGCTCATCGGGAGGACGAACAGCGCCAGGCCGCCGGTCGCCGCCGCCACCGTCCAGCTCGCGTCGCTCGCGGACACGCCGTAGCCGTCCGAGATCAGCGGGAGCAGGGCCTGCGTGGAGTAGAGGAGGGCGAAGGTCGCGACACCCGCCAGGAAGAGCGCGAAGCTCATCCGGCGGTAGCCGGGACCGCCCGGGGTCAGGCGGGAGTCGGAGGCGGGGAGGGACGGGACGGCGTCCACGGTGGTGGACGCCCCGGTACTGGCGGGAGACATGCTTCGAACGTACGGACCGCCATGCTGATCCGTCCAATGCATGGAATTGCCATAATCGTTCCCATGGAGCATCAGCAGAGGTCAGCGGAGCGCCTGTCACCGTACAGTGACAGAGAAGACATGACGATGTTGCTCGCGCCCCGCCTCGCGTACTTCGCCGGAGTGGCCCGCACCGAGCATGTGACCAGGGCCGCCCAGGAGCTCGACGTCCCCCAGTCCACCCTCTCCCGCGCCATGGTCCGTCTGGAACAGGACCTGGGCGTCGACCTCTTCACCCGGCACGGCCGCACCGTCTCCCTCACCCCCGCCGGCCGTACCTTCCTCACCTCGGTCGAGCGCGCCCTCGCCGAGGTGCGGCGCGCCGCCGACGAGGTACGCGCCGACGCCGACCCCACGACGGGCAAGGTCGCCTTCGGTTTCCTGCACACCATGGGCGCGGAGACCGTACCCGGCCTCCTCCAGGCCTTCCGCGTCGACCATCCCCGCATCCGCTTCAGCCTCGTCCAGAACTACGGCGAGGCGATGATCGAGAAGCTGCGGGCGGGCGAGCTGGACCTGTGCCTGACCTCCCCGATGCCGGACGCCCCGGACCTGGCCGCCCGCCGCCTCGACGAACAGAAGCTGCGGCTGGTGGTACCCGCGGATCACGGGCTGGCGTCCCGTAAGCGCATCCGCCTCGCCGAGGCGGCCGACGAGACCTTCGTGACCCTGGAACCGGGCTACGGCCTGCGCCGCATCACGGACGACCTGTGCAAGGAGGCGGGTTTCCGGCCGAGGATCGCCTTCGAGGGGGAGGAGGCGGAGACGTTGAGAGGCCTGGTCGCGGCCGGACTGGGGGTCGCGCTGCTGCCGCCACCCGCCTTTCCCCGCCCGGGAGTCGTCGAACTCACGGTCACGGCCCCGAGAGCGGCGAGAGAAATCGGCGTGGCCTGGCTGGAGGGCCACCCGGACACCCCGCCGGTGGCCGCCTTCAAGAAGTTTCTGCTTTCAAGGCGGGGGAGTCTCCTTCCCTAGGGGCGCGGGGAACTGCGCGACCAGCCCCCCCGCACCCGCACCCCGAAACCGGACCTCAGCTCTTACGGAGCGACCGCCCGAACCCCGCAGCCAACGGCATCCGCAACCCGATCGGCGGCGGCGCGGCAAGTGCGTCCTCCACCGGCCGAGACACCGCCCGCCCGTACAGCGCCCCCATGACGAAGTCCGAGGCGAGAGCGAGGACTTCGTCCCGGTGCTGATGCAGCCCGTGGCCGTCCGAGTGCACCTCGAACCGGCACACCTCCCGATTCGCCTTCTTCGCCCGCGCCGCCAGCCGGAACGACAGCTCCGGGTCGGTCCGTTCGTCGTTCGTGCCGTGCACGATCAGCACCCGCCGCCCCACCAGCTGGCGAACCGGTTCCTCGGGCACCGCCACGTCCGCCTCGGGCAGCCAGGGGGCGATGGAGACGACGGAGTTGACGGCCTCGTGGCCGCCCGCGTGCAGCGCGGCCCGGCCGCCCATCCCCACGCCGAGCAGGCACACCGGCACATCGCCGTACCGTCGTACCACCTCGTCCGCCGCCCAACCGGCGTCCCCCGCGAGATGCGCCTCGTTGCCGTTCCAGCCGCGGTAGCGGTAGTGGACGACGTGCGCGGCCAGCCCCTCGTCCCGGCCGTCCCGGGCGAGTCGGCGGCCGAGCGCGCGGACGAGGGCCGTCGCCCATACGAGGGACGGCTTGCGCGCGGAGATCTCCTCCCCGCCGGGGAGGAGCAGGACCGCCCCGGTCGCCGTCGTCGGTTCCTGGCCGACCGGCCTGCTCAGGCTGGCCGTTCGGGCCGGCGTCGCTTGCTGTGCCATGACAGAACAGTGTCAGAAGAGGCGGTGTACGCGACCCGTCCGTGCGGTCACCATTGCGTATCGACGGAAACGGGAATCTCCGAGTACCAGGCGATCTACGCGCGTAGGAGTTACAGTGCGGAAATGACGAGCCAGAGCACCGCGAACACCCCGACGCCGGACCAGATCCGCCGGGCGCCGAAGGTTCTGCTGCACGACCACCTCGACGGCGGCCTGCGTCCGGGCACCGTCGCCGACCTCGCTCAGGAGACCGGGTACGCCGGCCTCCCCGAGACCGACCCGGACAAGCTCGGCATCTGGTTCCGCGAGGCCGCCGACTCCGGTTCGCTGGAGCGGTACCTGGAGACGTTCTCGCACACCGTCGGTGTCATGCAGACCCAGGACGCCCTCGTCCGGGTCGCCCGCGAGTGCGCCGAGGACCTGGCCGAGGACGGCGTCGTCTACGCCGAGGTGCGGTACGCCCCCGAGCAGCACCTGGAGCAGGGCCTCTCCCTCGAAGAGGTCGTCGAGGCCGTCAACGAGGGGTTCCGGCAGGGCGAGGCCATCGCCCGGGAGAAGGGCCGGCGGATCCGGGTCGGCGCCCTGCTCACCGCGATGCGGCACGCGGCCCGCTCCCTGGAGATCGCCGAGCTCGCCAACCGCTACCGGGACCTGGGGGTGGCGGGCTTCGACATCGCGGGGGCCGAGGCGGGCTACCCGCCCACCCGGCACCTCGACGCCTTCGAGTACCTCAAGCGGGAGAACAACCACTTCACCATCCACGCCGGTGAGGCCTTCGGGCTGCCGTCCATCTGGCAGGCGCTCCAGTGGTGCGGCGCCGACCGGCTCGGGCACGGGGTGCGGATCATCGACGACATCCAGGTCCGCGAGGACGGCACGGTCGAGCTCGGCCGGCTGGCGTCGTACGTCCGCGACAAGCGGATCCCGCTGGAGCTGTGCCCCAGCTCCAACCTCCAGACCGGGGCCGCCGACTCCTATGCCGGGCACCCGATCGGGCTGCTGCGCCGGCTGCACTTCCGGGCCACCGTGAACACCGACAACCGGCTGATGTCCGGGACCAGCATGACCCGCGAATTCGAGCACCTCGTCGAGGCGTTCGGTTACACGCTCGACGACCTGCAGTGGTTCTCCGTCAATGCGATGAAATCAGCGTTCATTCCTTTCGATGAACGCCTTGCCATGATCAATGACGTCGTCAAGCCCGGTTATGCGGAGCTGAAATCCGAATGGCTGTTCCGACAGGCCGCCTCCACCAGCGGTTCTGTCGATCCGGAGAGCTGATCGGGTATCCGGGTGGGGAACGGAATGCGGACGGGTCTTCACTATCCGTCCGCATTTCGGTGTTTGCGGCGGGCGGCCCGGCATGTTTACGGTCGTGGACCGCTCAGCGCGTTATCGATCCCCGTCACCGCATTCCAAGGACGCATTAACGATGAAGCAGTCTGCTGCCAAGACCCTCGGTGTCGCCGCCCTCGGTGCCGCCTTCGCCGCCGTCGGCGCGGGCGCGGCCAACGCCGCCCCGGCCGTCCCGGACGCCCCCCAGGCCCTGGGCACCGTCACCAAGACGCTGCCGGCCGAGAACGTCGCCAAGGCCCTGCCGGTCGCCGGTGGGGCCCTCGCGCAGGGGCAGACCGCCCTGGGGGCCGGCCTGACCGCCGTCCAGCCCGCCGTCCAGCAGGCCCTCGCCGACGGCCCGACCAAGCCCGTCGCCGGCCTCCTCGGCGGACTGCCGCTCCAGGGTCTGCCCACGCACGGCCTGCCGATCAACGGGATTCCGCTCGGCTGACCTCTCCCCAGCCGATCGGCAACGCCGTTGGGGCGCCCCGGTGTCTACCGAGGCGCCCCAACGGCGTTGCCGTACAGGTCGTACAAGGGGATTAGCGGATTACCAGGCGGCGGCCTTCTCCTCCGAGGGGAGGAGGATCCACAGCGCGATGTAGAGCAGGAACTGCGGGCCAGGCAGCAGGCAGGACAGCAGGAAGATCACCCGCATCGTCGTCGCGGAGGTGCCGAAGCGCCGGGCCAGCGCGGCGCACACTCCGCCGATCATGCGGCCATGGGTGGGGCGGGCGAGGCTGGACATCTGCGGCTCCTTCGTGAGCGTCCGGTGCGAGGCGGCCCTTCCGGCCCCTCGTCTGCCCTCAACGCTACGGAGACGAACCGGGTCGAAGCGTCGCTCTACGGGGCGATCCCGACCCTGGGAATCGTCGGGGTAAGACCCTGAGCCGCTTCCTCCTGGGGGAGGGCGGCGGGCCGCCGCCGCTCACCCCGCCGACGGAGCCGGGAGCGGGCCGCCGGAACCACCGCCAGATGCGCGACGACGACGCCGGCCGTGTTGAGGAGTATCGAGTCGACGTCCACCACACGGCCGGGCACTCCGGTCTGCAGCAGGGCTATGCCCAGCGAGATCATGGCGCCCGCGGCGGCCGAACTGATCAGCGAGGCGAGCGGGGAGACCCGGAGCTTCCCGTGGGTCATCGGCAGCAGCACACCGAGCGGGGCGAGCAGCGCGAGGCCTTCACCGATCCGGTGGGCCGCCTCGCGCCAGCCCAGCGCCAGGTCGGCGCGGATACCGGCGAAGGGGTGCAGGTTGGCGGGCATCACCCAGGGCACGTCCAGCGGCCGCAGCATCAGCCAGGCGACGAACACGAGGTGTGCGACAAGGAGGACACCTCCTGCCACACGGACGCGGATCGCGGCGCTGCCGCCGATGGAGCCTGGACGCTGCACGCCCCCCAAGACGCCCCCGTGCACACGATCGGTTCCGGATACGGGAGTGAGGCCTCGGACACACGCCCGCGAACACGCGCCCCCGCAGACGCGCGCCGTCAGGGGCGCGGGGAACTGCGCGAGCAACCCCCCACAACCCGCACGCGCCCCATACCCTCAGGCGGCACCCCCTTAGGCGGCACCCCCTTAGGCGCCCCGACGCCCCTCACCCGGAAGCCACCTCAGTGGACGGGGGTCGGCTGCCACCCGGCGCATTCCGCACGGCGTCCGTGCACTCGTACCGCCGCAACGGCTCCGTCCCCGGCCCGCCCAGGATCACCGACCCGTCCCCCTCCGCGGCCGCCGAGTCGGACAGCGTGCACACGATCTGGGCCAGCGCGTACGACGTCAGCTGCGGCGGCGACGTACTCAGCCGCAGCGTGTCGTCGGGATCCCCGGCCCGGGGTCCCCAGACGCTCATCCCGCCCCGCACGTACGTCGAGTAACCGGCCTCCTTCTCGGCGGCCGACGGCGTCTCGGCGAGCTGGTCGAGCAGCCCCTGGGCGACTATCACCCGCCGCTTGGCGTCCGCCGAGCCGTCGGGGACGCGCACCTCCCGGTCGACGGTCACCAGGGAGGAACCGCACAGCAGGAACACCTGCACCGGTACCCCGCGCTCGCTCTGCGCCGGCAGATCCGGCTGGGTCATCGAGCACGGCACCCGCGAGGGCGCCCCGCCGAAGTCGGTCGGCACCTCGGTGGCCCGGATCCCGCACCCGGAGAGCGCGAGCGCCAGCCCGGCCACGGCCAGGACTCTTCGTACGTGCATCAGGCGCCCTTCTCCCCGGAATCCCCGGCATCCCCGATGCCCCCGGCATCGCCGGTGTCCTTGCTCTCCTCCGTCAGCCGCGAGGCGTCCCGGGGCAGCCGGAGCGTGAACACCGCACCGCCCTCCGGGGAGTTCGCCGCGGTGATCGAGCCGCCGTGGATGCGGGCGTTCTCCGTCGCGATGGACAGGCCCAGACCGCTGCCCTCGGAACGCGGCCGGGAGGCGCTGGCCTTGTAGAACCGGTCGAAGACATGCGGGAGCACGTCCTCCGGGATACCCGGACCGTGGTCCCGCACGGCGACGACCAGATCCCCACCTTCCTCTTGCTCCATCCGCACCGACACCCGCACCGGCGACCCGCCGTGCTTGAGCGCGTTGCCGATCAGGTTGGCGAGAATGACGTCGAGACGGCGCGGGTCGAGGCGGGCGTGGATGCCGCGCTCGGCGTCCAGATCCACCGCGTCCAGCCAGGCGCGGGCGTCGATGCAGGCGGTGATCTGGTCGGCGATGTCGACGTCGTCGAGGACCAGCCGGGCCGTACCGGCGTCGAAGCGGGTGACCTCCATCAGGTTCTCGACGAGGTCGTTGAGGCGGCGAGTCTCGCTGACGACCAGCCGGACGGCGGGCTCGATCATCGGGTCCATCGACCCCGACTCCGCCTCCAGCTCCTCCTCCAGGATCTCCGTCACGGCGGTGATCGCGGTGAGCGGGGTGCGCAGCTCGTGGCTCATGTCCGCGACGAACCGGCGGGACGCGTCGTCCCGTGCGGCCATGTCGTCGACCCGTTTCTCCAGCGCCTCGGCCGCGTCGTTGAACGTCCGTGACAGATCCGCGAGTTCGTCCGTACCCGACACCCGCAGCCGGGTGTCCAGCTTGCCCTCGCCGAGCCGCCGCGCGGCGACTCCCAGCCGGTGCACCGGCTTCAGCACGGTCGTGGCGGCGGCCTGCGCCAGCAGCGCCGAACCGATCAGGGCGAGCCCCGTGGCGATCCCCAGCGACCACGCCAGCGAGTTGAGGTCCTTCGCCTCCGGCTCCAGGGACTTCATCATGTAACCGGTCGGGCCGCCCCCGATCAGCCGCGTCCCGGCGACGAGATACGGCGTGCCGTGGTCGACGACCCGCTGCCAGTACAGGTGGTACGCCGACTCGTTGGAGTCGGTCACCTTCTGCTGCTTGTCGACGGCCTTGCGCAGCGAGGTCGGCACGTCGTCGAGCGCGAACGCACTGAGCCCGTCCGAACTGCCGTACACCGTCTTGCCGTTGGTGTCCTGGCCGACCAGCAGCACGCTGAACCGCTGGCTGCTGTTGGCCATCTGCCCGGCCGTGCGCTGCAGTTCGTCCTGCGTCGGGTGCACGGGCAGCGCACCGGCCCGGTTCTGCATCTCCTGCTGGAAGTCGCGCAGCACCGCGTCCTGGGTACGGGTGAGCACGGCCTCGCGGTTGAGCCAGTACGCGATGCCGGACGCGGACACGGCGGCGGTCAGCGCGACGAGCCCGAAGACGACGACGAGCCGCAGCCGCAGACTGGTGAAACGCAGCCTGGACATGGCTCCCTTGCGATCCGCGGCCCAGCCGCGGAGACCCCCCTGCACGTCCGTCACTGAGGAGCGTCCAGGCGGTAGCCGACACCACGCACGGTACGGATCAGGGTCGGCGAGGAGGGCACGTCCTCCACCTTGGCGCGCAGCCGCTGCACACACGCGTCCACCAGCCGGGAGTCGCCGAGGTAGTCGTGCTCCCAGACCAGCCGCAGCAACTGCTGCCGGGACAGCGCCTGCCCCGGCCGCCGGCTCAGCTCCAGGAGCAGCCGCAGCTCGGTCGGCGTCAGCTGGAGGTCCTCGCCGTTCTTCGTCACGGTCATCGCACTGCGGTCGATGACGACGTTGCCGAAGGTCGCCGAGTCGGTGGACTCCCGTTCCCCGCGCCGCAGCACGGCCCGGATCCGGGCGTCGAGCACCCGCCCCTGGACCGGCTTGACGACGTAGTCGTCCGCACCGGACTCCAGGCCCACGACCACGTCGATGTCGTCGCTGCGCGCGGTCAGCAGAATGATCGGCAACTGGTCCGTGCGCCGGATCCGCCGGCACACCTCGAACCCGTCGATGCCGGGCAGCATGACATCGAGGACGATCAGATCGGGCCGCTGCTCACGCAACAGCTTCAGACCGTCCTCACCGGTCGCAGCGGTGGCCACCCGGTGTCCCTGGCGCGTCAGAGAGAGCTCCAGGGCCGTACGGATGGCGTCGTCGTCCTCGATCAGCAACAGGGAAGGCACGGGCTCATTCTGGCCCATGCAGGGCCCGTCGTACGACCTGTGCGGCCCGCAGCTCCCCGCGAACCTCTGTAGCGCCACCACCTGTGTACGTCCTGTGGACTCTCCGTGCCGGACCCCTGTGACAGGTCTGTGACAGTCGGCGGATACGGCCGTGAAGGTGGCCCGGCAGAGTTCTCGGCACAGGCAACCGCGCAAGCGGACCGCCTGGGCAGGCCGAACTACCGGAAGTCCACGACGGGGGGCGCGAGATGAACACGCTGATCAGCCACAGCACCAGCGCAGTAGTCACGCGTCTGCACGACGTGCACCGGGGTTCCGAGAAGTCCGGTGCCGTGAGCGGGCGGGGGTGCGCTCGCGGCACCGGGCGTCAGCACACCGGCTACATGACGGTGGTTGACAGCTTCACGGGGGAAGCACACGGGGGATCCGCGTACGGGGAGGACACGGGGGAGCGCCGCTCGCTGACGGAGGCGGAGTTCACCGCCTACGTCCAGGAGCGCCGCGCCTCCCTGTACGCGACCGCCTACCACCTGACCGGTGACCGCTACGAGGCCGAGGACCTGCTGCAGAGCGCGCTGTTCTCGACGTACCGGGCATGGGACCGGATCAGCGACAAGGCGGCGGTCGGCGGATACCTCCGCCGCACCATGACCAACCTGCACATCAGCGCCTGGCGGCGCCGCAAGCTCAACGAGTACCCGACCGAGGAACTGCCGGAGACGCCCGGCGACACGGACGCGATGAGCGGCACCGAGCTGCGCGCGGTCCTGTGGCAGGCGCTCGCCCGGCTCCCCGAACTCCAGCGCACCATGCTGGTCCTGCGCTACTACGAGGGCCGCACGGACCCGGAGATCGCGGAGATCCTCGACATCAGTGTCGGCACGGTGAAGTCCAGCATCTGGCGGTCGCTCCGCCGGCTGCGCGAGGACGAGGTCCTCAGCTTCGGCCGTGACGAGGAGAACGCCTTCGGGGAGCTTGTCGCCTGAGGGTATGGGGATCCGGGGGGATCCTGACGGGGGAAACCGGGGGAACGGGGGACCTGGGGGAGGGTCCGGGGGGACCCACGGGGAACACGGGGGAACACGGGGGAAAGCGGGTCCGGGGGGACCTGGGGGGAAGCACGGGGGAGCTCCGCCACGGGGGACACGGGGGTGTTCGGCGGAGCGACGGGGGAAGCGGGACTGGAGGGCCGGGGGGTCCATCCAGTCCCGCTTTTTCTGTTCTCTGCGACGGTCGGGTTCTGTCCCCTACGGGGGTCAGGCCGCCGGTGTCCGGTCGCGGGTCTGCCGGCCCACCGCGGCCGCCGCCATCCGGCCCAGCGCCTCGTCCCGGTCGCACGGGTGTGCGCCCAGCGACACCTGGCGGGCGACGATCGTGCGCTCCGCCCGCATCAGCCGCCAGCCGCGCCGCAGCAGGAACGGCACCGACTTGCGGCCCTCCCTGAGATCGCGCAGGAAACGGCGCCGGAACGTCTTCACCGGGCCCCGGCTGAGGCAGAGCGCATCGGCCAGGAGGCCCAGTTCGCGGCAGCGGTCCACGATCTCGGCGGCGAAGATGCCCTCGGCGATGAACAGGGGGGTGCGGCCGATGTCCAGCGTCTCGGCGCCGGTGCGGGCGCTCAGTGCTATGTCATATACCGGTACGGGCGCCGCCCCCGTGGCGCACAGCCGCCCGATGGCCTCGACCGCGACCGCCGAGTCCCAGGACTCCGGGTGGTCCCAGTCGATGTCCGAACTCCCTGCCACCAACGGCAGAGTCGGGTCGTCGCCCTCCTTGTAGAAGTCGTCGAGGCGCAGGACGGGGAGCCCGGAACGGGCGGCGACCAGTGACTTGCCCGAGCCCGAGGGGCCGCACAGCAGCACGACGCGGGCGGGAGACGGGGGATGAATGCTCACGGAACACCAGTTTGACGTATGGGGAGCCTCCTGCCGACCCCGCGGGTCGGCTTTGGAGCGTGAGTCACACCTCAAATACCCTGTGTGCCGACCTGATTACCCTGCGCACCAGAAGGTGGCACCAGCGATGTCCCGACACGTGTCCTCCCCGACCCCGACCGCTCGGCGCGCCCTGGCCGCCCTCGCCACGGCAGGTGTGGCGCTCGGCGCGGGCGCCGCGACGGCCGCCGCGGACAGCCGGCCCGTGCTGGACGTGGTCCGCACCCGGCCCACCTCGCTCGGCCAGATCGACCCGCAGGCGGGCATGCAGGCGCTGGGCGGCGTACTGCCCTACGTCACGGGCCCGGTGACGGGTCTGAAGCCCAACCCGCTCGCGGGCACGGGTGTCGACCCGCTGGACAACGGGGTGGGGACGCAGCTGGCCGACTTCAAGCCGCTGACGTCGAAGATGCTGACGGGGCCGCTGGCGCAGGCCCCGTCGATCGGCTCGCTTCCGGTGGTGGGGCAGCTGCTGGGGAGTGTGGGGCACTGAGCCCGGTGGGGAACTGCGCGACCAGCCGCCAACGGCCCGCAGTTCCCTACTCGGAGGGGTGGATCAGTACGAAGAACCGGACGCGCCCAGCGAACCCGTCGGGTGCCAGACCGTCTTCGTCTCCAGGAACGCCGTCAGGCGGTCGAGACCCGGTGTCGCCGTCCAGTCGTCCACAGGCTGTGGACGCAGGACGCGCTTCAGGTTGTCGGCCGCCGAGATCTCCAGCTCCTTCGCCAGCACCTCGTCGGCGCCCGCGAGGTCGATGGCGTTGACGTCCTGGTGGGACGCCAGGGGCGCCGCGATCTCGGCCGTACGGCCGGAGAGGACGTTGACGACGCCGCCGGGGACGTCGGAGGTGGCGAGGACCTCGGCGAGGGAGAGGGCCGGGAGTGGGGACTTCTCACTCGCGACGACGACGGCCGTGTTGCCGGTGGCGATCACGGGGGCCACGACGCTCACCAGGCCCAGGAAGGACGACTCCTGCGGTGCCAGGACCGCGACCACGCCCGTCGGCTCGGGGGAGGAGAGGTTGAAGAACGGGCCCGCGACCGGGTTGCCGCCGCCGACCACCTGGGCGATCTTGTCGGTCCAGCCCGCGTACCAGACCCAGCGGTCGATCGTCGCGTCCACGACCGCGGCGGCCTTGGACTTGCCGAGGCCCTCGGCGTCCGCGACCTCGCGCACGAACTGGTCCCGGCGGCCCTCCAGCATCTCCGCGACGCGGTAGAGGACCTGGCCGCGGTTGTAGGCCGTGGCCCCCGCCCAGCCGCCGAACGCCTTGCGCGCGGCCACGACCGCGTCCCGGGCGTCCTTGCGGCTGGCAAGCGGTGCGTTGGCCAGCCAGTTGCCCTTCCCCGCCGCGTCAGCGGCTGATGGCTTCGTCGTCACCTCGTACACCCGGCCGCTCTCGGAACGCGGGAACTTCCCGCCGACGTACAGCTTGTAGGTCTTGAAGACGCTCAGACGGTCACTGCTGCGATCAGACATCGAGGTACGCCTCCAGGCCGTGGCGACCGCCCTCGCGGCCGAAGCCCGACTCCTTGTAACCGCCGAACGGCGAGGTCGGGTCGAACTTGTTGAACGTGTTGGACCAGACGACGCCGGCGCGCAGCTTGTTCGCGACGGCCAGGATCCGGGACCCCTTCTCGGTCCAGATGCCGGCGGAGAGGCCGTACTGCGTGTTGTTCGCCTTGGCGACGGCTTCGTCCGGGGTGCGGAACGTCAGGACCGACAGGACCGGGCCGAAGATCTCGTCGCGGGCGATGGTGTGCGCCTGGGTGACGTTCGTGAAGAGCGTCGGGGCGAACCAGTAGCCGGCGGACGGGAGTTCGCAGGCGGGGGACCAGCGCTCGGCGCCCTCGGCCTCGCCCTGGGCGGCGAGGGTGGTGATGCGGGCCAGCTGCTCGGCGGAGTTGATCGCGCCGATGTCGGTGTTCTTGTCCAGCGGGTCGCCGAGGCGGAGGGTGGACAGGCGGCGCTTGAGGGAGTCGAGCAGCTCGTCGTGGATGGACTCCTGGACGAGGAGGCGGGAGCCCGCGCAGCAGACCTGCCCCTGGTTGAAGAAGATCCCGGTGACGATCCCCTCCACGGCCTGGTCGATCGGGGCGTCGTCGAAGACGATGTTGGCGCCTTTGCCGCCCAGTTCGAGGGTGAGCTTCTTGCGGGTGCCCGCGACCGTGCGCGCGATCTCCTTGCCGACGGCGGTGGAGCCGGTGAAGGCGACCTTGTTCACGTCGGGGTGGGCGACGAGCGCGGCGCCCGCGTCGCCGTAGCCGGGGAGGATGTTGACGACGCCCTTGGGCAGGCCCGCCTGGCGGCAGATGTCCGCGAAGAAGAGCGCGGAGAGGGGGGTCGTCTCGGCGGGCTTGAGGACGACGGTGTTGCCGGTGGCGAGCGCGGGAGCGATCTTCCACGCCAGCATGAGGAGGGGGAAGTTCCAGGGAATGACCTGGCCCGCCACGCCGAGCGGCCGGGGGTTCGACCCGAAGCCTGCGTGGTCGAGCTTGTCGGCCCAGCCCGCGTAGTAGAAGAAGTGCGCGGCGACCAGGGGCAGGTCGGCGTCGCGCGTCTCCTTGATCGGCTTGCCGTTGTCCAGCGTCTCCAGGACGGCCAGCTCGCGGCTGCGCTCCTGGATGATGCGGGCGATGCGGAAGAGGTACTTGGCGCGCTCGGAGCCCGGCAGCGCGGACCACTTCTCGAAGGCCTTGCGGGCGGCCTTCACGGCCCGCTCGACGTCCTCGGCACCGGCCCGGGCGACCTCGGACAGCACTTCCTCGGTGCTCGGGCTGACGGTCTTGAAGACCTTGCCGTCGGCGGCCTCCGTGAACTCGCCGTCGATGAAGAGGCCGTAGGAGGGGGCGATGTCGACGACGGAGCGGGACTCGGGCGCCGGTGCGTACTCGAATGCGGTGGTCATCTTTTCCTTGGCCATGGTGATCAGTCCACCGTCACGTAGTCGGGGCCGGAGTAGCGGCCGGTGGCCAGCTTCTGACGCTGCATGAGCAGGTCGTTCAGGAGCGAGGAGGCGCCGAAGCGGAACCAGTGGTTGTCCAGCCAGTCCGCGCCGGCGGTCTCGTTCACCAGGACGAGGAACTTGATCGCGTCCTTGCTGGTCCGGATGCCGCCGGCGGGCTTGACGCCGACCTGGACGCCGGTCTGCGCCCGGAAGTCGCGCACGGCCTCCAGCATGAGGAGGGTGTTCGCCGGGGTGGCGTTGACGGCGACCTTGCCCGTCGACGTCTTGATGAAGTCGGCGCCCGCGAGCATGCCCAGCCAGGACGCCCGCCGGATGTTGTCGTACGTCGACAGCTCGCCGGTCTCGAAGATGACCTTCACACGGGCGGCGCCCGAGGCCTCCTTCACGGCGGTGATCTCGTCGTACACCTTCATGTAGTTGCCGGCGAGGAAGGCGCCGCGGTCGATGACCATGTCGATCTCGTCGGCACCGGCGCTCACCGCGTCGCGTACGTCGGCGAGCTTGACGTCGAGTGCGGCGCGGCCGGCCGGGAAGGCGGTGGCGACGGACGCGACCTTGACGGACGAGCCGGCGACGGCGTCCTTGGCGACGGCCACCATGTCGGGGTAGACGCAGACGGCGGCCGTGGCCGGGGTCGTACGGTCCGTCGGGTCCGGGTGGACCGCCTTGGCGCCGAGCGCCCGGACCTTGCCCGGGGTGTCCGCGCCTTCCAGGGTCGTCAGGTCGACCATCGAGATGGCGAGGTCGATGGCGTACGCCTTCGCGGTGGTCTTGATGGAACGGGTGCCGAGCGAGGCGGCACGCGCCTCCAGGCCGACCGCGTCGACGCCGGGCAGCCCGTGAAGGAAGCGGCGCAGCGTGCTGTCGGACGCGGTGACGTCAGCAAGTGCGTGGGGTGCGGTGGTGGGCATGGTCACCAGCCGAGCATATCTACGCGCGTAGCGGCTGTACACCCCGAGGGAGCGGTTCTTCTCGAGGGCGGGTGGGCAAGCGCCCCGAAGGGGCGCGGGGCTGGATCGATGTGCGGCTCCGCCGCGTGGGCGCGACCAGCCACGGACCACCGGCACCCGCGTACGGTCGTGCCGCCCCCACGGCGCCGATGCGAACGTCTGGTGCAGAATCGGCGCTATGACCACGCCCCTCGTCAAGGACCGCATCTACCGCTCGCCCCAGGCGCTGATCGGTGGTGTCCTGCTGCTCGCCATCGTCGGCTGGCTCGGCATCGACGCGCTGCTCCGGGGACACGGCCGTACCCCCTGGCTGGCCCTCGCCGCGCTCATCCTCATCGTGCCGCTGGTCGTCGCCTTCACCCTGCGCCCCGCGGTGTTCGCGGGCGAGGACCGGCTGCGGGTACGGAACCCGTTCCGGGTGATCACGCTGCCGTGGGGGGAGATCGCCTCCCTGCGGTCCGGTTACTCGAACGAGGTGATCGTCAAGTCCGGTGCGAAGTACCAGCTGTGGGCGATCCCGGTGTCCCTGCGGAACCGCAAGAAGGCGGCGCGCCGGCAGGCGAAGGCGCAGGCGGCCGCGCAGCGCGGGCGGTCGGGGGCGGGGGGCGCCGGGCGCGGGCTCGGCGGCTTCGGCGGGTTCGGTGCGTCCGGCGGGTTCGGGGGGCAGATCGAGCCCGAGCATGCGACCGGGTCGGTGCGCGCGGAGACCGACAAGGTCATGGACGACCTGCGGGAGATGCTGGAGAGCAGAGGGCCGGCGGAGTCGGCGCAGGGCGAGATCACGGTGCGGTGGGCGTACGAGGTGGCTGCGCCGGCGGTGGCGGGGGCGGTGTTGCTGGCGATTCTGCTGGTGGTGGGGTAGGGCCGTGGTGGGGGTGCGGGTGGTTGCTCGGGTGCGGCCCGGTGGGGTGTTTGCGCAGTTCCTCCCCCAGCCTTCGGCCGGGGGTGCCCCCGGCGCCCCTGAGGTGGTGGGGGTGTGGGCTGGTGGTCGGGTGCGGCCCGGTGGGGGTTGTTCGCGCAGTTCCTCCCCCAGCCTTCGGCCGGGGGTACCCCCGGCGCCCCCAGGGGGTCAGTCGTCGGTCTTGATCTTCTTCATCGTCAGGTGGGACTCGACGCGGAGGATGCCGGGGAGGCCGGTGAGTTTGCCGGTGAGGAAGGCGTTGTACGCCGCGTCGTCGGCCACGGCGACGCGGAGGAAGTAGTCGGGGCGCCCGTACATCCGGCGGAACTCGATGACCTCGTCGTAGGAGGAGAGCGTCTCCTCCAGCGTCTCGATGGTTTTGAGGTCGTTCGCGGAGACCTCGATGTCGATCATGACTTCCAGGCCCCGGCCGACGGCCTTCGGGTCGATCACGGCGCGGTAGCCGGTGATGACCCCGGCGTCCTCCAGCCGCTTCAGCCGGCGCAGGCACGGCGGCGGGGTGAGGCCGACCCGCTTGGCCAGCTCGACGTTGGTCAGGCGGCCGTCCTGGCGCAGGTGAAACAAAATTTCCCGGTCGATGGCATCCAGGTGCATTTCATTTCCCATGCCATCAGCTTACGGGAATTATTGGAAACCATATGTGGCGACAATCCTCCTAAAATTTCAGCATGCATACGGTTTTGGCCGCGCCGCCCTCGACCGCCACCCGCTCGGAGGCCCTCGCCGCTCTCAGGGACTCCGCCTCCGTGGGGCTCGCCCTGCTCCCGCTGGGCCTCGCCTTCGGGGTGCTCATCACCCACGCCGGCCTGCCCTGGTGGTGCGCGAGCCTGTTCACCGCCGTCATCTACGCCGGCTCGTTCGAGTTCCTGCTGGTGGGTCTGGCCGTCGCGGTCACCCCGCTGACGACGGTCGCGCTGACCGCGTTCCTGGTCAACGTCCGGCACGTGTTCTACGCGCTGTCCTTCCCCCTCGACCGCGTGCGGGGGCCGCTCGGAAAGGCGTACGGCACGTTCGCGCTGACCGACGAGGCGTACGCCCTGACCGCCGGTGAACGGGCCCGGTCCTGGTCCGGCGCCCGCATCCTCTGGCTGCAGTTGTTCATGCAGTCGTACTGGGTCGGCGGCGCCACCCTCGGTGCCCTGCTCGGTTCGGTGGTGCCCGACGGCGTCACCGGGATGGACTTCGCGATGACCGCGCTGTTCGCCGTACTCGCCCTGGACGCCGTCCGGGAGCGGCGCGGCGACCTGCCCACCCCCGTCCTCGCGCTGCTCAGCGCCCTGGTCGCGCGGCTGGTCCTGCCCGGACAGATGTTGCTGGCCGCGTTCACCCTCTTCACCGCCGCGCTGCTGGTCCGGAGCCGCAAGGAGGAGTCCCGTGCCTGACACCCGCTACCTGCTCATGGCCGTCGGCGTCTCGGCCGCCGTCACCTGGGCGCTGCGCGCGCTGCCCTTCACCGCCCTGGCCGCGCTGCGGGCCAGCAGGACCGTGCGCTACCTGGGCGCCCGGATGCCCGCCGGTGTGATGGTCATCCTGTTCGTGTACTGCCTGCGTGACCTGCCGCTGACCGAGCCCCGCGTGACCGCGCCCCTGGCCGCGTTGGCCGTCACCGTCGGACTGCACCTGTGGCGCCGCAACGCCCTGCTGAGCATCATCGGCGGCACCGTCGTCAGCGTGGCCCTGGCCAGCACCCTCTTCGCCGGCTGAGCCCACAGAATGGACTGTACGGTCCACTGCGCGGAGGTCGGTCGGGCGATGCGGGGCAAGGAACTGACGGCCAAGGGGGAGGCCACCCGGCGCCGGATCGTCGCGGGGCCGCCGAGGTGCTGCGGGAGCAGGGGGTCGGCTCCGTGACCCTGGACGACGTCATGGCACGTACCCGCACCAGCAAGAGCCAGCCCTTGAGGCGGTGGTGCCGGGGAGTCTCGGTGACCGGTCCGGGGTTCGTGCGCATGGTGATCCAGGCGCGGTAGGTGTTCTCACGGGTCTGTTGGGCGAGGCTCTCCCGTCCCTTGGCGGAGGCCGCGTCGGCGAACCGTACTTCCCGGTGGCCCTCTGGTGCCGGAGGTGCGGCGCGGTCACCGCGGCCCGCGGTCATGCGATGTCCCGAGGGTCCGGTACCGGGCCGTAGTCCTCGCCGTGATCCCTGGTCAGTGCGGCCAGCAGCTCGGGGTCGGAGTAGACCTCGGCGGTGTGCTGCCAGGCGATGAGCAACTGGGCGACGGCGGCACTGTTGCCGACCGAGTCGGCGGCGCGCATGGTGTCGACCAGTTCGACGGCGAAGGCGTGGAGGTCGGGCTCGGGCAGGAAGCGGACCCAGGGGAAGGCGTCCGGCAGTATGTCGAGGAGCAGTTCCGTGCTGCCGGGCTCCCGGCGCGCCATCGCGGCCAGCATCCGGGTGGCCGCGGACACCACGGTCTGGTCCTGCTCGGCCCGCGCGGCGGTGGTGAGAACCAGGTCCTCACCGTCTCTGCGGTGCAGGAGCAGCCTCGGTGAATCCTTGAGCCGGGCAAGCGTCTGCTTGTTCTTGTTCACCAGCTCGGAGAAGTTCACTGCTGCACTCTCGACGCCCATGTCTTTGAAATTACTTCGAAACTCACTGTCGCGTCATCGCACGGACGAGTGATCACGCTTCCGTCGATCCGGCATGAAGGATCTTGTGATGCGCGGCGGTAGGTTGTGCTGATGCCCGATTCCCTGCCACCCGGCGGCGCCGTTCTCGACGCTGGCGAACTGGCCGCCCGCTGGGCGGACCCGTGGCGGCCGGAACAGGTCGCGGCCCGCTTGGGCGGGGTCGGCGTGCCCTGGTGTGTTGCGGCCGGGTGGGCCCTGGACTTCTTCCGTGGCGGGCAGTCGCGGCTCCACGGCGATCTGGAGATCGCCGTTCCTGTGGCAGGGCTGGCGGAGGTACGTGACCGCTTCCCCGAGTACGTGTTCGACGCGGTGGGCTCAGGGCGTGTCTGGGCCGCGGCAGGAGAGGAGGCACTCGCGGCGACGCATCAGACATGGGTACGGGACCCGGCGAGCGGCCAGTTCCTCTTCGACGTCTTCCGTGAGCCGCACGAGGGCGGGACCTGGATCTGCAGGCGGGACGAGAGCCTGCGGCTGCCGTACGACGCGATCATCGACCGGACGGTGGACGGCATCCCCTACCTGGTCCCGGAGTTGGTGCTGCTGTTCAAGGCGAAGGACCCTCGGCCCAAGGATCAAGCTGATTTCGACGGGGTGCTGCCGCTGCTGAGTCAGGCGCGGCGCGAAGCTCTCGGCGGCTGGCTGAGGCGCGCACATCCCGGACACCCCTGGCTGACGAGGCTGGCCCTGCAGTGACGAGGACCAACTGCCCTGCGCTCAGCTGCCCGGTTGCGCCGCGTGCGCGACGAAGTTCGCCCAGGAGGCGGGCCGGAGGGTGAGGTGGGGGCCGGAGGGGTGTTTGGAGTCCCGTATGTGGATCGCGGTAGGGCCGGGGGCTATCTCGACGCAGGCGGAGCCTTGTTCACTGTGGGTCGACTTCTGCCAAGTCGGTTCGGTCATGGTTCGTCTCTCAGATGTCTTGGGCGATGCGGTGGACGAGGTCGAGCGACGGGGCTGTTTTCAGAGCGACGGCCTCCATACGGTCCAGGACGAGCCGGTACATCTCCAATCGCCCTGCTCCATCGACGAGTTCGCTGCCGTGTGCGGTGTCCACCTCGACGGTGTCGAGGGCGGGCAACGGGCCGTGGAAGTAGTCGACGGCGTGGCCTGTCGTGGGGAACGAGGTGCCGTCGAAGGGGATCACCCGGAGGCTGACGGTGGGGTGCTTGCTGATCTCGGCGAGGTGCTGCAGTTGGGCCCTGGCCACCTCGCGGCCGCCGAACTGCATGCGCAGAGCGGCCTCGTGGACGATCGCCGTGTACGACGGCGGCTGCTCGCGGTGGAGGATGGCCTGACGCTTGATCCTGTGGGAGATCCGGTACTCGGCAGAGGTGAAGTCCTGGATGCCGTAGAGCTGTTGACGTCCGAACTCGTCACCAATGCCTATCTGCACAGCGGTGGACCCGTTTCGTTGCGCCTCGCCTCGCCTCGCCGCGCTCGCGGACGGGCGGCTGCGGGTCGGGGTCTGGGACGGTCATCCGCATGTCCCCGCCCCCTTCGGCGAACCGCCCTGGAACCGGGTGCCGCCCGCGCCGGAGGATGCGGAGGGCGGGCGTGGGCTGTGTCTGGTGGCGGAGTACGCCGATCGATGGGGCGGTCTGGCCCTCGGGGACGGTCCGCTGGAGCGCGGTGCCGGGAAGCCGCTCTGGTTCGAGGTGGGCGGGAAGGGAGGATGACCGTGACGGGCGTCCTCCTGCCCGGACCTACAGATCCGGCTCCGGTCGCAGGGCCAGGTCGAGCAGTCCCGGGAAGCGGGTCTCGAACTCCGTTCGCCGCAGGCGGTTGACGCGGCGCGGTCCCTCGTCGCGCTGTTCGACGAGACCGGCTGCCCGCAGCACGGAGAAGTGATGGCTGAGGGCGGCCTTGCCGACGGGCACGTCGAAGCTGCCGCAGCTGCGGGACCACTCGGCGCTGGCGGCCAGCTCACGGACGAGCGTGAGGCGTACCGGGTCGGCGAGGGCGGCGAGCACGGTGAGGACCGGTACCTCGTCGGGGTGGGTGTGCTCGGGGGCGGCCCGGTGGCTCGTGCCGGCCATGCCGTCCTCCTCTTCGCCGTGTTTCCGCTTGCCGAGTGTTCGATGAAAACCATACACTCCCGAGTGTTCGATTGACGTTGAACACTTGTCGAGAGGTGTGTGCCGTGCGCGCGGTCGAGTTGCAGGAATACGGCGGTCCTGAGGTCCTGAAGGGCGTGGAGGCGGAGGTCCCCGAGCCGGGCCCCGGTGAGGTGAGCATCGACGTGGCGTACGCGGGCGTGAACTTCGCCGACCTCAAGGCGCGTGCGGAGGGCTACCGCGTGCCGGGGCTGCCGTTCCGTCCGGGGCTGGAGGTCTCGGGCCGGGTCAGGGCCCTCGGTGCCGGGGTCACGGGCCTCGCCGTCGGCCAGGAGGTGGCCGCGCTGACCCAGGGCGGCGCCTACGCGGACGTGGCCGTGACCGAGGCGGCGATGGTCTTCCCGCTGTCGGCCGGGACCGACCTGCGCACCGGAGCCACCCTCCCGTCCGTCCTGCCGACGGCATACGCCCTCGTCCACACCGTCGGGCGCCTCCAGCCCGGCGAGACCGTCCTCGTGCAGGGTGCGGCGGGCGGGGTCGGCACGGCGGCCGGGCAACTGGCGAAGGCGGCGGGCGCGGCTGCCGTGTACGGCGTGGTGTCGAGCGCGGCGAAGGCCGCCTACGCACGGGACCACGGCTACGACGAGGTCTTCGTCGGCGACTTCGAGGAGCCGCTCCGGGAGGCCACCGGGGGCCGGGGCGTCGACCTCGCCCTCGACCCCGTCGGCGGCACGACCCTGCGCGCGAGCCTCTCCTCCCTGGCCCGCTTCGGCCGCCTGGTCTCCTACGGCAACGCCGGCGGTGAACCGGCCTGGACGGTGGGCCAGGCGGAGCTGTACCCGCGAGGCCTGTCGGTCGCCGGTTTCTCCATCCTGACGCTGGCCCAGACCGCGCCGGATGTGCTGCGGGAGCTGTCCGCCCGGGCCTTCGCGAAGGCGGTGGACGGCACGGTGACCCTGCCGGTCACGGCCGAGTTCGCCCTGGAGGAGGCGGCGGAGGCACACCGCCTGATGGGCGCGCGGACGAGCACGGGGAAGCTTCTTCTGCGGGTCGCGGGCTAGGGTCCGGCGCGAAGGCCGATCCTGCTCGGCGTCGACTCGACGGTCTGCCGGGCTCGTCGCCACGCGGTCTCATGCGGCTCATCGCGGCGGAAGGCGCAGCCGGCCTCCGTCCGTTCTCGATGTCGCCTGCACTCCGGTCCGGGCGCGGCGGGACGTGTGCCGGGGAGCGGGCTATGCCCCGTCGTTGCCGTGGCGCAGGGAGCGGATCATGCTCTGCAGGGTCCGGAACGCGTCCGACTGCTCGGTCTCGGTCATGCCGGCCAGCATGCGCACCTCGACGGACCGGACCGCTGCGGAGGCCTTCTCCAGGCTCCGTCGGCCGCTGGGCGTGAGCCGCGTGGGAAGGGCCTTCCCGACGGGTGCCTCCGCGGGCCTGGTCACGTAGCCGTCTCGTTCCAGGGCCTGGAGCAGTACGTTCATCGACTGCCGTGTCACGAACGCGCCCCGCGCGAGCTCGGAGTTCGACAAGCCCGGTCGCTGGGCCAGCAACTCGAGGCAGGAGTAGTGCGTCACGCTCATCCCGAGCGGCCGCAGCACCTCCTCCATGGCCGCGCGGAGCACGCTCGACGCCTCTTTCAGCAGGTAGCCCAGTGACGTCTCCAGGTCGACGCCGGCGCCGTCTTTACTCATGTCAGTATTTTGACATAGGTTCTCCGTGTCAGGATACTGACACGAAGGACAAGGAGCATCACCATGCCCGTCACCGGCCCCGACTTCGTCTCGCTCCAGGTGCGCGACCTCGACGCTTCGCAGGCGTTCTACGAGCAGTACCTCGGCCTCGTGCGCTCCCAGGCGGGACCTCCGCACGCCGTCGTGTTCGAGACGAAGCCGATCGCGTTCGCACTTCGCGACGTCGTTCCCGGCACCGATCTCGCATCCGCTGCCCAGCCCGGCATCGGTGTCGCGATCTGGCTCCACGCCACAGGCGTCCAGGCCATTCACGACGCTCTCGTCGCCGACGGCCGGACCGTCGTCTCCGCGCCGATCGACGGCCCGTTCGGCCGGACCTTCACCTTCGCCGACCCCGACGGCTACCAGGTCACCCTCCACGACCGCGCTTGACGGGCCGAACCGGAAGACCAGCGGCCCCCGAGGACCGCGGTCGAGCCCGAGGCCCGGGCGGCGGCTCCGGCCCGATCGCGTGGTGCTCGCGTGCCGCGGGCCGCGAGGCGGTCTCGGCGTTCCTGGAGGAGGCCTGAGGAGGCCTGAGGAGGCCCGAGGAGCCGCCGCCCCAATTGGCAACGTTGTCCCGGTCCGAGTGGGAGCGCTTTCTCCGTGTCTTGCCTACGGGTTACCTAGGGGATACCTCTACATGAAGCGTGGCCTCGGCAGTCAGTTTTGTCCGGGCGCCGTCACCCGCGTCTCAGTAGATTGCTGCTGCCGCCCCAGAGTGCCGTACCTGCGGATTTTACTTACCTATTGGGCGGCGGGGGTGGGACATGGAGCGGTCCGAGAGGGCGGCAAGACCTGCCGCCGGGGCAGCGGGCATGAGATGCCAGGTGGACATCGACGGGCAGGGCAGGTTCGGCTGGCGGCTGGTGGCGCCGAACGGGAGATCGGTGGCGGTCTCGCTCACCGCGCACGACAGCCATGCCCGATGTCGTGCCGCGTTTCATCGCATGTGCGCGTTGCACTCCCGTACCGGGGGCGGAGTGCAGCACGGTTCCGACGGCGGCGGCTGGGTGTGGGTGGTCTGGGACGAGTCCGGCCGTCATCTGGCGGGCTCCGCGCGGACGTACGAGAGGCATGCCACCTGCCGTGCGTCCTACGACCGGTTCCGCGCGACGATCGCCGAACTGGTATATGCCGGGCCCGAGTTATGGGGCGAGTGAGCCAGGGCTGATCCGCACGTCAACCGGGCCTGAAGGGACCCTGGTCGGGGGTGAGATGTGCCCGTGCGGGCGAGGCCGATGTTGCCCTTAGGGAACCCGTAGTTCACACCTCGGGATGGGCATGTCAACCGCTGGCACGGAGTGTCGGGACCGTGCCTTCGCTGAGAAGAACCAGACAGCCGCAGCCCGTGATCGCGGGTGCTGGCTCCACCGACGCCGGCGATCCCGACGTCCGAAGACGCCTGTACGCCGATCCCGGGCTGCCCGACCGGGTGTTCCGCTCGGTGCTGCGCTCGGGCGGCGGTCTCGTGCTGGCCGTGATGCTGCTCGTCGGCGGCTTCCTGCTCTACCGGGCCTGGCTGGCGCTGGACAAGGCCGGCTGGTCCTTCCTGACCACCGCCGAATGGGAGCCCGGCAACGGGAAGTTCGGCATCGCCGCCGTCATCGTCGGGACCATCCTGATCGCGACCGTCGCGGTGCTCGTGGCCGTGCCGCTCGCCACCGGCGCCGCGCTGTACATCTCCGAGTACGCCTCGCCGCGGCTGCGCCGGACACTGATCAGCGTCGTCGACCTGATGGCCGCCGTACCGTCCGTGGTCTACGGCCTGTGGGGCGTCTTCTTCCTCCAGGACAAGGTCCTGCCGATCGCCCGCTGGATCTCCACCTACCTCGGCTGGATCCCCGTCTTCGACGTACAGGGCGCCGACCCCGACGACCCGCTCGCGCCCGAGAGCATCTACACGTCCTCGACGTTCATCGCGGGACTGGTCGTCGGCATGATGATCGCGCCCATCATCTGCTCGATCATGCGCGAGGTCTTCTCCCAGGCGCCCGCCGGTGAACGCGAGGGCGCCTACGCGCTCGGCGCCACCCGCTGGGGCATGATCCGCAGCGTGGTGCTGCCCTTCGGGCGCGGCGGGATGATCGGCGGCACGATGCTCGGGCTCGGCCGCGCCCTGGGCGAGACGATCGCCGTCTTCATGATCATCTCGGTGACCTTCCAGGTCCAGTGGCACATCCTGCAGTCCGGCACCAGCTCGGTCTCCTCGCTGATCGCCCTGCGGTACGGCGAGGCGAGCCAGTTCAGCATGTCCGCGCTGATGGCGGCCGGCTTCTCGCTGTTCGTCATGACGCTGATCGTCAACTTCGCCGCCTCGTCCATCGTCGCCCGGTCCCGCTCGGGCGCGACGAGCGACGCCTGAGAGCCCCAGCCCCAGCCCCAGCCCCAGCCCCGTCTCCAGTCCCACGGCGCCCGCAAGTCCGTCACGCCACACAGGAATGAGCGACCATGACCGTTGCCCCCGAAGCGCCCGGCGCGCGTCAGGCGGCCGGACGCCCGGGCACCACGCTGCCGGGCCCGGCCCGCGGCGCCGACCCGGCCGGTGAGCGCCGGCGCGCCCTGACGCAGCTGCACGCCACGGACCTGTACGCCATCGCCGGAGCCGCCACCGCCGCGCTGTCGATGACCTGGCTGCTGTTCCACTGGCTGCTGCCGTTCAACGGCGTCGTCGGCTTCGTCGTCATCGCGTACTGCCTCTTCCTGCTGGTCTACGCGCTGCTGGTCTCCTTCGACGAGGACGGGCCCGCGATCGTCGACCGGATCGCGGCGGCGGTCGTACGGTCGATGGGGCTGCTGCTCGTCGTGATCCTCGCGTTCGTCGTGTGCTACGCGCTCATTCAGGGCCGCAAGGCACTGGTGCACCTGAACTTCTTCACCCAGAGCATGGAGCTGGCCGGACCGCTGCAGCCGCTCAGTGTGGGCGGGGCGCTGCACGCGGCGGCCGGCACCCTGATCATGATCACGATCGCGCTGCTGATCACCGTGCCGGCCGGGCTGGTCTGCGCGGTGTTCCTCAACGAGGTGCCCGGCGCCTACGCCCGGTTCGTGCGCACCATCGTCGAGGCGATGACGGCGCTGCCGTCGGTCGTCGCCGGTCTGTTCATCTACGCGACGGTGATCCTGGGCCTGGGGCTCGACCAGTCGGGCCTCGCCGCCGGTCTCGCCCTCTCGGTGATGATGCTGCCGATCATCATCAGGGCCGCCGACGTCGTCATCCGGCTGGTCCCCGGCACCCTGCGCGAGGCCAGTTACGCGATGGGGACGAGCCGCTGGCGCACGGTCTGGCACGTGGTCCTGCCGACCTGCCGCTCGGGTCTGACGACCGCGGTGATCCTCGGCACCGCGCGCGGCATCGGCGAGACCTCGCCGGTCCTGCTGACCGCCGGCTTCACCAACGAGCTCAACCTCAACCCGCTCCACGACCCGATGGTCTCCCTGCCGCTGGTCACCTTCGAGTTCGTCAAGTCGCCCGAGCCGAACATGATCTCGCGCGGCTTCGGCACGGCGGCCCTGCTCATGGCGCTGGTGCTGCTGCTGTTCGTCGCCGCCCGCATCCTCGGCGGCCGCGGCCCCGGCCACCTCACGCGCCGCCAGGAACACCGGCGCGTCCTCGCGTCCCGGCGTGACGCGCGTCGATTCGCCGGGCGCCGGACGGCCGACCTCGTCGTCAACACCCCTACCGAATCCGGGAGTCCGTCGTGAAACCCGCCACTCGTTTCCGTCTGGCGGCCACCGTGCTGTCACTGCTGTGCGCCCTGCTCGCCGTCCAGCCGCCGCCCGCCGCGGCGGCCTCCTACGCCAAGATCACCGGCTCCGGTTCGACCTGGAGCTCCAACGCCGTCCAGCAGTGGGTCCGCAACGTCAAGGCCAACTACGGCATGACGGTCAACTTCACGGCCAACGGCTCCTCCCAGGGCCGCGAGCAGTTCAAGAACAACACCGTCGACTTCGCGGTCTCCGAGATCCCCTACGGCCTCAAGGAACAGGGCGTCACCGACACGCCGCCCAGCCGTGGCTACGCCTACATGCCGATCGTGGCCGGCGGTACGGCGTTCATGTACAACCTCAAGATCAACGGGAAGATGGTGACCAACCTCCGGCTGTCCGGGGACGTCGTCACCAAGATCTTCACCGGGAGGATCACCCGCTGGAACGACCCCGCGATCGCCGCGGACAACCCGGGCCTGACCATGCCGGCCCGCGCGATCGTCCCGGTCGTCCGCTCCGACGGCTCCGGCACCAGCGCCCAGTTCACGATGTGGATGTCGAAGCAGTACGGCTCCCTGTGGGCCGACTACTGCTCGCGCACCGGCCGCGGCAGCGGCAACTGCGGCATGACCTCCAACTACCCGCTGCTCAGCGGCTCCACGATGATCGCCAAGTCCGGCTCGCTCGGCGTCTCCGGCCACGTCCGCCAGCCCTCCGGCGAGGGCGCCATCACCTACGTCGAGTACTCCTACGCCAAGAACACCGGCTTCCCGGTGGCCAAGGTGCTCAACAAGGACAACTACTACGTCGAGCCGACCGCCGCGAGCGTCGCGGTGGCGCTGACCAAGGCCGAGATCAACGAGAACAAGTCGTCGGTCAACTACCTCACCCAGATCCTCGACGGCGTCTACGCCAACCCGGACGCCCGCACCTACCCGCTGTCCAGCTACAGCTACATGATCCTGCCGACCAAGGCGGAGTCCGGCTTCACCGCCGCCAAGGGCAACTCGCTGGGCACGTTCGGCCGTTACTTCCTCTGCGACGGCCAGCAGCAGGCCGACGAGCTCGGCTACTCGCCGCTGCCGAAGAACCTCGTCGAGGCGGGCTTCGACCAGCTCCGCAAGGTCCCCGGCGCGCCCACCGGCAGCATCAACATCAACACCTGCCGCAACCCCACCTTCTCCGGCGGGGTCAACACCCTGATCAAGAACGCCCCGTACCCCAAGTCCTGCGACAAGAAGGGGACGACGCAGTGCACCACCGGCACGGCCGGCGCGGCGGGCACCGACACCCCGGTGAAGCCGGGCGCGACCGGCGGTAACTCCTCCGGCGGCTCCGGTTCGTCGTCCGGCGGCTCGTCGACCGGCGGTTCCTCCGCGACGGGCGGCAGCGGCACGGGCGGTACGGACACCAACGGTGACGGCAAGCCCGACGCGAGCGCCAGTGCTGCCGCCGGCGGCACCTCGGGCGGCACCGTCGACCCCGACACCGGCGAGGTGGTCAGCGGCGACGGGGCGAGCACCGGCGACACGAACGTGGCCGCCAACCCCGTCGCCCTCGCCTCCGACAACAGCCTCGGGATGCGCGGCGCCCTGATGGCCCTCTCCGCCGTCCTGCTCGTCGCGGTGGTCGTGGGACCACCGCTCACCGCGCGGCTGCTCGCGGGACGTTCGAGCCGTCGTAAGGGGGAGCTGTGATGAGAAGACGGCTGACGACAGGGATGTCTCCCGGCCGGCGGCGGGTGACCGCGGGGGTGGGGTGCCTGGTGTCCGCGCTGGTGCTGGCGGTGCTGCCGCTGTCCAAGGGGGCGGATCAGGCGCAGGCGGCCACAGCGGAGAGTTCGGCGGTGACCAAGAGCGGGGCGGAGGGGGTGTACGGGGACGACTTCTCGAACCTCAAGGTCACCGTGCACCAGACGAAGGACCTGGCCGGGCAGGGCGTGCGGGTGACGTGGACGGGCGGGGAGCCGTCCGGCAACGTCGAGACGAACTTCCTGTCGATCATGCAGTGCTGGGGGGACGCGGACTCCGGACCGGACCGTACGCAGTGCGAGTTCGGACTGGCGGCCGGCGGGCAGAAGGGGGACGGCCGGGCCGTGTACCGGGGCGACACCTCGGGCCACGACCCGCTGGAAGCCGATTCCACGACCCCGGTCGACAAGAACGGCACCCACTACGTGCCGTTCCGGCCGGTGGACGGACAGGGGGACCCCACCACGGGCCCCACCGACACCACGTACTTCACCGACGGGGACACCAACGCCGACCCGTTCATGCCGAACGACGGGGACGGCGGCGGCGACATCTCGTTCGAGCTGAAGTCGGCGGTGGAGCAACCGGCACTGGGCTGCGGCGCCCGCACCACCTCGGCCGGCGGAATCCAGCCGTGCTGGCTGGTGGTCGTGCCCCGCGGTACCCACGACCCCAACGGGCGGACACATGTCGGGGGCGACCAGGTCACCTCCTCGATCAGCCAGTCGAACTGGGACCAGCGCATCGTGTTCCGGCTCGGCTTCGCGCCGGTCACGGACAACTGCGACGCGGACAAGCCCGAGCGCGGGATCATGGGTTCCGAACTGGCCACCGACGCCATCACGTCGTGGCAGGGCGCGCTGTGCAGGACCGGCACCTACCGCTTCAACTACACCCAGTCCGGTGAGCAGCAGGCGCGGGACGCCGTGACCTCGGGTGACGAGCTGGCGGGGCTCGCCATGACGGTGGATCCCGTCGAGCCGGTCGACGGGGCGGCGCAGGTGGTGCACGCGCCGGTCGCGGTGACGGGGCTGACGATCGGCTTCGTCTGGATGTACGACGCGACAGGCGGCAGCCGGCCGCTGACGGAGCTGAAGCTCAACCAGAGACTGCTGGCCAAGGTACTCACCCAGTCCTACCCCCTCAGCCTGGTCAAGCCCGGCAACAAGGTGCCCGACTATCTCTCCGGCAACCCGGATTCCGTCGTCAAGGACCCTGAATTCCTCCAGCTCAATCCCGGCCTTGCGGGCCAGGCGGCCACCAACGCCCCACTGGGTCTGGCCGTGACCGTGGCCAACACCGACTCCGCCAACCTGGTATGGAAATACATTCTGGCGGACAAGGACGCGAAGGAATTCATCGAAGGGAAAGCGGATCCCTGGGGAATGAAGGTCAACCCCTCGTACGAGGACGGGGTGGTCTCGGAATCCCTGGACTTCTTCCCCAAGGCCGACATCGCGCCCACCACGACGGACTGCGGGGGCGGCAACACCACCACGACCACCTACACCGGGCTGGACGTCGTCCCCTATGTCAACGACATGCACGACGGGGCCCTGAAGGTGCGCCGCGGTGACATCGGCACCGCATACGACTGCACGCTCACCGCCGACGTGCCGAAACTGACGCCGGTGGGCCGGCCGATCCCGACGAGGCAGCGCCAGTTCGGTGTGGTGGACAACGCGTCCGCGGTGCGCTACCAACTGGGCGCCGCCGCCCTGGCGAACGCCGACGGCGCCTACGTCACGCCGACCGACGAGTCCCTGCTCAAGGCGGTCGCCGAGATGCCCGACTCGGACGTGGCCGGCGTCAAGGCGCCCGACCCCGGGAAGATGAGGGACGGCGCCTACCCGCTGACCGCCGTGGTCTACGCGGCGTCCTCGCTCGACCAGGCCAAGGACGCCCGGCAGGACTACGCCAAGGTGATGCGCTACGCGGCCGGCGCGGGGCAGACCCAGGGCACCGCGAAGGGCGAACTGCCCTATGGCTACGCCCCGTTGCCCGCCGCCCTGCGTACACAGGCGGAACAGGCCGCCGACAAGCTGGAGAAGGGTGCGCCGAACGCGGACGAGTCGTCCGGCGGGACGTCCGGAGGCGGCGGCGACCTGAGCGGCACCGGCAGCGGCGGCGCGGCGGCCGGCGGCGCGGCCGGCGGCACCGGCGGCGACTCCGCCGGGACCTCGGGCGCCGCGACCGGCCCCGACGCGTCGGACACCGCACAGCCCTCCAGCGCCCCGAGCGAGACCGCCCCGGCCCAGCAGAACGTGGCCCAGTCCGGCGGCCACACCCCGTCGGAGGTGCTCGGGCTGATCCGCTGGGTGCTGCTCGGAGTCCTCGTCGCGGGCGGAGCGGCCGCGCTTGCGGGCCCGGTGATGCTGCGGCTGTCGGTACGCGGGGCGGCCTCGACCCGATTCCACGGGGACGGAGGGAAAACCAGGTGATCGCCGGATTCCCATTTCCGGGGTGTATTCGACCCCGGAAAGGAGAATCCGTGCACCGCTCGGTGAACTCCCTTGGATTCACCTAGGAAACGGACTCGTAACCTGAAGGCCGGCTTCAATTAGTGGCCGCTGGTCCGGGTCTGCGGAATTGTTCTGCGTGGCCGGCCGACGGGCCGGTGGCGAAAAAAGAATCCGGATTTGCTTGCACGTCCATTGCTTGATCCGTTTCAACGGAGGAGAACTCAAGTGAACGTCAAGTCCCGCGTGCGTATCGGTGCCGCCGTCGGTGCGGTTGCCCTGGGCCTGGGCGCCCTGGCCGCTCCCGCCGCCTACGCCGACCCGACCTCGGCCACCGACTACCGTCAGCTGGCCGGTGTCGGCTCCGACACGACCCAGGACGTGATGAACGCTCTGGGCAACGCGATCACGAACAGCAACGGCAAGGTCATCGCCTCCTGGAACGCCACGGGCACCAGCCCGATCACGACCAAGGCCACCGGCAGCTGCACCATCACCCGCCCCGACGGCTCCGGCGCCGGCATCACCGCGCTGAACACCGCTCTGGACGGCAGCACCGGCTGTGTGGACTTCGCCCGTTCCTCGCGCGGCCCGAACAACACCACCACCACGGACCTGACCTTCATCCCGTACGCCAAGGACGCGGTGTCCTGGGTGAAGCAGGACGGCAGCGCCCTGCCGGACGACCTGACCACGGCCCAGCTCAAGGCCATCTACGAGTGCACCCTGACCTCGCTCAACGGTGTCACCCTCACCCCGATCCTGCCGCAGTCGGCCTCGGGCACCCGCGCCTTCTTCCTCAGCTCCATCGGCGTGACGACCCCCGGCTCCTGCGTCACCTCGAACTCCACCATCCAGGAGAACGACGGCTCGATCGTCGACAGCGCGGGCGACATCTTCCCGTACTCCGTGGCCCAGTACACCGCCCAGGAGACCTCCGTGGTGGACGACCGCCGCGGTGACGCCGTGCTCGGCTCGGTGAACGGTGTGGTCCCGCGCAACGAGGACGACCTCTCCCTGAACCTCTCCTTCCCCTACCTGCGGAACGTCTACAACGTCGTCCCGACCGCCAAGCTGTCCGACTCGCTGATCGCGGACACCTTCGTGGGCACCGGCTCGAAGGTCTGCGCGAACACCAGCACCATCACCGACTACGGCTTCGGCGCCCTCGGCAGCGACTGCGGCAGCACGACCCTCAAGGGCGAGAGCTGATCACCGTCCCATAGCCGCGCAACGGCCGGGCACCCCACGGGTGTCCGGCCCTGTCGGCGTACTCATCCACTTCATCCACGGCCGAGACCCCGCGGGGGGACCACCACATGAATCACCGTCTCGCACCACTCAGATCACCGGTGGCGCTGCTGACCGGCATCGCGCTGCTGTGCGCCGCCCTGGCCGGGGTCCTCGCCTTCTCGGGCCGGGCCCATGCCGCCACCCAGCTCGGCAAGTTCACGCTCTCACCCACCACGGGCAGCATCTCGACCTACCCCATGGTCACGTCGGTGACGACGACCGCCGGCTGCCCGGACGACACCGTCGGCAAGGCGGCCATCCTCAAGGTGTTCAGCCCCACGAGCGACACCACCCAGGCCACCCTCGGCCAGGGCGCCACCAAGATCGTGGCCGGCACGGCTCCGTTCACGATGAGCGTGACGACCCTGGCCGCGGCGAAGAGCCTGGAGGCACGGCTGCGCACCTGGATCCCCGACGGATCCCTCGACGGCACCTACACCCTGGGGCTGGGCTGCGGCGGCGGCACCGACGTCCCGGTCTTCCTCGCCAAGGTCCGCATCACCGGCGACACCTGGACCCTGCTCGAACAGCAGGCCACCACGCTCGCCGTGAGCGCGGCCTCCGGAGTAGCCGTGGGCGGCGACCTCAAGCTCACCGCCACGGTGTCGCCCGCGTCGGCGGCCGGCTCCGTGGAGTTCAAGAACGGCGACACGTCGCTCGGCACCGCGCAGGTCACGAACGGCACCGCCGAACTCACGGTCAAGGCCCCCGCGATCGGCGGCCCGCTGCCCTTCAGCGCCGTGTTCACCCCCACCGACGCCGACTCCTACTCCGGCGCCGAGGCGAGCGGGACCGCGAACATCGACTACGTCGTCTCCGCCAAGGACGCCGACGGCACCGCCCTCGGCGACAAGCCGACCCTGTACGTCGGCCAGAAGGTGAAGGTCACCGTCAAGGGCTTCACCCCGGCGGCCGCCGCACACGTGACGCTCTCCAACTCCACCGCGACCTTCGCGGACGTGACAGCGAACGCCGACGGCGCCGTGGCGGACTACGCGTTCACCGTGCCCAACGCCCTGACCAACGGCGACCACGCCCTGAACTTCTCCGAGAAGTCCGGCATCTACGCCGCCTTCGACTTCGTCAGCACCGACCAGGCCCCCTCCAGCCCCTCCCCCTCGGACGACCCCGACCTCACGGTCACCGACGAGGACGGCAACACCCTCGGCACCGACCCCGACCTCGAAGCCGGCCAGAAGGTGAAGATCACCGCCCGCGGCTACACCGCGAGCGCCGCGGTCAAGGTCACCCTCGCCGACAGCGACTCCACCTTCGAGGACGCCAAGGCGAACGCCGACGGCACCGTGGCGGACTACGCGTTCACCGTCCCCGAGGACATCGCGGACGGCGACCACACGCTCACCCTCGCCGAGGACAAGACCGACGGGCACAGCGTGGACTTCGCCTTCACGACCGGCTCCGACGACTCCAGCGAGTCCCCCGAGCCCAGCGCCTCCGCCTCCGACTCCAGCGGCACGGACACGGGCGGTACCGGCAGCGGTGGTTCGGACACGGGTGGCTCCAACGGCGGTGACAGCGGTGGCTCCGGCGGCGGTGGCTCCATGGCCTCGACCGGCGCCCAGGTCGGCGCGATCGGTCTGGCCTCCCTCGCGTTCCTGTCCGCCGGTGGCGCGCTCGTGCTCCACATGCGCCGCAAGGGACTGCTGACCTTCGGCGGCGACACCCCGCAGCACCACTGACCGGCCGGACGGCCGACCCGGCCGACCTGGCCGACGGGACGGCCCGGGGGCGCGCGCCGACGCGCCTCCGGGCCCGCCCCGTCCCCACAGCAAGCCGCAGAACACCCTCCGCTTCGAGGAGCGCAGCCCGTGACCACCCTCGCCCCGCCCCCGGCCAACGCCTCGGCGCCCGCCGACGGACCGCCCGCCCCGCCACCGCCCCCGCCGACCACCGAGCCGCGCCAGGAGACCCCGCGGCCCCCCGCCCGCCCCGGGCTCGCACTCGCCGGGGCGGCCCTGTGCGTTCTCGCCGCCGTGCTCCTCGGCTTCGCCGCGAACCTCACCATCGTCGGCCACCTCCAGCACGCCCGCGACCAGCAGACCGCCTACGACGAACTGCGCAAGGAACTCGCCCTGGGCACCGCCCCCGTGGGCCAGCGCGACTACGAGGGCAAACTGCTGAAGGCGGGTGCGCCCGTCGCCCTGCTGCGCGTCCCCGCCCTCGGCCTGAAGGAGGTCGTCGCCGAGGGGACCACCTCCGAGGTGCTGATGGCGGGGCCGGGACACCGGAGGGACACCCCGCTGCCCGGTCAGGCCGGGACCGCGGTGATCATGGGCCGCCAGTGGGGATACGGCAGCCCGTTCCACGACCTGCACCAGCTGCCCGTCGGCAGCCGCGTCGAGATCACCACCGGCCAGGGCAAGGCGGTCTACGAGGTCACCGGCATCCGCCGGGCCGGCGACGCCCTGCCCGCCCCGGTCGCCGAGGGGCAGGGCCGGCTCACCCTCATCACCGCGACCGGGGCGCCGTACACCCCGAGCGGGGTGCTCCGGGTCGACGCCAAGCTGGTCACGGCCGTGCAGCCCAACCCGCCGCGCGATCTGCGCGCGGGCTGGATCACCGACTCCGAACAGGCCCTCGGCACCGACTCCGGTGCCTGGCTCGGCGTCTTCCTGTGGACCCAGGGCCTGCTGCTCGCCGCACTGCTCGCGGTGGTCTCCTTCCGCGTCTGGGGCCGCTGGCAGACCTGGATCTGCGCGGGCCCGCTGCTGCTCGCGCTGGGCCTCGCCGACTCCCAGTCCATCACGGCACTGCTGCCCAACCTGCTCTGAACCACCGCACGCTGAAGGGGAGTTGACCCACCGCATGACCGAGAACACCGATCTCGTCGACACCGTCGTCCAGCCGCCCGTCGAGGCCGGCCGTGGCGGCGGACCCCGCTTCGGGGACGGCCCCGCCACCCTGCGCGCCGACGCCGTCTCCGCCTGGTTCGGCGACCACAAGGTCCTCGACCGGGTCTCGCTCACCATGCCCGCGCGCCAGGTCACCGCGCTCATCGGCCCCTCCGGCTGCGGCAAGTCGACCTTCCTGCGCATCCTCAACCGGATGCACGAACTGATCGGCTCGGCCTCGCTGGCCGGCCGCGTGCTCCTCGACGAGGTGGACATCTACGACCGCGGCCGGCGCATCACCCACGCCCGCCGCGAGATCGGCATGGTCTTCCAGAAACCCAACCCCTTCCCGGCCATGTCGATCTACGACAACGTCGTCGCCGGGCTGCGACTCAACGCCATCAGGGCCTCCCGCGACGGCAAGGACGACCTGGTCGAGGAGTGCCTCACCAAGGCGGGTCTGTGGAAGGAGGTCAGGGACCGGCTCCGGCAGCCCGGCGGCGCGCTCTCCGGCGGCCAGCAGCAGCGGCTGTGCATCGCCAGGTCGCTCGCGGTACGGCCGCGCGTGCTGCTGATGGACGAGCCCTGCTCGGCGCTCGACCCGACGTCCACCCGCCGGATCGAGGAGACCATCCACGACCTCAAGGACGAGGTGACGATCGTCATCGTCACCCACAACATGCAGCAGGCCGCCCGCGTCTCCGACAACTGCGCCTTCTTCCTCGCCTCGCACGGCACGCCCGGCGTGATCGTCGAACACGGCGACACCCACGCTATGTTCAACTCGCCCCAGGACGAGAGGACTTCGGACTACGTCAACGGACGCTTCGGGTGACGGGGCGGCCGCGGGCAGGTGCCGGCCGGGGCGCCGGGGGGCTGGTGGCGGGGCTGGTGGCGCTGGTGGTGGTGCTCGTCGCCGGGTGCGAGGGCGGGGGCGGGGCCGGGGTGGGAGCGGGGGCGCGGGTCTCGCACACCGCGGACCGGGTCTCCGCGGACTCGGGGCCGGTGACGCCGTCGTCGCCGGGTCCCTCGGCGTCCGCCTCCGCTCCGGCCTCCCTCGCGCCGCCCGTGCGCCGTACCCCGCGGCCCGGCACGTCCGGTGCCTCCCCGAGCGCGGACGGCCGGGTGCCCGGGCCGGATCTGTCCCGTCGGGTGCCGGTCACGTCGTCCCGGCGTCCGAGCGCCTCCGCTTCCCCCTCCGCCTCCGCCGCGTCGAGGGTCGCCGCGGGTGCGGCCGGGCGACCGGGCGGCACCGGTATCCGGATCGGCACCTGGTCCGCGGGGGTGATCCGCGGCGGGCAGGACGAGGTGGACGCCTGCCAGGACGCCGTGCAGTGGGCGGGGCCCACCATCGGCACCGAGGACGGCTACGAGATGCGGACCGTCGTGATCGTCGGTCACGACTACTGCGGGTTCGACCTGTTCGCCACCCTCCGCGTCGGCACCAGGGTCACCGTCAGCAGTCCGCGGGGCACCTGGACGTACACGGTGTACGCGAACTACGTCACCCCCGGCCGCGGCGCCCCGGCCGCCGGGCTCTACTGGGGCGACCTCACCCTCCAGTCGTGCGTGGGACCGGACACCGGGTTCAGTTACCTGGTGCGGGACTGAGCGGTCACGGGGCGCTCGGCCACACCAGGAGCATGTACGCCCCGCAGTACGCCGAGCCCGCGACCGCCGCCGTCAGGGCGAGCACGCGTACCCGTGTCGAGGCACGGGCCAGGTACCCGGCCACCGGCAGCAGGAGGGGGAAGCCGGGGAGGAGGAAGCGGGCGCGGGGGAAGTAGACGCCGCCGCTGGCCGCCACGATCACCAGCAGGACCGCGCTGAAGACGAGGAGCGGGAGCGGTTGGCGGTCGGCCGCGGCCAGTCCGAACAGGACGACGGAGACCAGCATCGTCAGGCTCACCACGACCAGGAACAGCTCCGGCCGCGAGACCTGCCCGAACAGGTGCCGCAGCCAGTGCAGGGTCTCGGCGCCGCCGTCCAGCTCGTTGTGCCACATCCGCTGTACGGCGAAGTAGCCGTCCCAGCGGTGGAGTCTGAGGCCCACCCAGCCGACGTACCCGCACCAGCCGAGCGGGGCCAGCAGGGCCGCCGTCAGGGCGCGGGGCGAGAAGCGGGTGCGCAGGGAGAGCAGGGCGGTGACGGTGACGGCGGCGGCCACGGCGATGCCGGTCGGCCGGGTCAGGCCGGCGAGCACCGAGCCGGCCGCCGCGTACAGCCAGCGCCCGGTCAGCACCGCGTACAGCGTCCAGGCGGCGAACGCCGTGAAGAGGGACTCGGTGTAGCCCATCCACTGGACCAGTCCGACCGGGTACGCCGCCCAGAGCACGGTGAGCAGCACGCCGACCCGGCGGCCGGCCAGCCGGTCGCCCACCGCGAACACGCCCCAGGCCGCGAAGAGCGACGCCAGCCACGCGAGGGCCAGGCCGGTGCTGGCCCGGGTGCCCGGGGTCAGCACCGCGACGGCCTTCACCAGGAGCGGGTACAGCGGGAAGAACGCCAGGTTGTTGTGGTCGTACGCGGTGCCGAGCAGGTGGGCGTACCCGTGGTCCGCGATGCCGAGGTACCAGCGGGAGTCCCACTGCGTCGCCAGCATCGGCCACACCCCGTGGTGGCGCCGGTGCGCCCACCCGGCGAGGAACACCAGCCCGGCGAGCCGTACGGCGAGGTACGCGGCGAGTGCGGGAGCCGCCCGGCGCAGCGCGTGCCGGGGGGCGGCGGTCGCGGTGGGGAGGTGGGGTCGTCGGGTGCCCGGGATGTGCCCGCGCGGGGCGGTGTCGGGGGCGGTCGAGGACACGGCGGCGGCTCCAGTACGACGGCTGCGGCGGGCGGTACCGGATCACCGTTCCCCGGGAGCCGGGGTGGGGCGCGGTGGGTGGGTCGGTCGCCGTCGCGAAATCACCCGTAGGGGTGCCCCCTGGCGGAGAGGCACCCCTACGGGTGTCAGATGCCGGCCGCCGCGGAGAGATCCCGCTTGATCTCGGCCAGGGTCCGGGTGGCCTGTGCACGGGCCGTGGGGAGGGCGGTGTGGTCGGCCACGGGGACCACCACCTCCAGGTAGCACTTCAGCTTGGGCTCGGTGCCGCTGGGGCGGACGATGACCCGGGCGCCGGTGAGGGTGTAGCGGAGGCCGTCGGTGGGGGGCAGTGTGGCGGTGCCCCGGGTGAGGTCCTCGGCCTTGGTGACGGGGAGGCCCGCGAGTGCGGTCGGGGGGTGCTCGCGGAGCGTCTGCATGGCCCGGGCGATGACGGAGAGATCCTCGACGCGGACCGAGAGCTGGTCGGTGGCGTGCAGGCCGTGCTCCACCGCGAGGTCGTCGAGGAGGTCGAGGAGGGTGCGGTTCTCCTCCTTGAGGACCGAGGCGAGCTCGGTGATCAGGAGGGCCGCGGTGATGCCGTCCTTGTCGCGGACGCCGTCCGGGTCGACGCAGTAGCCGAGGGCCTCCTCGTAGCCGTAGCGCAGGCCGTCGACGCGGGCGATCCACTTGAAGCCGGTGAGGGTCTCCTCGTAGGGCAGGCCGGCCTTCTCGGCGATGCGGCCGAGGAGGGAGGAGGAGACGATCGACTCGGCGAAGACGCCGGTGGCGCCGCGGCGGACCAGGTGGGCGGCGAGGAGGGAGCCGACCTCGTCGCCGCGGAGCATGCGCCATGCGCCGTTGTCCTTGACGGCGGCGGCGCAGCGGTCGGCGTCCGGGTCGTTGGCGATGATCAGGTCGGGGTCGGTCTCGCGGGCCTTCGCGAAGGCGAGGTCCATCGCGCCGGGCTCTTCCGGGTTGGGGAAGGCGACGGTCGGGAAGTCGGGGTCCGGGTCGGCCTGTTCGGTGACGAGGGTGGGGGCGGGGAAGCCGGCGCGGGCGAAGGCGGCGAGGAGGGTGTCCTTGCCGACGCCGTGCATGGCCGTGTAGACCGTGCGGGCGGTGCGGGGGGAGGTGGGGGAGAGGACGGCGTCCGTGCGGGCCAGGTAGGCGTTCAGGACGGTGTCGTCGAGGGTCTCCCAGCCGGTGTCGGGGCGGGGGACCTCGTGGAGGCTCGCGATCGCCTGGATTTCGGCGGCGATCTCCGCGTCGGCGGGCGGGACGATCTGGGAGCCGTCGCCGAGGTAGACCTTGTAGCCGTTGTCGCGGGGCGGGTTGTGGCTGGCGGTGACCTCCACGCCGGCGACCGCGCCCAGGTGCCGTATGGCGAACGCCAGGACCGGGGTGGGGAGGGGGCGGGGGAGTACGACGGCGCGGAGGCCGGCGCCGGTCATCACGGCGGCGGTGTCGCGGGCGAAGTCGGCGGACTTGTGGCGGGCGTCGTAGCCGATCACTACGGTGCCGGTGCCGTGGCCCTGCTTCCTGAGGTACGCGGCGAGGCCGGCGGCGGCGCGGATGACGACGGAGCGGTTCATGCGCATCGGGCCGGCGCCGAGTTCGCCGCGCAGGCCGGCGGTGCCGAACTGGAGGGTGCCGCTGAAGCGGGCCGACAGTTCGGTGAGGTCACCGGCCTCGATGAGCTTGGCGAGCTCGTCGCGGGTCTCCGGGTCGGGGTCCTCGGACTGCCAGGCTCGGGCCCGGGCGGTGAGATCGTCGTGCACGGTCGTCGTCCAACCTCTCGTGGTGTGCCTGCGGCGCATGCGCGGCTTCGGTGGGGGTGCGCGTGGCGCCTACGGTTCGGGGGTGGGTCGGGGCCGGGGGGGGGGGGGTGGGGGGGGTTGTGGTGGTTGGGGGGGGGGGGGGGGTGCCCCCCCCCCCCCCCCCCGGCGGGGGGGGGGGGGGGGGGCCGGCGGGGGGCGGGGGGGGGGGGGGGGCCGCCCCCCCCCCCCCCATCACC
>NZ_JBHXMA010000002.1:282925-303909 GCF_042721035.1 Streptomyces sp. NPDC058464
TCCACCCTCTCTCCTCCCCCACATTTCTGTGGCCTTCCAGCGTCGTTGTTCGGCCCCCCCGTGGCGCCCCTTGGGCCCCCCCCCGGACGGGGGGGGGGGGGGCCGGGGGCGGGGAGTCTCCGTCCTCGGACCGGCGGTGGTGCATCTCGGATCGTGCGGGCCGACGAACGCCGGCCACTGCGGGCGGAAACTCCCCGCCCCGTCCCCTTGCGAACCATTGCGACGGACGGCAGCTTCGGCGACCGTTCGGATTCCGGCTCGGGTGACCGCAGTGCCCCGCCAGGGGCGCGGGGAACTGCGCGATCGGCCAGGATGGCGTCCTCAGAGCCTGCCCAGTACCTGCGCCAGCAGTTCGCCCATCCGTGCCGCCGAGTCGCGGCCCGCCTGGAGGACCTCCTCGTGGTTGAGGGGCTCGCCCGTCATGCCCGCGGCGAGGTTCGTCACCAGGGAGATGCCCAGCACCTCGGCGCCCGCCTCGCGCGCGGCGATCGCCTCCAGGACCGTCGACATGCCCACCAGGTCCGCGCCGATGACGCGGGCCATGCGGATCTCGGCCGGCGTCTCGTAGTGCGGGCCGGGGAACTGTGCGTAGACGCCCTCTTCGAGGCTGGGGTCGATCTCCTTGCACAGGGCGCGCAGGCGGGGGGAGTAGAGGTCGGTGAGGTCGACGAAGTTGGCGCCGATGATGGGGGAGGTCGCCGTCAGGTTGATGTGGTCGCTGATGAGGACCGGCTGGCCGGGGCGCATGCCCTCGCGCAGGCCGCCGCAGCCGTTGGTGAGAATGATCGTCTTGCAGCCGGCGGCCACGGCGGTGCGGACGCCGTGTGCGACGGCGGCGACGCCCCGGCCCTCGTAGTAGTGCGTGCGGCCCAGGAAGACCAGCGCGCGCTTGTCACCGGAGGAGTACGAGCGGATCGTGCCGCCGTGCCCCGCCACGGCCGGCGGCGGGAAGCCGGGCAGCTCGGTGACCTGGAACTCGGCGTCGGGAGCGCCCAGGGCGTCGACGGCCGGAGCCCAGCCGGAGCCCATCACGAGGGCGACGTCGTGGGTGTCGGCGCCGGTGAGCTCGCGCAGGCGGGCGGCGGCCGCGTCGGCGGCGGCGTGGGGGTCGCCCTGGATGTCGTCCGGAAGAAGAGATGCGTTCACGCGGATGAGAGTAGCCGGTCTGGGCCTACGCGCGTAGATGACGGAGCTCATGGGATTGCGATCGTTGTCTTGTCGTTTCCGATGAGGAGTGTGACGCGGGTTACTTTTGAGTGGGCTGTGGGTGGTCTGTGAGGCTTGGGGGCTCAGCAGGGGCGCTTGCGGAGTTCCATCACGTAGTCGTGGGGCGCGCCCGCGGACTCGGCGGCGTCGGCGATCTCGCCGAGGTAGCGGGCGGAGGGCAGGCCGCCCTCGTAGCCGTCCAGGACGTAGAGCCAGGCGGTCTCCTCGCCCTCCAGGGTGTGCACGCGGACCCGGGCGCGGCGGTAGATGCCCATGGCGACGCCCTCCCAGCGGTCCATGGACTCCTCGTCCATCGGGGCGATGTCGTACAGGCCGACGAAGACCTGGGAGACGGGGTCCTCGACGATCGTCGCCAGGGAGCCCTCCCAGCCCATGTGCTCGCCGCCGAAGGTCAGCCGCCAGCCGTTCAGCCAGCCGGTGGCGCGCAGGGGGGAGTGGGGGGCGCGGCGGGACATCAGCCGCGCGTCGAGATTACCGGCGTACGCGGCGTAGAGCGACGACATGGGGAGAGGGTACGGCAGGCGTCACGGGTGTCACTCCTGTCCCCGGATGCGCCGGGCGCCGCCCCCGGGCAGTAGCACCTTGAAGCGTGCGGGACAATGGAGTACGTGACTCGGATCGTGATCATCGGTGGCGGACCCGGCGGCTATGAAGCGGCGCTGGTGGCCGCGCAGCTCGGCGCGGAGGTGACCGTCGTCGACTGCGACGGTCTGGGCGGAGCGTCGGTGCTGACCGACTGCGTGCCGTCGAAGACCCTTATCGCTACGGCCGAGGTCATGACGACCTTCGATTCGTCGTACGAAGAGCTGGGGATCATCGTCGCCGATGACACCCCGCCCTTGGAGCAGGCCGCCCGGGTGGTGGGTGTTGATCTGGGGAAGGTCAACCGGCGTGTGAAGCGGCTTGCCCTCGCGCAGTCGCATGACATCACCGCTTCGGTGACGCGGGCCGGTGCGCGGGTCATGCGGGGGCGGGGGCGGCTGGAGGGCATGCAGGCCCTCGACGGGTCCCGGAAGGTCGTGGTCAGCGCGGCGGACGGGAGCGAGGAGACGCTCACGGCCGATGCGGTGCTGATCGCCACCGGCGGGCATCCGCGTGAGGTGCCCGACGCGCTGCCCGACGGCGAGCGCATCCTGAACTGGACCCAGGTCTACGACCTCACCGAGCTGCCCGAGGAGCTCATCGTGGTCGGGTCCGGTGTGACCGGCGCCGAGTTCGCGGGCGCCTACCAGGCGCTGGGGTCGAGGGTCACGCTGGTGTCGTCGCGGGACCGGGTGCTGCCGGGTGAGGACCCGGACGCGGCCGCCGTCCTGGAGGACGTCTTCCGGCGCCGTGGCATGAACGTCATGGCCCGGTCGCGGGCGGCCGCGGCGAAGAGGGTCGGGGACCGGGTCGAGGTCACGCTCGCGGACGGGCGGGTCATCAGCGGGTCGCACTGTCTGATGGCCGTCGGTGCCATTCCGAACAGCGCGGGGCTGGGGCTGGAGGGCGCCGGCGTCAAGCTGCGCGACTCCGGGCACATCTGGACCGACAAGGTGTCGCGGACGACGGCTCCGGGCGTGTACGCCGCCGGTGACGTGACCGGTGTCTTCGCGCTTGCGTCGGTGGCCGCCATGCAGGGGCGGATCGCGATGTACCACTTCCTGGGCGACGCGGTGGCGCCGTTGAATCTGAAGACGGTTTCGTCGAACGTCTTCACCGATCCCGAGATCGCGACGGTGGGGTACACGCAGGCCGACGTGGACGCGGGCAAGATCGACGCCCGGGTGGTGAAGCTGCCGCTGCTGCGCAACCCGCGCGCGAAGATGCAGGGCATCCGCGACGGCTTCGTGAAGCTGTTCTGCCGGCCGGGGACCGGGATCGTGGTGGGCGGTGTGGTGGTCTCGCCGCGGGCCTCGGAACTGATCCATCCGATCTCGATCGCCGTCGACAACAATCTGACGGTCGAACAGATCGCGAACGCGTTCACCGTCTATCCCTCTCTTTCGGGGTCGATCGCCGAGGTGGCGCGGCAGCTGCACACCCGGAAGGCCGGCAACGAGTTCTGACGGCCGGAACCGACTCCCCGCTGGTCACGGGGAGTTGTCGGTCATGCGTGCGGCATAGGCGGGGTGGGTAGCTCCTATACCACTCCCGACCCTGCTGTGCGAACAACTTCTGCTATTCGGCGCAAACTGCTGAAAGCAGACGGTCGTTGGGGTTACTGTCAGTTTCGTGTTCGCTGCAGAACGTCGCCAATTGATCCTCGAAATGGTGCGAGCGAACGGGGCCGTGTCGCTCCGTGAGCTCGCCCGCGTCGTCCAGACCTCCGAAGTGACCGTACGGCGGGACGTGCGCGCACTGGAGGCAGAAGGACTCCTCGACCGCCGGCACGGCGGTGCGGTACTGCCGGGCGGGTTCACGCGGGAGTCCGGCTTTCCGCAGAAGTCTCATCTCGCGACCGCCGAGAAGACGGCCATCGCCGATCTCGCCGCGGGTCTCGTCGAAGAGGGCGAGGCCATCGTGGTCGGGGCGGGGACCACGACCCAGGAACTCGCACGCCGGCTGGCGAGAGTGCCCGGGCTGACCGTCGTCACCAATTCCCTGCTGGTGGCGCAGGCGCTGGCCCATGCCAACCGGGTCGAGGTCGTGATGACCGGCGGGACGCTCCGCGGGTCCAACTACGCCCTCGTGGGCTCCGGTGCGGAGCAGTCCCTGCAGGGGCTGCGCGTGTCGAAGGCCTTCCTGTCCGGGAGCGGCCTGACGGCGGAGCGGGGGCTGTCCACGTCCAACATGCTGTCGGCCTCCGTCGACCGGGCGCTGGTGCAGGCCGCCGCGGAGGTCGTCATCCTCGCCGACCACACCAAGCTCGGTACGGACACGATGTTCCAGACCGTGCCGACCGATCTCATCACCCGGCTCGTCACGGACGAGCCGCCGGCCCACGACGACCGTGCGGTCACCGAGCTGCAGGCCCTTGCCGATCAGGGGGTGCAGATCGCCGTGGCCGGGGCGTCGGGGAACCCGGGGGGTGACCAGGTCCCGGCGCGCCAGCAGCATCAGCAGCAGCGCCGGGACGTCGCCCTGCCGGGGCCGCGGCGGAGTCAGGGGCCGGGGTTGCGGTCGGCGTCGATGCTTCAGGGGGAGCCGCCGACAGGGGCTGAGCGGGGGCGGGTTGCTGATATGCGGCGGCGGTGAGGGAGGGTGCCTAATCGCCGTAGGCGTGGGGCTCGTGGGCGGGTGCGAGTCCGCTGTGGCTGGTCGCGCAGTTCCCCGCGCCCCTAGGTTTCTCAGGTCTGAGTCCCTTCAAAGTCAGGGTAAGCAAGCGGCTTGCCAACTCGGGGTCCCCGGGTGACTCCTCACTTGCCAGGGCGATGGCGTGGGTGAGTCGGAGCAGGTCCGTGATCTGTACGTCCGGGCGTACCGTGCCCGCGTTCTGAGCGCGGGTCAGGAGGGCGTTGCCCGCCTCCCGCATCGGGGTGCCGCAGCGGGACAGGGCGGAGTCCGGGGACGCTGACATCAGGGCCCTCGACAGGCCCCGGTAGGCCGCCGCGTGGACGACCACCTCGTGGAGCCAGGTCAGCAGGGCCTGGCACGGGTCGGGGGCGGTCCGCAACTCGCGGGCACGGTCCAGGAGTTCGTTCACCGCGTCCTCGAAGACCGCGCTCATCAGGGCGTGCCGGGTCGGGAAGTGGCGGTAGAGGGTGCCGATGCCCACGCCCGCCCGGCGGGCCACGTCCTCCAGGGAGGCGTCCGTGCCGTGCTCGGCGAAGACGGTGCGGGCCTCGGCCAGCAGCCGGTCGTGGTTGCGGCGGGCGTCGGCGCGCATGGGGCGTTCCACGCTCCAGGAAGTCGTCCAGAAAGCCGGGTGCCCGGCGAACGGGTGACGTTCGCCGGGCGACGCGGTGCGGGGTGTCGTCAGTCCTTGATCTCGCAGATCACGGCGCCGGAGGTGAGGGACGCGCCGACCTCGGCGGCGAGGCCCTTGACGGTGCCGGCCTTGTGGGCGTTGAGGGGCTGCTCCATCTTCATGGCCTCCAGGACGACGATCAGGTCGCCCTCCTTGACCTCCTGGCCCTCCTCGACCGCGACCTTGACGATCGTGCCCTGCATCGGCGAGGCGAGGGTGTCGCCGGAGGCGACCGGGCCGGACTTCTTCGCGGCGCGGCGCTTCGGCTTGGCCCCCGCGGCGAGGCCGGTGCGGGCCAGGGTCATGCCCAGGGCGGCCGGGAGGGAGACCTCCAGGCGCTTGCCGCCGACCTCGACGACGATCGTCTCGCGGTCCTTGTCGTCCTCGGCCTCGGCGTCGGCGGGGGCGGCGAAGGGCTTGATCTCGTTGACGAACTCGGTCTCGATCCAGCGGGTGTGGACCGTGAAGGGGTCCTCGGAGCCGGTCAGCTCGGGGGCGAAGGCCGGGTCGCGGACGACGACGCGGTGGAACGGGATGGCCGTGGCCATGCCCTCCACCTGGAACTCGTCCAGGGCGCGGGCGGCCCGCTGCAGGGCCTCCGCGCGGGTGCGGCCGGTGACGATCAGCTTGGCGAGCAGGGAGTCCCAGGCGGGGCCGATGACCGAGCCGGCCTCCACGCCCGCGTCCAGGCGGACGCCGGGGCCGGAGGGGGCGTCGAAGCGGGTGACCGTGCCGGGAGCGGGCAGGAAGTTGCGGCCCGGGTCCTCGCCGTTGATGCGGAACTCGAACGAGTGACCGCGCAGCTCCGGGTCGCCGTAGCCGAGTTCCTCGCCGTCGGCGATCCGGAACATCTCGCGGACCAGGTCGATGCCGGCGACCTCCTCGGTCACCGGGTGCTCGACCTGGAGGCGGGTGTTGACCTCCAGGAAGGAGATCGTGCCGTCCTGGCCGACCAGGAACTCGCAGGTCCCGGCGCCGACGTAGCCGGCCTCCTGCAGGATGGCCTTGGACGCCCGGTACAGCTCGGCGACCTGGGCCTCGGAGAGGAACGGCGCGGGGGCCTCCTCGACCAGCTTCTGGTGGCGGCGCTGCAGCGAGCAGTCACGGGTGGAGACGACGACCACGTTGCCGTGGGTGTCGGCCAGGCACTGGGTCTCCACGTGCCGGGGGCGGTCCAGGTAGCGCTCCACGAAGCACTCGCCGCGGCCGAAGGCGGCCACCGCCTCACGGACGGCGGAGTCGTACAGCTCCGGGACCTCTTCGAGGGTGCGGGCGACCTTCAGGCCGCGCCCGCCGCCGCCGAAGGCCGCCTTGATGGCGATCGGCAGGCCGTGCTCCTCGGCGAAGGCCACGACCTCGTCGGCGCCCGAGACCGGGTCCGGGGTGCCGGCCACCAGCGGGGCACCGGCGCGCTGGGCGATGTGCCGGGCCGCCACCTTGTCGCCCAGGTCGCGGATCGCCTGCGGCGGCGGGCCGATCCAGGTCAGGCCCGCGTCCAGGACCGCCTGCGCGAACTCGGCGTTCTCGGACAGGAAGCCGTAGCCCGGGTGGATGGCGTCCGCGCCGGCCTCACGCGCCGCGTTCAGGACCTTCGCGATGTCCAGGTAACTGGTGGCCGGGGTGTCACCGCCCAGGGCGAACGCCTCATCCGCGGCGCGGACATGCAGAGCGTCCCGGTCCGGATCCGCGTAGACGGCCACGCTCGCGATCCCGGCGTCCCGGCAGGCCCGGGCCACGCGGACAGCGATTTCGCCACGGTTGGCGATGAGCACCTTGCGCACGATTGAGGCTCCCTCCTTGAAACAAGCCGAGTTTAGGGACTGCCGACACGGCACTTCGACCCGTCCCCTGTGGTGAGCTTGCCCACACGGAGCGTGATGCGAGGCTCACCCGACCCGCGAAATCCCTTGTCGCACCTCACTACGCAGGACTCCTTCGGGAAACCCTAGCTCCGTCATGTGGTCAAGGTCTCTGTGAGAGCGTGCCGCGCCCCACTCCGTTTCTTTGTTGAGTCCCTACGAATGGCCCAACGTTTCTTTGCTGCCGACCGGACCCTTGTCCCGCGGTTTACCCGTTAGTAGCGTTCGCGATGTCTTGAACGTACTTCAAGTAACACCGGCTCGGCTCGAGCCGTGAACGAAAGTGGGTGGGGGCCGGTGGTGCGCAGACCGGTGGCATGGGTGGTGGCGGTCATACTCTTCGCCGAGGCATTCGGGATCGCTGCACTCAACTGGTTCATGGGGGTGGTCGTCGACCGTCAGGACATGTCCCTGGCCGGCCTCGACCCGGACAGGATGTCGATGTCCGCGAAGGTCGGCGCCGTCGTCTTCGGCCTCTACTTCGCGCTGTGCGGCCTGGTGGCACTCCTGGTCGCCGTACGCAACCGCGCGCCCGCCGGCCTCGGCCGGGTGCTCCTGATCAGCGTGGCGGTCGTGCACGGCCTGCTGGCCGCCGTCGCGTGGGGCCTGATCGGCTGGACCGCGTTCCTGTCCATGCTCGTCGTCCTCACACTCGTCGTCCTGCTGCTGATGACGTACGACCAGGTGGCGGACGCGGCCGGCGGTGCCGGGGCCGCGGGTGGCGACGGGAGCGAGGACGGGGCCGGCTCCGAGAGCGCCCCGGAACCGGTGCCGGAGCCCGAGCCGGAGGCGAAGAACGACACGCCGCCCGCGGCACCGTTCACTCCGCCGGCGCCCACAACTCCGTGATGCCGACGCCGAGCTCCGCCAGCAGCCGGCGGACCAGGGGCAGGCTGATGCCGATCACGTTGCCGTGGTCGCCGTCGATGCCCTCGATGAACGGCGCGCTGCGGCCGTCCAGGGTGAACGCCCCCGCCACGTAGAGGGGTTCGCCCGAGGCGACGTACGCGGCGATCTCCTCGTCGGAGGGCTCGCCGAACCGTACGACGGTGGACGCGGTCGCCGACACCCAGCGCTTGCTCGCCGTGTCCCACACGCAGTGCCCGGTCTGCAGGGTGCCGGCCCGGCCGCGCATCGACTTCCAGCGGGCGGTGGCCTCCTCGGCGTCGCCCGGCTTGCCGAGGGCCTGGCCGTCGATGTCCAGCACCGAGTCGCAGCCGATGACGATCGCGCCCTGGACGTCGGGGCGGGCGGCGACCACGGACGCCTTCGCCTCCGCGAGGGCGAGGGCCAGGTCGGCCGGGGTGGGCGCGGTGACGGCGTCCTCGTCGACGCCGCTGACGATCACCTCGGGAGCGAGGCCCGCCTGGCGCAGGAGGTTCAGCCGGGCGGGGGACTGGGAGGCGAGGACGAGTCTGCGCATGGGGGCAGACTATCGGCGTGGCCGACCGGAGGGCCGACAGGAGGGCGTCACCTCACGCCGAGCACGATCATCAGGACGACCATGACCAGGGCCAGGAAGACGCCGAGCCGCCGGAGGGTCCTCTGCATGTCCTGCAGGTCCTTCGGCGGCTCGTCTTCGGGGTCCGACCACAGCATGTCACCAGCGTGGGGCTTGGCCGACCTCGGGCGCCTGAGTAGGGGTACTCAGATTGGTGCCCGGGATTCCACTTACGTGCGCCCACGCGGCGGAGCCGCATATCGATACAGCCCCGCGCCCCTGAGTGTCCGGTGGCTAGCCAGGCCAGTAGGTACGGGTCCATGCGGCCGGACTCGGGTGTGGGACCCGGCGTTGGGCGATGCGGCTCGGGTCGGACCAGGCGCTGGTTGTCGGCGGGGTGCCGGACGGGGCGGCCGCCAGGGCCGCCGCGCGGGCCCTTACCACCGCCAGGGCGGCGGCCAGCTCCTCCGGGGTCGGGTTGCCCCGTATGACCTTGATCGTCACAGCGGCTCTCCTTACAGGGGGATGTTGCCGTGCTTCTTCGGGGGCAGGGACTCGCGCTTGGTGCGGAGCTGGCGCAGGCCCCGTACGACGTGGCGGCGGGTGTCCGACGGCATGATGACGGCGTCGATGTAGCCGCGTTCGGCCGCCGTGTAGGGGTTGAGGAGGGTGTCCTCGTACTCGCGGATGAGCTGCGCCCGGGTGGCCTCGCCCTCGCCTGATTCCTCCGCCTCCGCGATGGTGCGGCGGTGCAGGATGTTGACGGCGCCCTGGGCGCCCATGACGGCGATCTGGGCGGTGGGCCAGGCGAGGTTGAGGTCGGCGCCCAGGTGCTTGGAGCCCATGACGTCGTAGGCGCCGCCGAAGGCCTTGCGGGTGATGACGGTGATGAGGGGGACGGTGGCCTCGGCGTAGGCGTAGATCAGCTTGGCGCCGCGGCGGATGATGCCGTCGTGCTCCTGGTCGACGCCGGGCAGGAAGCCGGGGACGTCGACGAAGGTGACGACCGGGACGTTGAAGGCGTCGCAGGTGCGGACGAAGCGGGAGGCCTTCTCGCTGGCCTTGATGTCGAGACAGCCGGCGAACTGCATCGGCTGGTTGGCGACGATGCCGACCGGGTGGCCCTCCACGCGGCCGAAGCCGGTGACGATGTTCGGGGCGAACAGGGCCTGCGTCTCGAAGAACTCACCGTCGTCGAGGACGTGTTCGAGCACCGTGTGGATGTCGTACGGCTGGTTGGCGCTGTCCGGGACCAGGGTGTCCAGCTCGCGGTCCTCGTCGGTGACCGTGAGGTCGGCCTCCTCGGGGAAGACCGGGGCCTCGGAGAGGTTGTTGGACGGCAGGTACGACAGCAGCTGCTTGACGTACTCGACGGCGTCCTTCTCGTCGCCGGCCATGTGGTGGGCCACACCGGAGACGGAGTTGTGGGTCCGGGCGCCGCCCAGCTCCTCGAAGCCGACGTCCTCGCCGGTCACCGTCTTGATGACGTCCGGTCCTGTGATGAACATGTGGGACGTCTGGTCGACCATGACCGTGAAGTCGGTGATGGCCGGGGAGTACACGGCGCCGCCCGCGCAGGGGCCGACGACGAGGGAGATCTGCGGGATCACGCCGCTCGCGTGGGTGTTTCGGCGGAAGATCTCGCCGTAGGCGCCGAGGGAGGCGACGCCTTCCTGGATCCTCGCCCCGCCGGAGTCGTTGATGCCGATGACCGGGCAGCCGGTCTTCAGGGCGAAGTCCATGACCTTGACGATCTTCTGGCCGTAGACCTCGCCGAGGGCGCCGCCGAAGACGGTGAAGTCCTGGGAGAAGACGGCGACGGGCCGGCCGTCGACCGTGCCGTACCCGGTGACGACGCCGTCGCCGTAGGGGCGGTTCTTCTCCAGGCCGAAGTTGGTGGAGCGGTGCCGGGCGAACTCGTCCAGCTCGATGAAGGAGCCCTCGTCGAGGAGCAGCTCGATCCGCTCACGGGCCGTCAGCTTGCCCTTGGCGTGCTGCTTCTCGACCGCGCGCTCCGAACCGGCGTGTGTCGCTTCGTGGACACGGCGCTGGAGATCCGCGAGCTTCCCCGCGGTCGTGTGAATGTCGATCTCTTCCGGCTCGGACATCGGGATGCGGCTCCCTGCCTGCTCAAAAGGGGGGACGGTTACTCATCCGTAGCGTAGTGGGGTGCCTACCAAACGGCAGTGCGGCGTACAACACACCTAGGGTGGCTTGCATGACGCCGCGAGATGCAGCAGATGCGAACAACAATCGTTGGTCCGACCTGGACCGTCCACCGCTGAACCCGGCGGGGCTGCGCAAGGCCCTGGTGCGGGACGGCGGCCAGGGGGGCCTGTACCGCGACATCGAGGTGGTGGACCGCACCGGCTCCACCAACTCCGACCTCGTGGCGCGGGCCGTCGCGGGGGACGCCGACGAGGGAGTGGTGCTGGTCGCCGAGGAGCAGACGGCGGGGCGGGGCCGGCTGGACCGGCAGTGGACGGCGCCGCCGCGCTCGGGCCTGTTCTTCTCGGTACTGCTGAAGCCGGCCGAGGTGCCGGTGGCCCGCTGGGGCTGGCTGCCGCTGCTCACGGGGGTGGCGGTGGCGACGGGGCTGGCGAAGGCGGCGGGCGTCGACACGGCGCTCAAGTGGCCCAACGACCTGCTGGTCACCGTCGGTGACGAGGAGCGCAAGGCCGGGGGCATCCTCGCGGAGCGGGCCGACGAGGACGGTGTGGTGGTCGGCGTCGGCATCAACGTCACGCTCCGGGCGGCGGAGCTGCCGGTGCCGCAGGCGGGGTCGCTGGCGCTGGCCGGGGCGGTGAGCACGGACCGCGAGACGCTGCTGAGGGCGGTCCTGCGGTCCCTGGAGGACTGGTACGGGCGCTGGCGCGCGGCGGGCGGCGATCCGGCCGCGAGCGGGCTCCAGGAGGCCTACGCGGCGGGGTGCGCGACGCTGGGCCGGTCGGTCCGGGCGGAGCTGCCCGGGGACCGGTCGCTGGTCGGGGAGGCGGTGGCGGTCGACGGCGACGGGAGGCTGGTGATCGCCACGGAGGCAGGGGTTCAGGAGCCGGTGGGGGCGGGGGACATCGTGCACTTGCGGCCGGCGTGAGGGTGCGGGTGGGCTGGTGCCGGGGGGTGTGGGGACGCTTACCGGCGCTGGCCGGGTGCCTCCCCCAGCCTTCGGCCGGGGGGACCCCCAGCGCCCACCCGTGCCGCCATGCGGCACGCCTGCCCGCAGCTGGGTGGCTGTGAAGCGCCCCGTAAGGGGCGCGGGGAACTGCGCGGCCGGCCCCCACCGGCCCGCGGCCGGGGACGAATCGGCGCCCCGCACCACCTGAAGTCGGCTTACCTCACGAAGTGAGCTACCGCACAGCTGCCGTAGAGTTGAGGCCGGTCGGTATGCGACCGCGGTAGATCGGAAGGGCAGCAGGCGTGACCGTCGACGACACGGGCTCCGGCGAGGGCGCGGACGCCGCCGACTCCGGCGAGGATCCCCTCGCGCTGCGTCTCGAAGGCCTGATCCTCGGGGCCGAGCGCCGCTACACCCCCTTCCAGGCTGCCCGCAGCGCAGGCGTCTCCATGGAGCTGGCGTCGCGGTTCTGGCGGGCGATGGGTTTCGCCGACATCGGGCAGGCCAAGGCGCTGACGGAGGCCGACGTACTGGCCCTGCGCCGGCTCGCCGGCCTCGTCGAGGCGGGACTGCTCAGCGAGGCCATGGCCGTGCAGGTGGCACGGTCCACGGGGCAGACCACCGCCCGTCTGGCGGAGTGGCAGATGGATTCCTTCCTGGAGGGCCTGACCGAGCCCCCCGAGCCGGGCATGACCCGCACCGAGGTCACGTACCCGATCGTCGAACTGCTCCTGCCCGAGCTGGAGGAGTTCCTCGTCTACGTCTGGCGCCGCCAGCTCGCCGCCTCGGCGGGCCGGGTCGTGCAGGCCACCGACGACGAGGAGATGGTCGACCGCCGGCTCGCCGTCGGCTTCGCCGACCTCGTGGGGTTCACCCGGCTGACCCGGCGCATGGAGGAGGAGGAGCTCGGCGAGCTGGTCGAGGCGTTCGAGACCACCGCCGCCGACCTGGTGGCGGCCCGCGGCGGCCGGCTCATCAAGACCCTCGGCGACGAGGTCCTGTACGCCGCCGACGACGCCGGTATCGCCGCCGACATCGCGCTGCGCCTGGTCGAGACGATGGCGAACGACGAGACGATGCCGGAGCTGCGCGTCGGCATGGCCTTCGGCACCGTGACCACCCGAATGGGCGATGTCTTCGGTACGACCGTGAACCTCGCCTCCCGCCTCACCTCGATAGCGCCGCGTGACGCCGTCCTCGTCGACAGCGCGTTCGCGGAGGAGCTGATCCGGGTGGGGGAGGCACCGGCTTCGGAGGCGGCCGCCGCGGAGGAGGCGGCGACCGCCGAGAAGGAGGGCGAGGAGCCCCCGTCGTACCGCTTCGCCCTCCAGCCGATGTGGCAGCGCCCGGTGCGTGGCCTGGGGGTCGTGGAGCCGTGGCTGCTCACCCGGCGGGACGGCGCGGTCCCGTCCTCGTAGAAGTCCGACGCTCGTAGGAAGTCCCCTGGTCGGCGAGAGCCCCTAGGGGCCGACGCACAGGCCGATGATCGGGACGCAGAGGCCGGGGTGGGCGGGGGTGGAGGGCTGGGGGCTGGGCGCGGGTGTGGCGGGGGGTGTGGTTCGGGGCGGTGCCGGGTCCGGTCGCCGGGTGGCCGAGGGGGCCGGTGTGTTCGGGGCCTCGGGAATGGTGGTCGTGCCCGGGGCGGCCGGTGCGGCGGTCGGAGGCGTGGCCGACGGGGGTACGAGGGTGGAGGTCGTCGTCGGGGTGGTGCTCGCCCCGCCCGCCGCCGAGGCCGGCGCGGGGCTCACCAGGGGGACGGTGGTGGCGGTGGCCGTGGCGACCATGGCGCCGGCAGGGGTCGACCGGTCCGCCCCGGTGCCCGGATCCAGCCGGGGTTCGGCCTCGGCGGTGCCGGGGCCGCCCACGCCGGGATCGATGTTCATCCGGACGAGGCTCAGGGCCCCGGCGGCCAGCGCGATACCGCCCGCCACGAGCAGGACCCTGCGGGGGCGGGGGCGGCGATGCCGGCCTCGGGGGCGGGGGGTGAAGAGGCGCGGGCCGGTCGGGTTGGCGTCCGTGGGCGGCCGGGCTGCGGGCGCCCGGTCGGTCGCTGCCGTCGGCCGTGCGGTGTCCGTGGCCGACGGCTTCGGTACCGGCTGTGTCGGCTCTGCGGCCGTGAGGTCGGTGTCTGGCGTCGGCTGCGTCGACGTCTCGGTCATCACGATCCCTCCCCGATGCGCTCGCGCCCCCGATGCGCCGTGGCGAGCGCACGTTATGCGCTCCCATGGGGCGTGCGCCGGGAGTCTCCCGGGATGTCACTCGAACGAGGGTGTCCGGCCTGGCCGGTGCCCCTTCCCCCGCTCTGCCCCGGCTGCGATGATCGAGGGAGTTAACCGGCGTTAACTCGTTGGCGGGTCGAGCGGAGGGTCACATGAGCGGGAGCGAGGAGCGTTACGGGGAGTTCGTGCTGGTGCGGCGGCACGGGCACGTCGCGGAGCTGGTGCTGGACCGGCCCAAGGCGATGAACGCGGTGTCGATGGCGATGGCCCGCTCGATCATCGCCGCGTGTGCCGCGCTCGGCGGCGACCGGGACGCGCGCGTGGTGGTGGTGACCTCGTCGCACGAGCGGGCGTTCTGCGTCGGCGCGGACCTCAAGGAGCGCAACGGGATGAGCGACGCGGAGCTGCTCCGGTCGCGGCCGCTGTCGCGCGGGGCGTACACCGGCGTGCTGGAGCTTCCGATGCCGACGATCGCCGCCGTGCACGGCTATGCGCTCGGCGGGGGCTTCGAGCTGGCCCTTTCCTGCGATGTGATCGTGGCCGACGGCACGGCCGTGGTGGGCCTGCCCGAGGTGTCGGTCGGCGTGATTCCGGGAGGCGGCGGCACACAGCTGCTGCCCCGCCGGGTCGGCGCGGCCCGCGCGGCCGAACTGGTCTTCTCGGCGCGCCGGGTGGAGGCGCCGGAGGCGCGTGAACTGGGCCTGGTCGACGAGCTGGTGGAGGCGGGGCGGGACCGGGAGGCCGCGCTGGCGCTGGCGGCCCGGATGGCGGCGAACTCGCCGGTGGGGCTGCGGGCGGCGAAGCGGGCGTTGCGGCTGGGCCATGGGCTGGACCTGCGGACGGGGCTCGAGGTGGAGGACGCGGCGTGGCGGACGGTGGCGTTCTCGGGGGACCGGGCGGAGGGCGTGGCGGCGTTCAACGAGAAGCGGTCGCCGGAGTGGCCGGGGGAGTAGGGGCGGGGTGCGGGTGGGTCAGGGGCTGGGGACGCTTGCCGGCGCTGGCTGGGCAGCGCCCCGTGAGGGGCGCGGGGAACTGCGCGAGCAACCCCCACCGGTCCGCAGGCGGCGACGATGCGCCGGCCCCGCAACACCTGTTCGTCGCGCCGATGTCCCGAATGAACCAAATAATCCCTAACCTGGAGTGATGGGTGAGGACAACCGGCTGGCCGCCGTCGTCGCGCTGGCGCAGGGCATGGCTGCGGCTCACACCCCACATGAGTGCTGGCACGCCGCCGCGGCCGGCGCCTGCCGCGCCCTGGACGGCAGCTTCGCCGCGCTCTCCGTCTGGGAGCGCGACCTGGGCCGGCTGCGGGTCCTCGTGAACGTCGGGGAGCGTGCCCCGGGCGAGGAGGAGTTCCCGGAGGCCGAGGCCTATCCGGTGCACCAGTTCCCGGAGATCACCGAGTTCCTCCACGAACGCTGGGCGGGCGGCGGCGGCCCCAACGCCTGGGTCGAGACGGCCGAGGGCGCCGCCGCCGGCCGCCCCGGTTACTCCCACCAGCGTGTCGCCGCCCTGCGCCGCCGGGGCCGCGGCTGCTGCCTGGTCGCCCCGATCGTGCTGCACGGCAGGGCCTGGGGCGAGCTGTACGTGGCCCGCGCCGCCCGCACGCCCGTCTTCGGCCGTGCCGACGCCGACTTCGCCACCGTCCTCGCCTCCGTCGCCGCCGCCGGGATCGCGCAGACCGAGCAGCTGGAGGAGGCCCGCCGGCTCGCGTACACCGACGCGCTGACCGGGCTCGCCAACCGCCGTGCCGTCGACGTGCGCCTCGACGAGGCGATCGAGCAGCACCGCGCGGACGGGGCCGTGGTCAGCCTCGTCGTCTGCGACCTCAACGGGCTCAAGAAGGTGAACGACACCCGTGGGCACGCCGTCGGCGACCGGCTTCTCGAACGCTTCGGGTCGGTGCTGTCGCTGTGCGGGGCGATGCTTCCGGGCGCGCTCGCCGCGCGGCTCGGCGGGGACGAGTTCTGTCTGCTCGCGGTCGGCCCGTCGGCCGACGACGTGGTCAAGGCGGCCGACGAACTCTGCCGCCGGGCCGGGGAGTTGGAACTCGGTGAGGGGGTCGCGTGCGGGGTCGCCTCGACCGCGGACCCGATCGGGCCGGTGCGCTCGGCCCGCCGGCTGTTCCGGCTCGCCGACGCCGCCCAGTACCGGGCGAAGGCGCTGCGCGCCGACCGGCCGGTGGTGGCCGGGCGGGAGGGGCCGGACGATCCCGTCGTACGGCTGGCCGACGCGCCGCCGCCGGAGCGGGCCGAGCGGCGGAGCTTCCGCGGGCGCCGGGGCCTGTGACGTACGGCGGTGGCGCACGGCTGTGACGTACAAGTAAGGGGCAACCCCGTGCCCCAGTAGTGACAGCAGGCGCATTCACTGCGTACGCTCCTGAATATGGATATGCACACTGTGGTGGTGGGGACGTCCGGTGTCACCGCGTCCGACGTTCTCGCCGTGGCGCGCGGCGGCGCCCGGATCGAGCTCTCGGCCGAGGCGGTCGCGGCGCTCGCGGCAGCCCGCGAGATCGTGGACGCGCTGGCGGCCAAGCCGGAGCCGGTCTACGGCGTCAGCACCGGCTTCGGCGCCCTGGCGACCCGGCACATCAGCCCGGAGCTGCGCGCCCAGCTGCAGCGCAACATCGTCCGCTCGCACGCGGCCGGCATGGGACCGCGGGTGGAGCGCGAGGTCGTCCGGGCCCTGATGTTCCTGCGGCTGAAGACCGTCTGCTCCGGACACACCGGTGTGCGTCCCGAGGTCGCCCAGACCATGGCCGACGTGCTGAACGCCGGCATCACCCCGGTCGTGCACGAGTACGGCTCCCTGGGCTGCTCCGGGGACCTGGCCCCGCTCTCGCACTGCGCCCTCACGCTCATGGGCGAGGGAGACGCCGAGGGCCCCGACGGGGTCGTCCGGCCCGCCGGCGAGCTGCTCGCCGAACACGGGATCGCCCCCGTCGAACTGCGCGAGAAGGAGGGGCTCGCCCTTCTCAACGGCACCGACGGCATGCTCGGCATGCTGGTGATGGCCCTCGCCGACCTGGACATGCTGTACAAGTCCGCCGATGTCACGGCCGCGTTGAGCCTCGAAGGGCTGCTCGGTACGGACAGGGTGCTCGCGCCCGAGCTGCACGCCATCCGGCCGCACCCGGGGCAGGGCGACAGCGCCGCCAACATGCTCGCCGTGCTCCAGGGCTCCCAGCTGACCGGGCATCACCAGGACGACGCGCCGCGCGTCCAGGACGCGTACTCGGTGCGGTGTGCTCCGCAGGTCGCCGGGGCCGGGCGGGACACGCTCGCGCACGCCCGGCTGGTCGCGGAGCGGGAGCTGGCGTCGGCCGTCGACAACCCCGTCGTCCTGCCCGACGGGCGGGTGGAGTCCAACGGCAACTTCCACGGGGCGCCGGTCGCCTACGTCCTCGACTTCCTCGCCATCGCGGTGGCCGACCTCGGGTCCATCGCCGAGCGGCGGACGGACCGGCTGCTGGACAAGAACCGCAGCCACGGGCTGCCGCCGTTCCTCGCGGACGACGCGGGCGTCGACTCGGGGCTGATGATCGCCCAGTACACGCAGGCGGCGCTGGTGAGCGACCTGAAGCGGCTTGCCGTTCCGGCGTCGGCCGACTCGATCCCGTCCTCGGCGATGCAGGAGGACCACGTGTCGATGGGGTGGTCGGCGGCGCGCAAGCTGCGGACGGCCGTGGGCAATCTGACGCGGATCATCGCCGTCGAGCTGTACGCGGCCACCCGGGCCGTCGAGTTGCGGGAGGGGCTGGCGCCGGCACCGGCCTCGCAGGCGGTCATCGACGCGGTGCGCTCCGCGGGGGTGCAGGGGCCTGGGCCGGACCGGTTCCTCGCGCCGGACCTGGCCGCGGCGGAGGAGTTCGTGCGGGGCGGGGGCGTGGTCGCGGCGGCGGAGAAGGTGACGGGGGCGTTGCGGTAGTCGTTTGGCCGCGGACGGGTGGGGGCTGGTCGCGCAGTTCCCCGCGCCCCTTGGTTTCTCCCCGCACCCCTCTCCGAGGAGCGCGGGGAGTTGCGTTCTAGCCCAGCTTCGCCGACTGGGCCTTGATCACGGCCGTCGGTACCGTGTACGTCTTCCCGGTCATCATCGCGCCGATGTTCATCGTGAGGTACGTGGCGACCGTGTTGCCGTGGCGGACGACCTCGGCGTGGAGGGGGCCCTTGTCGCCGTCCATGTCGGTGGTCGCGGTGAAGGCGACCGACTCGTCGCCCAGTCCCGACGCCTTGGTGGGCGTCACCTCGGTGACCTTCTGTTCGTCGCCGGAGGCGCCGCCCGTGAAGCCCGTGGTGCACGTCTTGAGGGCGGTCGAGAGGGCCCGCAGGGCCTGCTGCGCGCCGTTCCCGTCGTACGACGACAGGGAGAGGGAGGTGATGTCCAGGTTCAGGGAGTCCTTGAGCGCGCTCTCGAACTTGCCGTCGGCCATGTCGTCGAGGGAGGTCGCGTCGTCGGTGGGGTCCTTCTTGTCCTCGCGTACCGTGCGGCCGATCTCGGTGGCCGGTTCGGCCGGGGCGAGGCCGGTGAGGACGTAGGCCAGCGGGCGGCACTTCGCGTCGCTGGACTTGATGGTGCTCCGGTTCGGCGCGGCTCCGCCGATGGGGTTGACCTTGTAGCCGTCCACCTCGCCCTGCGCGAGGATCCGCTGCTTCAACTCCCCGGTGCTCAGCGCCCTGACGGTGGACGCCTCCCGCGCGGTGCCCGCGGTGTCCTCGGAACTCCCGCCGGAGCAGCCCGTGATGAGGGCGAAGGACAGCGCGCCGCCGACGGCGAGGGCGCGGATCCGCACGCCCGATGATCTCTTCATGGGGCGACTGTGGGCGCTGGGTCAAAGGTCGGTCAAGTTATTTAAAATTCCAGCCGTTCGCGGCGGACCGAATAGACCACGAAGCCCGCGCCGACGGCGAGGAAAAGGGTGCCGCCGACGACGTACGGCGTGGTGTTCGGGCTGCCGGTGTCGGCGAGTCGGGTGGCGTCCCCGGTCGCCTCGGAGGTGGCCTCGGACAGCGCCCTGGCCTGCTGGGTGACGCGGGTCGCCGTACCCTCCGACGTGCCGGTTCTCGCCGGGGCGTCCTGCGACGCGTTGGCGGACGGGACGAACCACAGCGCGCACAGGAGCGTGCCTGCGGCGGTGGCGGTCAGCAACGGGCGGCGAGCGGATGACACGGAATATCGATCCCCTTGTGACGCTGGCGAATTGGCCGTGTGGGGCGATGTTAGTGAAAATCGCGGGTCACGGGAAAGTCACGGGACGATTCGGCCGTACGCTCCCGCCATGAGCACTCCAGAGACATCACGATTTGTGCGGCTTCGGGTGGAGCTGGTCCTCGAGGTCGAGGATGCCGGCGAGGTCACCAAGGCCGCGCTGCGCCGGATCGCCGGGGATCCCGACCTGCCGGGCGACGAGCGGGCGCACGCCGAGGCCGCTGTGACGGAAGACACCGCCGAGGCCCTCGCCTATCTCGTCGATCCGTTCGACCTGGTCAGCGAGGTGCCCGGGATCGAGCTCCAGCAGGCCTCCTGGTCCAGCGAGCCGATTTCCTACGATCCGGATTCGCCGGACTGGGATCTCGACGAGGATGATGACGAGCGCGACGACGAAGACGACGAAGAGGGCGGCATCGGCTGAGCGATCCGGGGAACCGGTGACCCCGGACGGCAACCGCCGTCCGGGGTTTCGTCGTCTCAGAGGGCGCGCGGGCCCGCCCCTCCCGCATCGGCCGCCCCTGTGGACGTGGTGTGCCCCACAGATCCGAAGAATGTGGAACGGGACGGCGCGGCCGTAGCGTTGAAGGTTCTTGACGGGGACTCTCGGTGTGTTCGCGGACTCGGCAACGATGGAGAAGCGTGTGATGACGGACAGTAAGCGGCGCAAGGGCCTGATGGCCGCGTCCGCACTGCTCGGTGGTGTTCTGGTGCTCACGGCGTGTTCCGGCAGCGACGACAAGGCGTCCGGCGGCGGTGAGAGTTCGCAGTCCCAGGCGGACGCGGCGGCGGCCAAGAAGTCGTCCCAGGCCGACATCACGATCACACCCAAGGACGGCTCGGACAACGCGTCGATCAACAACTCGGCCGCCGTCACCGTCAGCAAGGGCACGCTCACCAGCGTGACCATGACCACCGCGGACGGCACCGCGGTCGCCGGCGCCCTGTCCGCCGACAAGACCAGCTGGAAGCCCTCCGCCCAGCTGGAGCGGTCCACCACCTACAAGGTCGCCGCCGAGGCCAAGGACTCCGCCGGGCTGGTCGCGCACGAGAACGCGTCCTTCACCACGGTCTCCCCGTCCAACAGCTTCATAGGCACCTTCACCCCGGAGGACGGCTCGACCGTCGGCGTCGGCATGCCCGTGTCGATCAACTTCGACAAGCAGATCACGAACAAGGCCGCTGTCCAGAAGGGCATCACGGTCACCTCCAGCAGCGGCCAGGAGGTCGTCTGCCACTGGTTCTCCACCCAGCGCATGGACTGCCGTCCCGAGGACTACTGGAAGGAGAACTCCACCGTCACGCTGAAGCTGGCGCTCGACGGTGTCGAGGGCGCCTCCGGTGTCTACGGCGTCCAGCAGAAGACGGTCACCTTCCACATCGGCCGCAACCAGGTCTCCTACGTCGACGCCAAGACCAAGGAGATGAAGGTCACCGAGGACGGCAAGACCATCAAGACCATCCCGATCTCGGCCGGTTCGCCCGAGAACACGACGTACAACGGCATCATGGTGATGTCCGAGAAGTACAAGCAGACGCGCATGAACGGCGCGACCGTCGGCTTCACCGACAACGACGGCAAGGGCGAGTACGACATCAAGGACGTGCCGCACGCCATCCGCCTCACCAGCTCCGGCACCTTCCTGCACGGCAACTACTGGGGCGCCAAGTCCATCTTCGGCTCGGTGAACACCAGCCACGGCTGCGTCGGCCTGTCCGACACCAAGGGCGCCAACGACACCACCACGCCCGCGTACTGGATGTACACGCACTCGATCATCGGTGACGTCGTGGTCGTCTCCAACACCGGCGACAAGACCGTGGCCCCCGACAACGGCCTCAACGGCTGGAACCTGAACTGGGCGGACTGGAAGGCCGGTTCGGCCGTCTGAGCCACCCGCGCACCACCGATCCGCACGGAAGGGGGGGGGGCGCGGGGCGGCCGCCCGCCCCCGGCCGCCCCCCACACGGCGGGGGGGTGCGACCACCCCCCGCGCGGGGCCGCGGTGGCCGCCGGCGCGCCGGG